>NZ_CP037920.1:3694302-3919699 GCF_007748195.1 Gimesia aquarii
GTTCTGCCCCCGTACCGGAAACAACCTGCAGTCCCTGGAAGCCGCTGAAGACCATATTGGTAAAACCACCGTTGGCCGTGATCTGGGAAACACCATCTCCCGCGGCACCGTCATCGTCGATATTCACGGTTGTGGTCAAGGGAGTCGATGAAGCATCGACCCGCAAGCCACCACCGGCGCCGTTGATGCCCACACCTTCCACAGCACCAAAGGAGAGACCCAGATCGATGTCGGTTCCCGCTAGTGTCGAAGAGACGATGTTACCACTGCCCAGACTGTCAATATTGTCTGAGAAGTAAGCCGCATTGTGCGCGGTCGTGAAGTTGACGTTGATGGCATCAGTACCATCACCACCGTCATAGTGAATCGTGATGTCGTCGGCATCGTAGGTGGTCGGATTGAACTGATCTTCCAGCAACGTATCGGCGGCATTGTTCAGATGCGAACCGTTTGAGCCAGGAATCGCAGGTGCGGCCACATCGAACAGAGGCAGACCCCCCGGTGATTCGTTGATGTTGAGTGTTTCGTTGTCGGTCGAACCAATGACGGTGAACGACAGAATGTCGGCGGCCGCTCCAGAGAAGATATTGCCGGTGTTGACGTCGATCAACAGGTTGGTGCCTGCGGCATCCAGTTGCACGTCAATCGTGTCATCGGCCGCATTCTGGAAACCGGCGGCAAACATGTCCAATACCAGGTGGAAGGGAGTCCCACCGCTGTTGACGTTTTCGATGCTGGTGAAATCCACAGTCTGTTCGAGATCCGGAGCAATAAATCCGAAGGAACCCGAGCCAGGGGTCGCCCCCAGTGTGAGGAACGGTGAAGCAGCCAGACCGCTGAAGTCGAGGTTGAGTACATCACCGGGTCCCGGCAATGTGGGATCGCCACCGTTCACCGTAATCGGGGAATCCGCGGTGGGCAGAATGTTGAAGATATCCGCGTCGTCACCACCGTTGATGGTTGTCTGTGTGGCGTCGACATTGCCTAACAGGTCCACGGTGGAACCGACGGGATCCGGGTCACCACCACTGGGATCAACGTTGATTTCAATCGTCGTAGTCGCGATCACTTCGCCACCCAGCGCGAGCAGAAAATCATCGCCGGCATTCAGAACCACATTGGCTCCCGTTGATTCGACGGTCACGCCAGCGTTAATAGTCAGGTCATCCCCGGGACCAGCGGAATCACCGGCGGTCAGAGTGACTGACGCACCTGTCACATCAGCGGCCACCGTCAAGGGACTGGCAGCGGAAACATCCACAGCACCACCAGCATCCACGCCATTTACACCATCGACAGAGCCAATTTCCAAAGCACCCGTGTTGCTGACTACGATATTATTATTAGTAGAATCCGCCGCTAATGTGGCAACAGCCGTATCAATATCGGAAGCACCAGGGGCACCAATACCAAAGGCGGCCAGCAGCAAGAGTTCGGTTCCCGCACCACCACTTACCAAAGGAGCTTCACCGGCAGTGTTGTCGAAGATGGTTCCGGTAACGGCATTAATGATAATCGTACCGCCGGCACTTTGCAGATCAGCGATCCGCAGATCGCCGGTTCCCCTCACATCCAGATCGCCACCGCGTGCATTTACAAGACCACCTTCTGTTTGTGTGAATAAACCACCGCCGGCACTGTCATTATCGGCCGTCAAAGTCACAATGGCTGCGGTGGTCGTATCGACAACGGAAGTCGCGCCCAGATTCAGGTCGTTAGATGCCAGCAGATCAATGGTTCCGCCGTTAGATTGCACCGTGGCATTGACGTCGATGTCAATAGCTGAGGTAACACTAATCGGTGAGGCGGCACCGCTGGATGTAATATTTTCATTGACTGTGACAGTTCCACCGGTCAATAGAGTAATCGCGGCACCACCCGCAATGCCAGAGAGTCCATCAACAGTTCCGATTTCCAGTGCATCGATATCACTGATATCAACACTACCAAGAAATGCCACTGCGGCCAGTGTGCTGACTGCAGTATCGATATTATCTCCATTGCCAATATCAGTGCCCGCCCGCAATGCGACTTCATTTCCAGTAATCAATGCGGCTTCAAAAGCAGTGTTGTCAATAATCGACTCAGCAATGGACTCTACAGTAATCGTACCACCGATACTTTGCAGGTCGGCTATCCGGACATCGTCGGTAGCACTGACATCCAAATCACCACCGCGTGCAGTCACGATACTGAATTGTGCCTGTGTAAATTGACCACCACCTGCAAAGTCATTATCAGCCGTCAGTGTCACAGTGGCGGCGTTTGTTGTATCAACTAACGAAGTCGCGCCCAGATTCAGGTTGTTATCAGCCACGAGATCAATAGTACCCCCGTTGGACTGCACGGTAGCATTGACGTTGATATCAACACCAGAACTCACGCTAATCGGTGAAGCAGCACCGGTTGTCTCGATGTTTTCATTAACATCCAAGCTATCGTCAGTCGTCAGGGTAATTCCTGTTACTGCCTGTAAGCCCTGCAATCCGCTAATCCCTCCAATGGTTAATAGCGCACCGCTATTATTGTCGAGATTAATAGCACCTCCCGCATCGGCTTCGAGATTCGCAACATCGATGTCTACCGCATCCCCGGCGCCCCCTACGTCAACGGTGGCAGTTAAGATCGCTGTGGCTGCGGTTAAGGCGTCGGCAGCACTGGATCCACCATCAGTAATTGAACCACCGGAGGCATTGAGGTCTGCGTTACCAGTTGTGATCACATCTTGATCGAGTACCACGTTGCCGATGTCCACAGTCAGGTCGCTTGAACCGAGGTCTGTGGCATTGGTCTGGAAGGTCACCGTGTCATCAGTGCCTCCGTTCACGGTCAGGTCTGCATCGAAGGTACTGTCCAGCCCTTCGATATTGACGGCATCCACACCACTACCACCGAATGCTTCGGTATTGATCGTTACGGAATCCGTGGCGTTCAAAAAGGCGACAACTTCACCGAAGTTATCGGAGTCAATTTGAGAGACACCATCGCCGACAACTCCATCATCGGAGAGCGTGATTGTCTCTGCGCCACCGAGGAAACTGAAAGTACGATTGGTGGCGACAATCGTATCGAGAACTGGTTCCAGACCGGTATAGGTAATCGTCGCTACGCTTTCACCATCAAAGAACATACTACCTGAGGCATTGTCCACAAAGCGATGTTCGACACTTGTGGCTACTCCACCCAGAATTTCCAGGGTATCGCCGGCGCCATCTTCGCCACCGGTGCCTCCATTGAAGAAGAGACCATTTGTGGGGTTGAGCAAGCCACCGGCAGGATTGGTAATCCTGAGGATGTCATCCCCTTCAAGACCATTGAAAGTGAACGAGGTAATATTTGTCAGGAGAATGGGGCCTGTGACGACTTCACCCAGACCACCCACATCTGTTGTCAGGGTCATCATCGCTTCGGTTTCACTGGTGAAAACAATCTCAAGCAGGTCATCGGCATTGCTACCATTGATGACGATATCACCTGTACCGAAGAGCGATAAATCCTGGAATGCTCCAATATGAGGAGTCGTTGTCGCAGGATCACCGGCAAACTCGGTTGACATAAAGGCTGCAGGAGAACCGAAGCCAATAGCGAAAATTTCTTCCAAAGAGGTCGTTGCAGGGTTAAATGCAAGATCATGATCACGTGCAAAGAGTGGATCAACACCGAGCTTGTTTGATGGGTCCAGCACATGATTGGAGTCGTTATCATTATCAAAGAAGAGGTTATTGGTTATTGTGGCATCCAGAGGTGCGATGACTCCAAAGCCTCCAATGGGAGGAGCAGGGGGCTCTGCTTGAATATGCAGATCAATACTGGTACCACTGTCGCCAGGAGCAATCATCGTTCCGGGAGCATCATCCAGATCCCAATGCGCAACGAGCCGTGGATCACCGGCGAGATTTGCGACACCATTGTTGCGAATATCATCACGATCGGTCTGGTTCAGCACACCATCAAACCAGCCAATATCGTCCATCAGGCCGGCAAAGAATCGACTTCCATCACCGGGATCACGTCCGACACTCATTAAGCCGCTGAGTGTTTCCGTGAAATTGTTGATGTCAAATCCGGCCAGATTTTCATCGAAGGCTGCCAGATAAGTCACTTCAGTACCATCCAGGTAAATCCTCATTTCACCTGTAGTGGCATCCCACGTGTATTGGACGTTGGTCCAAACTCCCTGGACACCTGCCGCACCACCATCCTGAATCGTGAAATCGGCACCGTCCTGAGTTCGTCCAAAGAATTGTCCACCGCCGTTATCACGATACTGGAATTCTAATCCACCATCACCGGGACCTTCAAAGAACTGATTTCGTCGGCTGGTATCAGCCATGTTGACCCAGAAGTTTAAGGTTCCCTGTTCGCCCACATCGAAAGCTGCATCCTGGAAGGTGGCGAAATCATCAAGTCCATCAAACTCAAGTGCACCACCAAACTGACCACCCGTTGGTTGAAAGACAGGACCGAGTGGGCTGATACCATTCGCCGAGAGAAACATCTGGATGCCATTTTCATTGTCCACGGCAATATTGCCAGCGGCTTGATCGAAGTCCCAATGAGCGATGAGACGCGCATCTCCACTCAAAGCGGCAACGCCGTTGTTCCGAATGTTGTCACGATCAGTCATATCCAGTGCGGCATTAAACCAGCCGACGTCATCCATCAAACCATCGAAGTGCCGGTCGCCACTGGCATCGCGTCCCACGGTGATTAATTGACTGACCGTGCTGACGACAGATAACCATTCACCTGTGAGATCTGAATCAAAACCAGAGAGATATCCTACTTCCACACCATCAATATAGATGTGCATTTCAGGATTCACACCGCCATTAAAATCCCACGTATATTGCAAATTCTGCCAGACGTTTTCTGTTCCTCCCGCGCTTCCGTTTTGAATGGCAAAATTACTTCCAGTATTACCAGCGCGTCCAGGGCTTCCAAAGAATTGCCCTCCGCTGTTATCACGAAACTGGAATTCAAAACCAGCGCTATTCAAACCTTCGAAGAATTGATTTCGCTGGCTTTGATCATGCATGTTGACCCAGAAATTGAGAGTGCCTGCTGTGCCTACATCGAACAGTGCACTCTGGAAAATACCGAAGTCATCCACACCATCAAATTCCAGGGCACCACCAAATTGGCCACCTGCCGTATTCCACAAGGGATCGTTGTTGGGTTGTGGTCCGTCGAAGGTAAACCCACTAAAGATATTGTCTGAGATATCGACGGAGTTCGGGGCAAGTGAGATTGAAGGATCAAAGAAGATTCCTCCTGGCTGTCCGAAGTTGCCATCACCGTTTGTAACCGCGGAATCCTGCCAGTCGAATGTGTTATGGATAATATCCAGACCGGCAGCCGTGATACCCGGGTTGGTAATGGTCACAGTGTAGTTCTGGTCTCCCTCTTCCTGGAACGAACCGGGTTCTAAACCATTTCCAAAATAATTGAATGAAATTTCGCCACTATAAGCGCCCGATGAGCCTCCCGATCCCTGAGGACCTATTGAAATGGGGCCCCAGCGGAAATGGTCGGCACGGAATTCATTTCGTGTGATGAGAAAATTCTCGCCCGCACCACCACTCCCGTCTCGAATGGCCGCACGACCGAATTTGCCCTCGAAAATCGAATCGGAAACTTCGAGATTATCTGCTCCTGCAAAGATGACCGCACTACGATAGTTGTCTGAGAACAATAAGTCTGTCAGTGTTGTGTTGTCTGCTGTCGTGACTACAACATAGCCCTGATAATCTGTAGCTGGGGTATGGGTTTCCCAGCCAAGCTGTGCGCCGCTGATCGTAACATCGTTTGCCGTGATAGAAATCGCCTCGTCAAAATTGCTTAAAGGAGCACCTGCTTTGCGAATTTCAACAACATCTTTTCCTTCACCGATAATTGATACGGATTTATTAATATCGAGCGTGCCAGTCGTGGTATAGAGGCCGGCTGCGACATTGATGGTATCACCTGTGGCAGCGGCGGCGGTGAGAGCTGCCTGAATTGTATCAAACGCAGTGGTTCCAATAACCGCTTCTTGATCTCCAGGTGTGATGGGATCAGTATCTGTACCGGCAATAACCGAACCATTACCTAATCCACTGAAATCATCATCCACAAAGAATGTGGTTAATAGCGTTCGGTCTTCCAAGACTTCTGTTGTGGAAAATTGATTGCTGATAGCAGCTTGCCAACGCTTTCTAATGTCACGTCGGTCTCGGGAACGAAAAGTGGGGCGTTTCTTAATACGTGAAGTGAGCGCATTGAGCCAGTTCGTAAGCAGCATCCTGTCATTCCTTTGCTAGTAATTCAAAGAATTCTTGAGGTAGGAAAATTGTCTGATAACGATAAAGGCCCGCAGATAAGGGAATGCATAATGCAGCAAACACCTTATTTTGATATAAATGTGAATGAATATGACGCAACTCTAGACGTAGTCTGCCCAGGTGCGCATTTCACCCAATGTCAGTTTAGTCACTATAATTACCTATGTGACGACTTCAATTCCACAATAAATAATGCATATTCTACTTTTTTTAACAATTTTACCGAATTGTTTATTTTGTACATTGTGCCACTTGATTCCGTATTTATCCTATGGTCTCCAAGATCAAATTGGTTTGGATTAAGCATTAACAACACTTGGCCAAATCTGATTTTGAAAGTCTTCTACTTCCACCACACTATGACTTTACGTTTGTATAAAGAGTGCTTATTAGTGGGCGGATAAATGGAGGGGAATTCTCGAGCGGACTGGCTAAAGTCCTGTTGGTGTTTCTGAGTTTACGAACATGAAAGACGATTATCACCAAACCTAAAGAGCATTCCAACTTAGTCTGGGTTTGTGAGCTAGCTCAAAATTTCATTGAGCAGTGTAGGGAGCGTGATGTTATAACGATGATGATCATGCACGACCGGAATGGGAAACAAACAAAAAAATTCACTGAGACTTTGCAGCAATCCAGAATCAAGACAAACACTCTTCCGATAGTTTCTCCAAATCGTAAGGGAAGATGTGAGCGATTCATTGAGACAATCAAATTGGAATACTGGGCGAAGTTTATTGTTTTTGGTAAGCAGCATCTAGACTATCAGATTTGTAGTTTCACCGCGTACTATAACACTCTTCGCTCGCACACGACGCATAACTATCAGCTACCGATTCGAGAGATTCCAGACGAAGTAGAGAAATTATTAATGGGCGAGGTGCAAGTGATTGCACACATCGGTGGCTTGATAAAGTCGTTTAAACACATAGCGGCTTAAAGTGGCTCGATGCGAGATTTCAATTGTTCAATCAATGGCTTCGTAGTACGTGATGGCTGTTATTTTGTGTCCGAAAAAAGTGAGTCAGACCTTGCAACAGTTATACATACTCGAAATTGTCTACGACGTGTTTTCTGAAAAATATTATGTCTGGATACTCTTTGAACCGAACGCATTCTGACTCAAAAATATTAACCAGAAGACAGTACGGAGTATATTGAAGGAAGAAGACATTTGTATCTACTACTAAGAGCAGTTAGAATTGCTGAAAAACTTTGCTTATCTTCTCAACAGATGCCGAAATTGGGAGCTAGCTTCAAACTTGAAAGTTCTGCATGATCATATTAGACAGTCTCGAGTTTTGTGGCTGCTAATCGTAGTTTCCATTGCGCTTTTTTTGCGAATAAGCTACCTCTTTCAGGTGGCGTATTGGTTTGATGAAAGCTTCACGCTAAAAATGGTGGAATTCCCTTTTTTGGATATGATGCATCGAAATATTACTGATGATGACAATCCGCCATTCTATTATTTGGTTCTGAAGCTTTGGGTTTTTATATTCGGAAACCTCTTAACTGCTCCTCGACTACTGAGCGTACTGTGTAGTATGGGAACTGTTGTAGGAACATACTTCTTTATTAAAGAGGCTTATCAGAAACGAACGAGCGACGAGAAACAGGTCAATACAGAGTTTGCGGCTATCTTGGCGGCGTTATTGGTCGCCCTCAGTCCTATTCATGTTGACTGGGCTCAGCAAGTGCGGATGTATTCAATGTCTCCCACTTTTGCTGTTTGGTCTAGTTATTTCTTGTTTAGAGCACTATTTAGAGAAAAGTCGGGGCCGTGGATTTGGGGATTATTTGTACTCACCTCACTCTTAGGAGCTTATACTCATTATTTCGGTCTGTTTATTGCAATGGCTCAATTTCTATTTGCCTTGAGCTATATAGCAATTCAGCGATATAAAAAATCGAGTGCCACTACTACTCTTTCTTTTCAACCACTGTTAATCTCGGGAGCTGCATTTTATTTTTGTTTCCTTCCCTGGTTGCTTGTATTTCTTGACCATCGGCAAAGAGTGACTGAAAAAATGCCGACTCCACCTTTGACCTGGGATGCTGTTGGTACAAGGCTGTGTCTTGCTTTCGACTTACAGTGGGCATGGCCTGTGACACCTGAAATGGGGATTTTTGTAGGACAGTTCTTTTTTAGCATATTCCTCCTCCTTGCTATCCGCCGTCGTCCCGCGGATTATTTTTTAATTTTGGCATCGTTGTTACCATTTTTGGCAGCGATCATTGTTTCACAGTTTATGAGAACAATTTTTGTCCCTCGTTATTTAATTGCTGCCCAATTATTTGCATTGACGGCTGTTGCTGTTGTGATTAGCGATATTCCGTGGAAAGTATTCCGATGGACTGGTGTTTTTATTGTGGTATTGTCCATGGGCTGGCTGACTAAGGAGCAATATCTCACAAGAGCCTTTGATGCTTCATTGCCGGGAATGCAGGCAGCAGTAGAATATCTTGATAACAAACGAGAAGCTGGGGACTTAGCTCTTGTTTGTAATCCGATGCTATTTACCACAATTGTTTTTTATACAAGTGACCGGAATCAGCTATACACGAAAGGGACTCCACGTAATTACCCGTATTATCAAGGAACCGCGGTTATGCGCGATGATGAGTACTTTGACTTAAAAGAGCTAGGTGGAGCTACTAATAAACGGGTTTGGACATTTGATGCTGATCGATGGTTGGGAGGCACTTGGTCGGTTCATATGCCGTCAGGATGGCGTGAGGTGAGCCGAAGACGTTTTAAGGAATTTAATGCGGAATTCATTATACGTTGCTATGAGCGTGATCTAGTAAAATAGAGGCGATGATGGAGTTTTAATCTTTGCCTCATGGAAAAGCATTTATGGGCTCGGAGTCGTTTCACAGATGACCCGAAAACCAAGATAGCGGTTGGATTTCCAAGGAGGAAGGATCGGGTAATTAATCCTGCAAAGTTCGCCGATGTAAATCCAATCGCTTCCTCTCAATACTTTAAGAAATCCTTCTTGAGGACCTTGAGGATTTTTTTTCGGAGATCGGCTATAATAGGTGCGATCAAACCAGTCTGCACACCATTCCCAAACATTTCCTCTCATATCATAAAGACCAAATTCATTTGGAGCATATGTTCCTACAGCAGAAATGGGTAGGGGGGCTACACCAGCATTTTCACCTGATTGAACATATTTTCGCTTGGCAAAGGTCCAATCATAGGGCGTTGAACGCCCGGCTCGGCAAGCATATTCCCATTCAGCTTCTGTTGGCAATCGATATCGACGTTTGGCAGCACGTTCTTCAGGAAGATTACTGAGCCGTTGACAGAACTGTTCCGCATCGTACCAGGTTACTCTCTCCACAGGAAAATTTCCTGGTTGTAATTCTCCTTGGGCTGTTTGATGAAAGCTAGGATTATTTCCCATAACGGATTCGAAGGCCTGTTGCGTGACTTCATGCTGTCCCATCCAAACGTAGTTCGTAATTTGAACCAGATGGGTTGGACTTTCAGGAGGAGCAGGAGAGCTATTACCAGTATCAGGTATACCCATCTGAAATTCTCCAGGAGGAAGAACAACAAAACTCATATTTAGAGAGTTTTTGAATATGTCACCAGCCTTCAATTCTTTTATTTGACCGATGCTGAATTTAGCAACGGCATCTATAGAAGGTTCTAAGTGATTCAGTCGCTGTTCAAAATTATCAGCTAGAATCTCGAAAGGTGTGTCTCGTGCGTGCATGACATGCCACAGGCCACGATCCACTCGATCATGAACGAATCGAACAGCACCATCTAAGAACAGTATGTTGACACCATCCTTGTGCATACTTCGTGCAGTGGCTTGATCATTCCGATCAATGTAGTGTGTGCAAGGCATCTTTGCCTTAGTCAATGCTTCTTTTCCAATTGTTGCGTGTAATTTTCCACATCCCAGCAGGTCGTCGGCACGATCCCATTGATTGTTAGGGCCTCCTGCATCCCCAGAGATACCATGTGCAGAAGTGATACTGCCACCAATCTGTCCTAATGCCCACACTCCTCGTGGATCTAATGGATGAATCCCAGCTCTCACTTCTTCAATCGCGACAAGCGTTGATTGGCCATTTGTGAAATCATCCATTGAAAACGCCCGATTCACACCAGCGATTCCAGTACCGACATATTGAAAATGACGATTTTCATCGTTGGCAATAATTTTAACCCCTTCACCTGCTGGATGCGAAGATGTACCAATTTGTGGGCGATGGCATTGTGTTCCACCATTTATTGCGTAATTTCCTCGAGCAAATTGAACCTGAGGAGGAATGTCCGGATCTAACTCAAAGCGATAAAGATTATTTTGATGGTTATAGATATCAGTCGGACATGACATTTCGGTGAGTGAAGTAGTACGTAACATCTGATTTTCATCAGAGCCGATGGAGTGGGATGAATCAAATGTGTCCGCTAAATCTTTCCTATCAAGATAAGGTAAGAGCAAAAGAGCCCAGTTTTCATGTGTTATTAAATCGACTCGACGATTTTGATTGAGCATCATCGAATGAAAACGACCTGGATTCCAGACTGCTGCTGGAGGTAGGAATTGAAATGTTTCATGGTATTGTCGAAGGCCTATTCCCAAATTACGTAGATGATCTTTACAGACTGTACTACGTGCACTCTCTGTTGATGAGAGAATTGCTGGAATGGAAAGGGCTGCGGTAATTATGATAAGAAAGATGATAACAAGTAGCTCGATGCGACTGATACCAGACCTAAAACATACCTGTTTAGAGGCAGAAGCCAAAAAACAATTTTTTTCAAAACGCGTAACATGCATGTTTTTCATCCTGCTTTACGTCGCATAAAATAAAAGGCCACTCCGATTAACAGAACTATATTAAGCGTCATAATGACTGGGAATAGCCACTTTGAACCATCATCAGCGGTTGTTCTTCCCACCGCTCGACGATGGCGTTCAGCAATTTTGGCTGCTGCCTGCCGAGATTGTAAGAATTCTTTGTAGTCAAGTGAATTGTCTTTATTTCGATCGTCATTCATAAACTTATCTTCTGCTCTTGCTTGACGAATCTGATAACGTTGATACTCGAGAGAATTCTTTTTTTCAGGTGCTTTATCAGTGAAAACTTCTGTAAATGTAAGCTTTCCGTTTTTATCTTTATCTGCAACCTGAAAAAATATTTCTGGTGATATTTTGGCAGGATCGTAACGAAAATCAAACTCACTCAATTCCAACTGGTTGTTCTGATTTCGGTCAAAACGACTGAACAATTCCCAAGCCAGGCCGATGAGTTGTGGAGAGTCTTCCTGATAGAATTCCTTCCAGGAAAGAGTCCCATTGTTATCTAGGTCTCTTCTGCCATACACGCGTAGTGTGACATAATTGCAGCCAAGTGGAGATAAACGGAACTCACGCAGGGAATATTTCCCATCCTTATTTTCATCAAATGCTGGTAAGGCCTGAGACAAAAGTAATTCCGTCGCACCATTTGATCCAATTTTTAGTATTTCTTCCGGGCTCAGAAAACCATCCAGATCTTTATCGCTATTCAGAAAGAAGCTGAATTCATCGATATTCGTTGTAGGGGATGTGGTCAGTTCTGCGTGTGTCAGAAATCCATCTTGATCGGCGTCCATCCCGGTAAACAAAGACTGCACATACTCTTTAGGGCGTCGAATAGAGGGTAGATACTCCTCTTTTGATAGCCGATGGTCACCGTCTTTGTCTGTTGGATTGATATAAGAACGATATAGCACTAGACCATTTGGTGCTCTCAATGGAAATCCACTTAGATGTTTCATCCCATAAGCCAAAGCTAGTAACTGCTCCGCCTCTTTGTGTGTTACCTGACCATTCTGATCGGTATCCCAAACCTTAAACTCCAAATCGGCTAACGGAGTCAACTGCTTCTTTAAATTGGCCTGGGGCCACTCGCTCTGAGAGAGCTGACCATCTTTATTTCGATCGGCGGTTTTGTGCAAAGCTTTCCATTTTTGCTGAGCTATTTCAGCGAGATCGGCGACAGGATCAGGGATCATACCCCGTTCTGCGGCAGAAAACAGGCCGGGTAATGCTTTGTACTCTTCTTGTGTCAGTTGACCATTCCCATCAAAATCGACGACATTAAAATTCCGTTTTGCTAATTCGGGCTTTGTGGAAGCAACTAAGGGGAGGTATTCTTCCAACGTCAGTTCTCCATCGGAATTTTTGTCAGAAGTAGCAAAAGCTAATTTCGGTGATATTTTTGCTGGATTATATTGAAACTCAAACTCATTTGGATCCAGCTGACCATCCTGATTGCGATCAAATCGGCGAAACAGCTCCCAGGCCAAACCGATGACCTGTGGGGAAGGTTCTTGATAGAATTCTTGCCAGGAGAGTTTTCCGTCATGGTCCAAATCTGTTCTACCATACACGCGCAACGTGACGTAATTGCAACCAACCGGGGCCAAACGGAACTCACGTAAAGAGAATTTGGCATCGCCATCTTCGTCGAAGGCTTTTAAACCCTGAGATAAGCTCTTTCCGATTGTGCTGTTTGAACCGACTTTGAGCAACTCTTCCTCATTCAACAAACCATCTAGGTCTGTATCACTACGCAAAAAGAAATTGAATTCATCAATATTGGATAGAGAAGATGTAGCAAGTTCTGCATAGGTAAGAAATTCATCTTGATCCGCATCCAGTTTGGTAAATTGTGCCTGAACTTTTTCTTTGGGCCAGCGAATGGAAGGTAAATATTCCGATTTTGAGAGCCGATGATCGCCATCTTTGTCTGCCCCTTTAATATAATAACGGTAGAGTACCAATCCATTAGTAGCCCTTAAAGGAAAGCCATTCACTTGCTGCATTCCATAGGCAATAGCAATGAGTTTGTCTGCCTCCTTGCGCGAGACCTGTCCGTTCTGATCTGCATCCCAAACTGTAAATTTGACATCCGCCAGGGGCGTCAATTGCTTCTGTAATTCGGCTTTTGGCCATTCCGCTTCTGAAAGCTGGTCGTCAGAATTCTGATCGGCAGCTTTGTAAAGAGCCTGCCATGTTTGCTGGGCTGCATTAGCTAACTCTTCGACTGGATCGGGAATTGTACCTCGTCTCTCGGCAGGAAGTAGACCTGGCAGTGCTTTATACTCTTCCAATGAGAGTCGATCATTCTTATCAAAGTCTACGACATTAAAATTTCGTTTTGCCAACTGTGGTTTTGTACTAGCGACTAAGGGGAGATACTCTTCCAGGGTTAACTCACCATCTGAGTTTTTATCTCTGAAAGCAAAGGCTTTCTTCGGTGAGAGTTTTGTGGGATCGACACGGAACTCAAACTCGCTCAGATCTAGTTGGCCATTTTGGTCACGATCAAAACGACGAAATAGTTCCCAGGCCAGACCGATGACCTGGGGTGAAGGTTCTTGATAGAATTCCTGCCAGGAGAGTTGCCCGTCGTGATCCTGATCTGTTCTGCCATACACGTGCAAAGTGACGTAATTACAACCGACTGGCGCCAAACGGAACTCACGTAATGAAAATTTGCCATCGCCATCCTCATCGAAAGCTGGCAAAGCTTGAGATACACGCGTGCCAGTTGCGCCATTTGAATTCACTCTGGGCAATTCTGCCGGGCTTACAAGTCCATCCAAGTCTTTGTCACTATTCAGAAAGAACTTCAATTCATCGATATTTGTTGTGTCGGAAATGGTCATTTCCTGGTAACTCAGAAATCCATTCTGGTCGGTATCCATTTTTGTAAACTCTGCTTGAACCTGTTCTTTGGGTCGACGTATGGAAGGCAAATACTCCTCTTTTGAGAACTGATGATCGTCGTCCTTGTCTGTCGGATTGATATAGGATCGGTAAAGTACCAAACCATTGCTGGCTCTTAATGGAAACCCATTGAGATGTTTCATCCCATAAGCCACAGCAATTAACTGTTCCGCTTCTTTTTGAGTGACTTGGCCGTTCTGATTTGCATCCCAGATTGAAAACTTCACATCTGCCAGAGGTGTCAGCTGTTTCTGTAGTTCAACTAGGGGCCATTCCTTTTGCGAGAGTTGTCCGTCAGCATTTTGATCCGCTGTTTTCTGTATAGCTTGCCATGTTTGTTGGGCCGTGGTGGCCAGATCTGCGACAGGATCAGGGACGGTTCCCCGTTCTGTTACCGAAAACAGTCCGGGTAGTGCTTTGTATTCTTCCAATGATAATTGACTATTCCGATCAAAGTCGACGACATTAAAATTCCGTTTTGCCAACTGTGGTTTTATGCTAGCAACTAAAGGCAGATATTCTTCCAGGGTCAACTCACCATCAGAGTTTTTGTCTCTGAATGTAAAGGCTTTTTCGGGTGAAAATTTTGTGGGATCCACGCGGAACTCAAACTCATTCAGTTCCAACTGGCCATTCTGATTGTGATCAAAGTGGCGAAACAACTCCCAGGCCAGACCGATGACTTGGGGAGAAGGCTCTTGATAGAATTCCTCCCAGGAGAGCATACCATCATGGTTTTCATCTTTCCGGTCATATACATGCAAAGTAACATAACTGCAGCCAACTGGTGACAGGCGGAACTCATGTAAAGAGAATTTCCCATCGCCATCGTTGTCGAAGGCTTTCAAACCCTGAGACAAACGTAATTCCGTCACACCATTTAAACCGGCTTTGAGTAATTCCGCTGAACTTAAGAGTCCATCTAAATCTTTGTCAAAACTCAAAAAGAAATTCAATTCATCAATATTCGTTGTGCTTGATGTGCTCAGTTCCTGATAAGTCAAAAACCCATTCTTGTCGGCATCCATTTTAGTGAACAGAGCTTGTACTTGTTGTTTAGGTCTTCGAATAGAAGGTAGGTATTCCTCTATCGAGAGTTGGTTATCTCCATCTTTATCAGTACGATGAATATAAGAGCGGTAGAGCACTAATCCATTGGGAGCTCTCAAAGGAAACCCGTGCAGATGTTTCATTCCGTAAGCAACAGCCACCAGTTGTTCTGCTTCTTCATGAGAAACTTGTCCATCCTGATCAGTGTCCCAGACCGAAAACTTGAGATCTACCAGAGGAGGTAGTTGTTTCTGTAATTCGTCTTGCGGCCATTCTTCTTCTGAGAGTAGACCATCAGTGTTCTGATCGGCAGCTTTGTGTATTGCTTTCCATTTTTTCTGGGCTGTGGTGGCCAGATCTGCGACAGGATCAGGGACGGCCCCCCGTTCTGTTACCGAAAACAGTCCAGGCAGTGTTTTGTATTCTTCCAGTGACAGTTGACCATTTCGGTCAAAGTCGACGACTTTAAAATTCCGTTCCGCCAACTGAGGTTTTGTGCTAGCGACTAAGGGCAGATATTCTTTGAGTGCTAATTGACCATCAGAGTTTTTGTCACTGAAAGTAAAAGCCTTTTCAGGTGAAAGTTTTGTGGGATCCACGCGAAACTCAAATTCACTCAGTTCCAGTTGATTGTTTTGATTGCGATCAAAGCGACGAAATAATTCCCAAGCCAGGCCGATAACTTCAGGAGAGTCTTCTATGTAAAATTCTTTCCAAGAAAGTGCTGCGTCATGATTTAGATCTGTTCTACCATAAATACGCAAAGTAACATAACTGCATCCAATTGGGGCAAGACGGAATTCACGTAAAGAGAGTTGGCCATCATCATTTTCATCAAACGCTGCAAAGCCTTGAGGGAGGCGTGAATCGACGACGTCATTCGAATTGATTTTGAGTAATTCTTCCGCACTTAATAAACCATCCAGGTCTTTGTCAGTATTTAAAAAGTAGCTAAATTCATCGATATTTGTTGTGTTAGATTTAGTCAATTCCTGGTAATTCAAGAAGCCATCTTTATCCGCGTCCATTTTTGTAAATTCTGCTTGAACCTGTTTTTTGGGACGGCGTATGGAAGGTAGGTACTCTTCTTCCGAGAGCCGGTAATCGTTATCTTTATCCGTCGGTTGGATGTAGGAACGATAAAGTACCAAACCATTGGTGGCTCGAAGTGGTGCGCCGTTTGTTTCACGCATTCCATATGCAACGGCAATCAATTGAGCAGCTTCTTTACTGGTGACTTGACCGTTCTGGTCAGCATCCCAATCTGTGAACTTCACATCGGCTAGTGGAGTCAATTGTTTGTGTAATTCTTTTTGCGGCCATTCAGCCTGTGAGAGTTGACCATCTTTATTCTGATCGGCTGCCTTCTGAAGTACATCCCATTTTTGTTGAACTGTAGATGCTAATTCCGCGATGGGATCAGGAATCGCTCCACGCTCTGCCACAGGGAACAGACCAGGTAGTGCTTTGAACTCTTCCATCGACAATTGACCATTCCCATTAAAGTCGACGACATTAAAATTCCGTTTTGCTAACTGTGGCTTCGTGGAAGCGACTAAAGGGAGATACTCTTCTAATGACAGTTCTCCATCGGAATTTTTGTCCCAGAGAGTAAAAGCTTTTTCTGGAGTGAGCTTGGAAGAATCAATTCGAAATTCAAACTCGTTCAGTTCCAATTGACCATTCTGATTGCGATCAAAGCGACGGAACAACTCCCAAGCCAGACCGATGACCTGGGGAGAAGGTTCTTGATAGAATTCCTCCCAGGAAAGTACTGCGTCATGATCTAAGTCGTTTTTGTCATACACATGTAACGTGATATAACTACAACCGACCGGTGCCAGACGGAATTCACGTAAAGAAAATTTCCCATCACCATCTTCGTCGAAGGCTTTCAATCCCTGAGACAAACGTGATTCAGTCACACCATTCAGACCGGCTTTGAGTAATTCTGCTGAACTTAAAAGTCCATCTAAATCTTTGTCAAAACTCAAAAAAAATCTCAGTTCATCAATGTTAGAAAGGGGGGACATGGCTAGCTCCTGATAAGTCAGAAAACCATCTTGGTCTGCATCAAGTATTTTGAACTGAGTTTGTGTCTGTTTTTCTGACCAACTACTGGAAGGCCGGTATTCGTCTTTTGAGAGCCGGTGATCCCCATTTTTATCAGATCGTCTAATAAATGAGCGATAAATCACACGTCCATTCGGAGTTCTCAAGGGGGCTCCTGTGACATGTCGCATTCCATAGGCGACGGCCATCAACTGCGCGGCCTCCTTTTGGGTAACTTGACCATCTTGGTCTGCATCCCAGACTTTAAACTTTACGTTCGCTAGAGGAGTCAGTTGTTTTTGCAATTCAGCCTGGGGCCATTCGGCCGCTGAGAGTTGACCATCATTGTTTTGATCGGCTGTCTTTTGAAGTACATCCCATTTTTGCTGAGCTGCGGTTACTAATTCCGCGATGGGATCCGGGATCGTGCTACGTTTTTCCAGAGGTAACAGGTCGGGTAGTGTCTTGAACTCTTCAAGTGACAATTGACCATTGCCGTCAAAATCAACGACGTTAAAATTTCGCTTCTCTAGTTGTAGTTTTTTTGATTCTACAAGGGCCAAATATTCTTCCAGTGTGAGTGCTCCATCGGCGTTTTTATCTCGGAAAGTAAAGGCTTTTTGGGGTGAGAGTTTTGTGGGTTCGATCTGAAATTCAATCTCACTGGTTTCTAGCTTGCCGCTTTGATTGCGATCAAAGCGACGAAATAATTCCCAAGCCAGGCCGATAACTTCGGGAGAGTCTTCTATGTAAAATTCTTTCCAAGAAAGTGCTGCGTCATGATCTAGATCTGTTCTACCATAAATTCGCAAGGTAACATAACTGCATCCGATTGGTGCCAGACGAAACTCGCGCAAATTCAGCTTTCCATCACGGTCTTTGTCAAACGCTGCAAAGCCTTGAGGCAGACGTGATTTCACTGAATCATTCGAATTGACTTTGAGTAATTCTTCCGCACTTAATAAACCATCCAGGTCTTTGTCAGTATTTAAAAAGTAGCTAAATTCATCGATATTTGTTGTGTTAGATTTAGTCAATTCCTGGTAATTCAAGAAGCCATCTTTATCCGCGTCCATTTTTGTAAATTCTGCTTGAACCTGTTCTTTGGGACGGCGTATGGAAGGTAGGTACTCTTCTTTCGAGAGCCGGTAATCGTTATCTTTGTCCGTCGGTTGGATGTAGGAACGATAGAGGACTAATCCATTGGTGGCTCGAAGTGGTGCGCCGTTTGTTTCACGCATTCCATATGCAACGGCAATCAATTGAGCAGCTTCTTTGCTGGTGACTTGACCGTTCTGGTCAGCATCCCAATCTGTGAACTTCACATCGGCTAGTGGAGTCAATTGTTTTTGTAATTCTTTTTGCGGCCATTCAGCCTGTGAGAGTTGACCATCTTTATTCTGGTCGGCTGACTTCTGAAGTACATCCCATTTTTGTTGAACTGTAGATGCTAATTCCGCGATAGGATCAGGAATCGCTCCACGCTCTGCTACAGGTAACAGACCAGGTAGTGCTTTGAACTCTTCCAGAGACAGTTGACCATTCCCATTAAAGTCGACGACATTAAAATTCCGTTTTGCTAACTGTGGCTTCGTGGAAGCGACTAAAGGGAGATACTCTTTTAATGACAGTTCTCCATCGGAATTTTTGTCATGATAGCGGAAATTATTAACTCCTGATAATTTCTGACTGGAAATTTTGGCCTTCAATTCATCGTATGACAGACTGAGATCTTCATTAGTGTCATATTGAAAGAACAATCGACGTCGTTTCTGATCTTTCGTTTTCCCGACAAGAAATTCGGTGAGAGTGATCTTACCATTGGAATCAATATCGAGTTTCTTTGCCAACTCTCCTGGAGTAGGGTCTGCAGCGAAAACGATTCCATTGACTAAAATTAGCCCCGTAAAGAAAGAGCAAATAATTTCACTATATTTTAACATTGTAATCAGCCTTAATTACCCGAAGTATGTGTTTTGAGAAGCGTTGTGATACTCTAAACAAATCACATTACTTCCTTTTTTTGTTGAATGAAATTTCATAGTGAACCAATAGGTTGTGATCTTAATGTGAAATTCAATTAATAGAATTAATTCGTTCGTATTGTTGTACGATAATTTGTCCATAACGCCAGTCATTAAATCGTTCTTCAGTGATGTCCACCCAGTTTTTGGGCATCTCAACACCCTTTGGATACATTGACTTATTGCTTGCAAAAATTACCCATGCTCGTTGTGATTCCAGATCGGCAACGGAAGTGGGGGTAAGGTGTTTTTGAGTGCTGACGACTGCTGTTCCTGTTCCAAAAACAAAGTCCCACTCTTTCGAAATTACAAACATTGGGTCACAATCTTTCAAGTAAGGACTCACGGCGACAAAGTCACGAGGGCCATTGACGAAGATTAATTCGTCTTTTTCACGCAAGGCTTCAACATAATTCACTGCAGCTTGAAAACTGGGGTAATCAATGCGTGTATCTCGCCATTGGAGCTGTTGAGCAAATTGCCAGCCTGCACTGATCAGTACAGCGGTAATTGCGATTCGAGATAAATAGCGAGATGGAATTCGAAACAGCATTACCGCTATTGCACAGAGAAAAAAAACGTGAGCAAAAAGGAAATACCAGGAAGCAATCAGGCTTTTCGAACCGGATCCTAAAAACAGAGCGAAACCAAAAGAACACAAGACGATTAACCCCAGAAATCGTTCTGATTTTCTACCAAAGAAAAATGCGATAATAGTAAGTATCGAAAATAGGATTGCTATTATCTTCGCACGATACATTTCAGTGCTGGCGGGATTCCACATAAAACCAAACATTTCAGCCACTGATCGGGTCAAATGATCAATCCCTTGGGGACGACCCCACTCTTGCTCAAGACCTCTTTGTCTTTGTAATAGAAATTCATCCATCCAAGGCCACCATAAGATTCCAACGATGGCGACCGAGAGTAAAGGAAGCAACACGATTCGTACTTTAAGAGGTCGCTGATTCTCCTTGCTAAGCAGAGCCAGTAGAATTCTCATTCCTCCATAAAGTCCATGCGCTGCTAAAATGAAGAAACCAAAATAGTGTGTGTAAATCAAGCCTGCTGCAAGGAATCCATAAACGATCCAATCCCGCGTTCGAAATTTGGGGGCAGTTAGTGCCCGTAATAGTGCCCAAGAAGCCCATACCCCCAGAGATGCCCCCAGAGCATACATGCGAATGGTTTGTGACCATTCGATCTGAAAAGGGCTTAAAGCAACAAGAGCAGCCGCTAATAACGCTGGTTTCATAACTCTCGGATCAACTCTGGTGCTTTTGAAGACGTCGGCTTCAATCTCCCTTACAAGGAAAAATGTTCCCAAAATAGTTGAAAGGCCAAACATCACACTTAGTAATCTCACAGTAGCAGGAGAGCTACCTAAACCTAACGTCCAAACTTTTAATATAAAATAGAAGAGAGGTGGATGATTGTCTTGTGAGGCTCGTTGCCATTGCTCTGAGAGAGGGAAAGTCGACATCTTCCAGCAAAAACACTCATCGAACCACAGGCTCAAGTCACCCAAACCATAAACTCGCCCGGCTGCTCCCATCATCACGACTAGCAATAATAAACAGTACCAGATGAATTGCTCTGAATACATATCCGGCTTTGTTAATTCCGTTGAGTTGTCCTTTTCTGTTTTAAGGTTTACTCTGGACACTCAATTTTCTTTCTCTTCAATTGCTGCGGACTTACCATCGAAATCGCTTCCGATCACGACTCGAACTACCCTAAAACTGTTATACTATTTGTTTGCAGTTCCAGAATCGTAAGAACCAAGGTGACTTTTTCGGTCATAAAAGTGTTGCCAGAGATTGTTTAGGCCTCTACAAATACTCCGAATAAGTTTGAATATTCTTATGTGAGTCACTGTACTTGGTTCCTACTCATTTGATCATTGTTTTGGACTGTTATCAAGTACAATGGTTTAATTTTGAATCAATCTTAAATAAATTGAGATGCCAAAAGACTTCTCCAAAGTGAAGAAGCTTGGTACCAGTCATGGCTTTTGCTTTGGGGGTTATTGGGGCCAAATCTCAATCGCAAGAAGCACTGCCATTTCTAAGAAAACTCAGTAGATATAAGAATCGCAAGTTGCCATTTGGTTATTGTTCCAAAGTCGTCCCGTTCAATGATTGGCCTTGTGGACTAGCGAGAGCAGCATACACTTTTCCATCAATGTCTTCTGAGAGGAACTGAACGTGTCCATCACAAAACCCCACATTGACTCCGCCTGCATGAAGTGAGCTTGGGAAGGGGGAAGATCCCTCTGGTTGTGAGATACCAGCATTAATTCTACTTGAACCTGAATTCGAGCGATTATAATCGACATTTCCACTTGAACAGTTCCCATTCAAACAAGGATTTCCGATATAAAAACTGGTAAGATAAGGATTGGGAGATGCCCAATTGGAGCTCGGTTTTGCAGGGTCATATCCTGTGCGAATATTTTCTGAAATGAGCATGGTATTTGAGGCCCCATCGGTAATCCCCGCCATTTTATGATGACGTTTCGCTCTGGTTTCCCCCTTCCATGTCTCATTAAAAAACAAACCCATCTGCTTCAGTAATTCTCGGTCTGATGGTGTACCATCACCAAGAGTTGAGGAATTACAGGTAATCCCATTTCCATTGAGATCCAATTTTCCACTCGATGGACCAACCGGGCAGTCATGAATACCAGCTATTTGAGCAGTAAAGCCCACGCCACTACTCACGACATAAGTTAAATTTCCATTGCCAACGACTTCAGTGATATCATCAGGGCAGGTTAATACAGGAATATGAGTATTTGCCAATGGGTCATTTATGGGATTCGTATAACGTACATCAAAATCCCATTTGTTATAGATAATCGATTGGTCAATATAAGGGAGAATATCCACAACCCAGCTACGATAAGTACCAACGGTGGCAGGAGTACCATCACCATAATAGCCACAGGCAGGGAATCGATCTGCACTATCGGTTATCTGTAGAATAGCGAGGCTGACATTGCGTAAATTGTTCAAACAATGGACTCGTCTTGCAGAATTTCGTGCTGACTGTACCGCGGGTAATGCAATCGAAATTAAAACTCCAATGATGGTAACGGAAACCAGGAGTTCAATAATCGTGTAACCTGAAAGAGGATAATTTCTCCAAGTGATATAAGAAGACGCCGTTGTTTGATTAAACTGACGTTTTTTATACATCATCAGCATGTGCCTCCAACCACCAGGCTACAAAATAAGTGAATACAGCTACAAAAATTATGACATCAACAAAGTACATCCAATAGGCAAATGAAGAGCACTCTCCGATTAACGGAAAGGCTATCTTTGCCTCAGTAGGGGTGGGATTCCGAGTAGGAAAGGTTACCACGGTCTCATCCGACCAGTTTAATAACATGTATGCTGTTAAGTTAGCAGTAACGATAACCGACCCCAGTTTAAAGCCGATGCGTAAATAAGATGAGGAAAATAAAACGAGCAGAGAACCAATAACGATTACTACCGCAAAGGTTAGTACAGAATAGACCAAAAACATCAGTGGTGAGCAGTCACCGATGAGTGGAAAAAAGAGTGTGCCTTGCCCCATCCAATCTACAAATCCATAAATAGCTAGACTGGCACACAGCACGATGGCACTCGCCTGTAAGGTTTTACGAAAGGCTGGTGTGTCCAGAAATGAGAATGTAATCGCAGGCATGATTTGCTTAGGAACAGGCGCTTCTTCGGGCTTTGGTGCGCGGGAGTCAATTCGTTCAACGGCTGCATCAATTGCCGAAGACCATGTGTCTTCAGAATACGCTCCAACATTGGCTTCTTCGTTAGAGTTTGGCTCCTCATTGGTTTCAGCACTATTTTCCGCAGTAGCCCCCACATGATTATCGGATTCAAAATCCACACTTTCATCTAGTTGATCTAAGCTGGATTCAGCCGTTACAGGCCGACTGAGATCAACGTCGATATCACGATTTGGGTCAAGAGGTACAGCGGGAATTTTACTGTTTCTTAGAGAGAGCAATCGTTTTAACCAACCTGGTTTTTCCGCTACTTCAGCAACATCAGTTTCTGTATCATCATCTCCCACTTCATCAGAAGAAGAAAGTAACGCATCTATATCTTCAGCATCCGCATACTCATCGACTTCTTCTATGGCAGATTCTTTCACTGGGGGAAGGGTAGCTGGATCACGCCGGGCCATATGAAAGAGGCCGACTACAGAATCTGCCCGCTGCCATTCATTAGTGTAATGAGGGCGAACCAACACTTCAGCTGTAAGCTTCTCCTCTCGTACCATTTCGACCAGATCGCGAAATGTATACGGTCCAAGTTCTTGATCATCTTGTTTATAGTACCAGTCACTCGCCATATGTGTAAAAGTCCGCAATGATTTGGTGGGTAATTCTTATTAATCAGACAACATTCAAGCTGAAATACTGCACGAATTAGATTAAGAAGGCTTATTTTCATCCACTAGCCTATTGTATATATACTGTGTTGATCTTCGGTAGAAATAATTAAACAAAATTACTAGTTTTTGGCGATTTAAAATCGACGCTTCAGTGCTTCTATTATCTTTTTTAGTTCTGTAACCAAGACTGTCTGGCCATAATGGCTATATAGAACTCATGGTGGAAGATACACAAACTTAGGACGTGATTCTATTGGATGGACTGTCGAAGACGAGTGCACTTCCTTAGGAAATTGAGGGACAAGAAGATAACAGGAAAACTATTCTTGACAACCTGCTCGGGCCATTTATTGAGGCAAAGCTTTTATTAGAGATTGAAATCTGCTTTTTTTCTCTTGCTTCAAATCCAGTCAATAAATCGACCACGGCTATACCAGTTTCCTCATGTGATAATCGAAATCCAAAGCTAAGCATTCAGCGATTACCATGTTGGATTTCTGACTGAACAGCGAATGGTAATTCAAGTTGAGTGCTTCTGTCTGATTTTGACTTGCAGCATGTTTCTCACTTGCTTTGTGATTCAATCCAGTGTATTTGTATGTACACAGTGTTTGTGTAAATATTATTATAATTGTCAAACATAAGGCCTGTTAATTTATAATGGACACTAATCTTGGTCCTCTGTTAAATTCGTATGAATATGATATAGACAAGCTATCACATAAACAGCGTTCTACAATTCCTTCTCCTGATCCTGCTTTGGGGCAGACCACTCTTTCCGCGGCTGATCGGAGTAGTCCCCGTTCTTACATTCCTGTTTGTGAACCAGACATCGATGCCGCAGCTTTGGAGAATCTTCAGGCGTGTATTGAAGAAAACTGGATTTCTTCTGGGGGACGGTTTGTTACTGAGTTCGAATCACAGTTTGCAGAACTGACGGGTGTCAGGCATTGTATCGCTACGTCGTCGGGAACCGCTGCACTCCATCTTCTCCTTGCCGCCTGTGGCGTAAAATCAGGAGATGAAGTCATTATTCCGTCGTTTACGATGGTGGCTGTTGCCAGTTCGGTTGTCCATCTTGGGGCGCGTCCCGTTTTTGTCGACTGCGATGAAGGTTCAGAAAATATATGTCTAGAAGAGATTCTCAAGAAAGTCAATGTGCGGACACGAGCGATTGTTGTGGTCCACACATATGGCAGACCATTGGATGTTTCTGCTCTTTTGCAACAGGTTGACACTGATCGAATTGCGGTAATCGAAGATGCCGCCGAGGCACACGGAGCGACAATTCATGGAAAAACCGTTGGTTCTTTAGCTTATGGTGCCGTGTTTAGTTTCTATGCGAATAAAATTATCACCACCGGAGAAGGAGGGGCGATTACTACGGACAATGATGACCTTGCGATGGTTTGTCGCACGATGCGAGACCATGCTTTCTCACCCGAGCGTCATTTCTGGCATCGATACCGTGGTTATAACTTTCGAATGACAAATCTTCAGGCGGCAGTGGGAGTCTCACAGTTAGCAAAATTTCATCAATTGTGTGACGCCAGAAAAAAAATAGCAGCACGATACACTCAGGCTTTCTCAAACTTTAGTGGTTTAATTTTACCTCAAGAGGATCAAGGGACTGAGCACGCTTACTGGGTGTATTTTCTTCGGACTTCACCCGGATCTATTTCTCGTGATCAATTGCGGCTGGAACTGGCTCGCAATGGAATAGAAACACGAACTGCTTTTGTGCCATTACATCTTCAGCCAGCGTATCGAGAGTTTTATGATGAGAGTGACAACTTTAAGAATGCGGAGCAATTAGCGGCAACGGGGCTCTACTTGCCTTCCTCATCTAAGCTCACTTCAGTTGAGATTGAATATGTTTGTCTGAATGTATGTCATATCCTCAAAGAACTGAGGGGAGCCTCAACATACTCTTGAGACTTCTAGAAAAATGTCATCTGATATCGATTCTTGGGAAACCATTAAGAAAATGGTATTGGACAGTCATGATGAATGCCATGCAGAATAAAGCTCGCGGTACCAGAGTGGAGAAGCCAATTTACAATCCTATGAAAACAACACTCAAATTCTAGGTAGGCTTGAATGCTTAAAAAGTGGCTGACACACGATACGAGGCAGCCACGGTGCGGTCGTGCAGGGCTTTAGGTAGCATTCCTGAAAACGAGCAGGGAGCCTAAAAAGAGAAAGGCTACAACTCGTTATGAGTCATAGCCTTACAAATGCCCCCGCTAGGAATCGAACCTAGAACCTACTGATTAAGAGTCAGTTGCTCTGCCAATTGAGCTACAAGGGCAATATACAAGCTGGCTTTATTTTAATTCTCATAAAATCATTCGACAAGCGAATCAATGATTCTTCTCTGAGTTGATAAAAAGAATTATCGTCATACATAGTAGAAAACATCTACTAACTTATTTGAAATTCAGGAACCGACTGATTATCGCAGTCGATTCCTGAGAGAATCTGAATCCCGTGTTAGGCTTTTGAGACTAGATCTGATCCAAAGCCTGCTTTAAATCGTTTATTAAGTCTTCTTGATCTTCCGTTCCCACCGATAACCGCACAAAATCGGGCGTGACTCCAGAACTTAATTGTTCTTCTGGTGTCAATTGTTGATGCGTTGTACTGGATGGGTGTATGATCAGAGACTTACTATCGCCAACATTAGCCAGATGCGAGAATAATTTTACATGATTGATCAATTTGACTCCATTCGACTGCTGTTGCTCTGGTGTGTCGCCTTGAATTCCAAATCCAAAAACGGCTCCACATCCATTGGGTAAATACTTTTGCGCCATTTTGAATGAAGGATGTGATTCGAGACCACAGTAGTTCACCCAGGAAACTTTGGGATGACTTTCCAGAAACTGAGCGACTGCCATCGCGTTCTGACTGTGACGTTCCATTCTCAGGTGGAGAGTTTCTAAGCCTTGCAAGAATTGGAACGCATTAAACGGACTCATCGCCGGTCCCAAATCGCGGAGTAATTGTACGCGAATTTTGAGAATATATGCGATATTCATCCCTCCGAAGGTCTCATAAAATTTAAGACCGTGATAGCTGGGGTCGGGTTCGGTCAAGCCAGGGAATTTTCCGTTATCCCAAGGAAAGCCGCCTTTTTCAATAATAATACCGCCAATCGAAGTACCGTGACCGCCAATGAATTTTGTGCAAGAAGCAACCACAATATCTGCGCCGTACTCAAAAGCTCGTAATAATGCAGGCGACGCCAAGGTTGTATCAACAATTAACGGGATCCCTGCATCATGAGCGATTTTAGAAATGGCTTCAAAATCGGGAATATCACAACGAGGGTTCCCAATCGCTTCTACATAAATGCATCGAGTATTTTCATCGATTGCTTTTTTGAAGTTTTCAGGATCACTTTGGTCCACAAAATTGGTTTTGATACCGAATTTCGGAAAAGTGTAATGGAACAGATTATATGTTCCACCATACAAACTGGACGAAGAGACAATGTTCTGTCCCGATTCCACAATATTTAGAATCGCAAGTGACTCAGCAGCTTGCCCGGAAGCGACGGCTAAAGCTCCGGAACCACCTTCCAGTAAGGCTAATCGCTTTTCCAGGACATCACATGTCGGATTCATCAGCCGCGTATAAATGTTACCGAATTCCTGAAGGCCAAAAAGTCTGGCCGCGTGATCAGTGTCGTTGAAAGTGTAAGAAGTTGTCTGATAAATGGGAACAGCCCGTGAGTTTGTTGTACCATCTGGTTCCTGGCCACCATGTAGACAGAGAGTTGCTAATTTCAATGCTTCGGCATCCATTGGATTTACTTTCTTGCTATGGGAAATAATTTGGCTTTTCAAGCTCAACTAGATATTTTAGTAAACTCATATGTGATGAAATAGAAACGAGAAATTCACACTATTTCATGCGAGACGAGAGACAATTCCAGTAAGACGAGCAATAGGAAACAGCCCGTAAAGTAATCTGTCATCCTATCGATGTTGAGCTTAAAAAACAATTCGCCCGCTTGTATCTCGATACTGTACTTTGCTTTTACGAAATCTCAATTAAGCCCATCTATTTGAGAAAAAGAGTAGATTTTCTCTTTTTACTTGGATTAGATTTTCGTTGCCAATTCCACTCTCCTACAATGAATGATATCCTGAGTTTTGAAATTGTTGATTGAAACTGAAGTATGATTCCTTAGCAAAGAAGGTACAACTATGCTCTGCTTGCAATCTGTAAAAGCGTTTATCATTCTTTTATTTCCTGTGTACTTTGGTTTTTTTACTGAAACAGCGTTAATGGGAAAAGCTCCCAAAGCAACGACCTCTGAGCAACCTGGATTAGTGATGCAGGAATTTGTCTATAACGAAGCTCCATTTCCCTCTTGCCACGCTTCGACGATTGCAGAGACACCAGAAGGATTAGTCTGTGCATTTTTTGGTGGTACAGCTGAAAAAAATCAAGATGTGGAAATCTGGCTTTCCCGCAACAAAGGGGCAGGGTGGTCGGCACCAGTGAGTGTTGCTGATGGCATCCAAGACGCTAATCATCGCTGGCCCTGCTGGAACCCTGTCTTATTTCAAACGAAACCGGGGACCTTACTGCTTTTTTACAAAGTGGGACCCAATCCAAGTGAATGGTGGGGGATGCTGAAGATTTCTCACGATCACGGAAAGACCTGGAGTAAAGCGACACGTTTACCGGATGGTTTTGTTGGTCCAGTAAAAAATAAACCCTTTCTTCTGTCTGATGGAACTCTTTTGTGTCCCGCAAGTACAGAACATGATGGCTGGCAGCTACAGATGGAATGGACTCCCGATTTAGGAAAGACCTGGCATCGGACTGGCCCGCTTAACGATGGCCATAAAGTTGGTGCGATTCAACCGTCCGTACTTCGTTATGGAGATCGATTACAAATCCTCTGCCGAAGTCGGAGACTAGGTAAAATTGTCGAAGCATGGTCAGATGATAATGGGCGATCCTGGAGTGAAGTCACTGCCACTTCGCTTCCCAATCCCAATAGCGGTACAGACGCGGTCACACTCAAAGATGGTCGTTCACTTTTAGTGTATAATCCAACAACAAAAGGCAGAAGCCCTTTACATGTCGCAATTTCTTCAGATGGAAAAAACTGGAAAACCGGCCTTGTTCTTGAAAACCAAAAAGGTGAGTACTCTTACCCTGCTGTCATTCAAACGGCTGACGGAAAAGTACATATCACATATACCTGGAAGCGAGAGTTGATCAAACATGTTGTCCTGGATCCTGCCAAGCTGAATCTCAAAGAGATAAATTGAGAGGCGACGGAGTTGGCAGAAATTAAACAATTTTCGACAGCTAATAGTAATCGCAGAAATTTTCTCTGGATTCTTTTTCAATGGATCCTGCAAGTTTTTTTTGCGTTTTGGCTGCGATACCAGTCACGGGGGAAAGAGCATTTACCAGCACGGGGAGGAGGCCTGATGGTCAGTAATCATCAGAGCTTTCTCGACCCCTTGCTGATTGGTCTCCCACTTAACCGTCCAGTGAGCTTCATGGCTCGTGACTCTCTATTTAGGGTGCCGATTCTGGGGCCTTTTTTACGTTACGAATTTGTGATTCCTATTAGTCGAAAGGCGGCAAGTTCACAAAGTTTTCGTGCTGCCATTCAGAACATAGAAGACGGGAACTTTGTTGGCATCTTTCCGGAAGGTACTCGTTCAGACAATGGAACAGTCCAACGATTCAAACCTGGTTTTTTAGCTCTATTAAAGCGAACTGATTGTGCAATCTATCCAATTGGAGTTGCAGGGGCGTTTCGCGCGTTACCGCGCGGAGCCTGTTTTCTTCGATTGAAACCTGTGCGAGTTGTATTTGGCAAACCAATTTCTGCAGAGTTGATCAAGCAATACTGCGACAGAGGTGCAGAAAAAGAATTATTGGAGCTCACGAGACAATGTGTTATTGAGTGCCAGCAGCAAGCCGAGGAATGGATAAATCCTGTAAGAACGAATTGATTTCTCTCAAGACAGGGATTGTCAATTGAAGCGAGCTTAATTATGGTTTTCCAGAGTATACAACTTTTGAATGATTGAATTTTGACTCAACCTAATTTTCAGGTGTAATTATGTCGGAACGGATTCTCAGTATTTCTGGATTACGGGGCGTTGTCGGAAATGGATTAACTCCTGAATATTTAACAAAATTTGCATCAGCAGTGGGAACATTAGCAAACCAAGGGACTGTAGTTCTATCGCGTGACGGTAGGGCGAGTGGTGAAATGGTACGTCATGCGGTTATTGCCGGGTTGATAGCGACAGGTTGTCGTGTAATTGATGCTGGCATCGCAACGACTCCCACCTGTGGTGTTCTTGTTACACATCTGAAGGCCGCTGGTGGAATTCAAATTACAGCCAGTCACAATCCCATTCCCTGGAATGGTTTGAAGCCTTTTTCAGCAGCCGGTTCTGTCTATGACCAAGCACAGGGTGAAGCACTACTTGATGTACTCAATAACGAAACCTTCAACTATGTTTCCTGGGACAAGTTGGGAAAACTAGAACTCTATGATGACCCGGCAGCACCTCATATCGATCGTGTTTTAAAATTGATTGATAGTGAGAATGTCGAGCAACAAAACTTCAAAATCGTCTTGGATTGCAATCATGGTTCAGGAGCAGTTGCTACTCCTCAATTATTGGAAGCACTAGGCTGTGAAGTCATTGTTCTCGGTGGCACGGCAGATGGTCAATTTGCACACACTCCAGAACCTCTCAAAGAAAACCTCACCTCTCTTTGTGAAGAAGTTGTCAAACACAAAGCGGACGCTGGTTTTGCCCAAGACCCTGATGCAGACCGTCTTGCAATTGTAGATGAAACAGGTCGCTATATAGGAGAAGAACTTACTCTAGCGTTGGCAGCCGACTATGTTCTAGCAAGAACTCCGGGCCCGATTGTCGTTAATGGCTCAACGAGTCGTGTCACGGCAGATATCGCAGCAAAATATAATTGCCCCTTTTCCCGCTCATATGTAGGAGAAGCCCATGTTTGTGCCAAAATGAAACAGGAATCCGCAATCATTGGCGGCGAGGGAAACGGGGGAGTGATCGATCCTCAAGTAGGCTATGTACGAGACAGCTATGTCAGCATGGCTTATATTCTGGCGGGCCTGGCTGATTCCCAAAAGCCCTTGAGTGAATGGGCTGATGCATTGCCTCAATATAGCATCGTCAAAAACAAAATCACTTGTCCCAGAGAAAAAGTTGACCACGCTTGCAACGCCCTTGAAGACCATTTTGATTCTGCAACAGCAACAAAGGGTGATGGCCTGCGGTTGGATTGGGACGACCGTTGGGTACAAGTCAGAGCCAGTAATACTGAGCCTATTATTCGGGTAATTTCAGAAGCACCACTAATCGATGATGCGGAAATGCTCTGCGCATCTGCGATGGAAATTGTAGCTAAAGCTGTTGCTTGAATAAAAAAAGAGAGTAAACATTCAGCACGATGTTTACTCTCTATTAAATCAAAGCATCGAAACTCAACTTTCCCAACGGGTTTTCATGAATTCCAGTCCTTTGGTTGCTAAATGTTCTTCGGTTGGAAACATTTTGCGCCAGATTCGAGTTGCTGCTGCCAATTCTGGTAATGCCAACCCAAATGCTTCAATCATTAACCAACCATCATAGTTTACTTCCTTCAGAGCAGAAAACGTTTCGTCCCAGTTCACTCCGCCTTCACCAGGAGTAGAACGATCGTTTTCAGAGATATGCACATGCACCATTTGATCGGCACATGCCTTGACTGCGGAAGTGATTGATTTCTCTTCAATATTGGCATGAAACGAATCATACATCATTTTTAAGTGCGGGTGATTGACTTCACGCGTAAACTGTGCACAGTCTTCTGCACAGTTTAAGAAATAACATTCGAAACGGTTCAGATATTCACAGACGAGCATCACGTCATGCTCTTGTGCATAGTCGGCCGCTTTGGCAAGCGTTTCCTTACCATAATTCCATTCATCGGCTGTTCTTCCTGCACCAGAAAATTCACCTAAAGCAGAGTGTATGGGGCCACACATGTGAGTTGCTCCTGAAGCAGCACACATATCAATCATACGTTTCAATCGAGACAATCCCGCTTCGCGGATTTTTGCATCACTGGAGATCGGGTTTTCTTCAGGCGTGCAAACTGTGACGGCAGTACATTCTAAACCTAATTCAGATAGTTTTTTTCCGACCTGCAAAAATTTCTGTTCGTCGGCTTCAAAAACAGGTAATTCAACGCCGTCATATCCCCAGCCTTTAATCTGTTCAAGCAGTCCGAAATGCGACTCATTCACATCCGAAGTCCAAAGCAGCATATTCAAGCCGTACTTCATAGTTGTTTTCTTTCAATCAATTAAGACACATAATGTTCGGGCGGCAATAAATCGTTGAGACGTTTTTCGACGATCCCGCGGCCGGTTTTCAGTATTGGAATCGTTTCTCCAGGTAATGGCTGTAGTTTGACTCGTTTCATAACTTGATTCAAGCGTACCAACATTTTTTGTGGGACGAGATAATCCTTTAAAAAACCTTCTTTATAAAAATGGATGAGCCAGTGTTTTAACTGATCGGTTTTGTTGTTGACCATTTTATTTGTGGCAACCTCTACTTTTAATGAGTCGATTTGATGAAACGCTTCATAATAATGATCAATTAATCCTGGATTTTGCTCCATTAAAACCGCATCCAATAACAGTTCAGTCACGATATGTCCCAGAAATCCGACGCGTGCGTATTGATCGTTAACAAAGAGCTTACGAAACATAAGCGAGAGGTCGGTACTGATTTCCAAAAATCCTTGAGTCGAGTGAAACCAATGGTCGTCATCAAGGTGTTGTTTGATACCGGAGGCGATTTCAGACTGGATCCATGATTCATCTTGTGTGAATGGGAGCACATTTTTTCGCCGCAGTCGGACACGACGATCGACGACTGATAGCAAATCGGGCAGGGCGGTTCCTGTCAGAAAATAGGGGCGATCAACAAATCTCATTCCATGTGCAAAGTAATTCATGGAGACATTTCATTGGTGAAAGTCAGATAAAATAGAATAAAGCGTGAATTCTAGTCGATTGGGAACTAAATTCACAGTTGAGCAGGGCTTGTTGAGATGAGATCCGCTCGAACTCGATCCCGTTTGCTTGTCGCTTGTTTTTACTAACAATAATTTCCGGCGTTGTTTGAGAACTGAGGACGTGACATTGGATACAACCTGAAAGATGCATATAATACCGGGCACACCATAGTCTTCATCAATCTTTGATTCTGCTCTGAAAGTGGGATATGTCTGATCGCCCTTTAAATATCATGTTTCTTCAGCGTGATCAAAGTACGCATATACAAACAGCCTGGGATCAAATCCATCAGTATCTCAAAGCACAACCTTCTGTCTATGTCTCTTCAGTTTCAGTTATCGAAGACTTCGATCCAGATAACTCCGACGCCGATTTGGTGATTGTGCTCGGTGGTGATGGAGCCATCCTCAGAGCCTGTCGCCAGATGAGACTGAACCAACTTCCTATGATCGGAATTAATTTGGGGCGGTTAGGTTTTTTAGCTGACCTGACCCCTGACGGATTCTGTAAGAACTTTCCACTGATTTTAGAACGAAAGTATAAAATTGTTGAGCACTTAATGTTTGAATGCAAACATTTCCTGGCTGACGGAACAACCAATTCGTATTTGGGGCTCAATGAAGTTGTGATTAGTTCAGCAGGCGCGATGTCAATGATTGATGTTGAATTAGCAGTTGACAACGAATTAGTCACGACTTATAGCGGAGATGGGCTCATCATCAGTACTCCTGTTGGATCGACGGCACATAGTTTATCGGCAGGAGGTCCGATCCTGAAACAGGACCTTCAGGCGTTTGTGATCACACCAATTTGCCCGCACACCCCCTCGAATCGTCCTTTAGTTGACAATGCGAGTGCGCTTTATTCTTTGACTGCTGCCAATGTTCCACCAGGCGCGATGCTGGTGATTGACGGGCAAATCAAAGTGCCTTATTCTTCCGGGGACCGTCTGGAAATTTCAAAAGCGACCGTCGCATTTAAACTCGCGCGTATCCCCGGTTTCAACTACTATTCTCGGCTCAATCGCAAGCTGGGCTGGGGGGGACAGCCGAAATATGGTGCTGAATGATGTCTGCCGATAAATTTCTTCTGACTTCCGAAAAAATGACCTCCCCATAATTTCATCGATGTGTTAATCTCAGCAAAGGTTAAGGAATTTAGTAACCCATTTTCATTAAGGGAAGGAGTCCCTGATGCGGTCCTTTGTGTTCTGCGTACTATCATTGAGTTTGATTTGTTCCTCTGTATCTTACAATCTTACTTTTGCAGAGGAAGATACAGCGCAATACCTTTTACGCTATAAATTTACGCCTTCTCAGTTTGTACATTATACGGTCGATTCACAGAACAAAATATCAGTGCAATTGAACCTGAATAAACAAACAACAATCAACACTGCTAAAACCGAAAAACACTATCGTGTGGTATGGGTTGATGAAAAGGGAAATGGCACTCTGGAAACTGTGATTGATCGTGTGCGAATGAGCGCTCAGTTTGATAATCAGGCACCAGCCACTTTTGATTCCCAAGATCCAAAACAGAAGGACCTGAAACAATATGAGAAAATACGAGAAACCATCGGTAAACCCTCTCGTATGGTCTATTCTCCACTCGGAAAGGCGATGCCTAAGAAGAGTGAGTCAAAACCTGATAACCAGGGTTTCTTGATTCCACTTCCCGAAGAGGAAGTAAAAATCGGAGATACCTGGAAAGAAGATTATGAGATCGAAGTTGCTGTTGGCAAAAAACTAAGAAAAAAAATTCCTATCAGACGGACTTTCACTTTAGAATCCGTCGATGACCAAATTGCTGAAATCAAATTCAAAACTAAGATTATCGCACGCCAAAATGACCCCAAAATTGGACTACAATTAATACAAAAAACACCCTCCGGGACCGTTAAATTGGATATCGAGAAGGGGATCATTGTTTTACAAGACATTTCTCTTGATAAAGCACAGGTCGGGATATTTCAAGGGCAAGGAGCAATGCGAGCAATTTCGTCTCGGGTAGAAACATTGGTCGATCCTACTGAAATTGCACAGAAAAATACGAAGTCAGATTCTCAATAAGAGAAATGGGGGGGTATATGCCTGATATTTCTCTTATGTCAGGCATATAGAAAATTTCCATTGTCTATGCGAAACTTCAGTCTGGACTTCGTTTTTTTAAGAGCTGGCAATCACTTATGAGTTGACGCTGACGTCAATTATTTTACACTGAGATAACAACGCGACGAGAAGGTAGGCAAGTGACTGCAAATAGCCATATTCTCTTTGCCCTGACGAATGATTCAAATGAACACCGTGCGGGCGCCTCAAATTTACCAAGAACTTTCTTTGAGAATGCTGTAGCTGGTACAAACTAGTCAGATACCTAAATTGCGTGAAGTTTTAAATTATATGCTATTATAGGTAATCTACTTCTACTGAGACCGGACATGCAACGGGTTGAGCTCTCTTCACAATTAACAAGCTTGTTAAAAGCCGCCAAACGGTTGGCTAGTGATTGTGAGATTGAAGTCGTATTCCTGTTAGCTGATATTCCCTATAATTTTCTGGAAATCAAGAAAGCTTTAGGGAAGTTACGCCTTGTCGTTTCGTCTGATAAGCCTGATGTTCAGCGCGCTGCTCAGGAAGATGGTATTGACTTGGTACCTTTGATTCACGAACCACAAACGCGACAAGTCCAAATCAGTCAGGCGATATTAGAAGCGATTGCAGATGAATTTCTTGCATCAGGCGAACGGATCGTTGCTCTGTATGCAGGATTTGAGAGGGAACAGGCTGATTCTCTGAGTATTGTCAGTCTTGCAGATCATTTAGCAAAACTAACTTCACGCGATTTGCAGCGTTTGGAAACCAAAGTCCCCTTGCAGACGCTACGAACGGTCGTCGATTTAGCAGTTGAAATTGGTAGGGAAGGTCGTGAAGGAAAACCCGTTGGTGCCTTATTTGTAGTAGGAAACCATCGCAAAGTCTTAGGTCTCTCTCACGAGCAAGTTCATGACCCGTTTAAAGGCTACTCACAAAAAGATCGCGTTGTGACGAATCCACGCGTCAAAGAGAGTATGAAAGAGCTTGCTCAAATTGATGGGGCATTCATAATCAGCTCTGATGGGGTCGCGCAATCTGCGGGGCGTATTTTGAATGCTTCAGCCGAGGGGTTGACTCTCTCTAAAGGTTTGGGGGCTCGTCACTGGGCTGCCGCTGCCATCTCCAAATCGACAGGGGCGATTGCGATTGCCGTCTCAGAATCAACGGGAACTGTGCGTATCTTTCAGGATGGTTATGTCGTATTGAGAATCGAACCGATGAGTAGTGCGATGAAGTGGTTTGATTTTGACACTGAACCACCCCAAACAGAATAAATATCTGTATCTGTTCAATCAAATCGTATCCGTATCATCTTTTTTTGAAAGCAGATACGTAAATTTTCTCAAATATTCTCTTCCCATGATTTGTAATATTTGCTATGAATCCCTCGCAAGAAGCAATCCTTGAATTTCTTCGATAGTTTTAGTGTGAGCTAAAAATACCAATAATCACTTCAACTTAGGTTGAAAGATTTTTATCTCGGGTTTGCTATCAGCTTCAATACAATTTGTATTACTTAAGAGCTTGTTCAGCGGGAAGGGAGTCCCATGTCGAATGTAGCGATCAAACTCATCGCCGTTACCGGAGTCGTTGGTCTAGGCTTTTTGATGTTCCTTCAGGCACAGAAAGGGATGCAGACTGGTGCTGATGAGAGCCAGATGAGCCAATTAGAATCACTCGATGGTGTGAATGATAAGGTCTCATATCCCGACGCTCCTGCAACTGTGAGAAAACAAACAGAAAAAAATACGGAGCCACTTAAAATCCCTTTCAGCAAAGTACCTGCTGAGCTTTCTGAATTGGCAGCCCGCACTGCAAAACTTTTACCAACTCAGAAAAAAAAGCCTCGCGAAATACCATTTGAACCGAACACAAAATCTTCCAAAATCAAACTTACGGCAGCATCTGATGAAGTAGTAACCGATGACCAGAAAGTGGCTGAAGTTACTGAGTTTAAGAAGGGTATGACTCTTGAGGCCCCTCCCAAAGGTCTTGACTTCCGTGAATCTTCAGAGATGAAAGTGTCCAAAGCCACCGAGAATCCCTTTTCAGATTCTCTAAAAACACCTCTTGAAAAAGTGGAGTCACTTACTCCAACTCAATCAGAGTTTAAGACAGGACCACAGTTTGGTTTACCAGCATCGGATTCAACTGCAAGCTCGCTTTCTAAAGAAACGAACCCATCTGAAAAGATTCCCGGCAAAGAAAATTCAGTGAATCCGTTTAAACAAGCTGACACAGCATCAGATCAACCTCGTTTGTCAGATCAGAAAATTCAGCCGGTTGAACAAACTCAAGTTGAAGAAAACCCATTTACAGAAGAAGAACTGCCTGTTAAGAAACTGGAAAATAATGAACCACCGTTTGAGGTAAGTAAAAAAAATACGAATGACATTCCTACTATCGATTCCAATCCGTTTATGACAGTTCCTGATCAAAAATCAGAACCGAAGACACTTTCGATTCCACCGAAACAAAAATTAACTCCCGAAGTAGAACCGGAATTCAATCCATTTGCTACAGAATCAAGTGCGAAATCAATAGAGCCCGTTCCTGATAAGCAAGATGAAATTGGGACTGCTCCACAAATCACAACTGAAAATCCTGAAGCAAAAGAGATTACAGATAACTCAATTCAACTCGATAAGGATAGATCGCCATTTAATAGTGATCCTAAGCCAAAACGAGAGCCTGTCTCTGAAAAGAAGTCTTCGGATGTTGTTGTCATAAAAAAACGTAAAGGAAAGTCGAGTCCTGAAACACCTCCCCTATTTACGATCGAAAGTGGGCCCAGGAAAGTCACTGAAGCAACTCCTGATCCTGTCGAACTTGCCCCGAGTCCAGAACCAAAGCCTTTAAGCCTTGTTGAAGAGAATCAACCTGTTCCACATGAACCAGCAAAACTAAAGGTTCAACAGAAAATTCATTCCCCTAAAATGACGATTCAAAAAATGGCACCTCCCGAAGCAGTCTTGGGAGAACCATTTATTTACCATGTACTCGTTAAAAATATTGGAACTACTTCTGCACAGGAAGTGGTCGTCGAAGACCGTATTCCTAAAGGCGCAAAGCTTACCGGTACAATTCCGCGTGCAGAACAAATCAATGATCGCATCATTTGGCGCTTAGGTTCAATGGGACCAGGAGTTGAAAAGAAAATATCCATTCGAGTTATACCTGAAAAAGCAGGCCAAATTGGAAGTGTCGCAACGGTGAACTTTGTGACCGAAGTCGCTGCGGCAACAAAAATCACATCACCAAAACTGATCATCCAATCAGATTCTCCGGAGGCAGTGAAACCTGGTGAAATCACTGTAGTCAATTATACGATCACGAATTCAGGATCGGGTGATGCAAAAAATGTGTATGTACGAAGTCTCATTCCACCACAATTTTCGCATCCTGGGGGCGATGATATTGAATACAGTGTCGGTGTGATTCCTGCCGGTGAAACTAAACAGATTCAACTGAAATTAAAGGCAATCAAACCCGGTTCAGGTAAGAATGTTTCCAGTGTCATTGGTGATGGGAACCTAAAAGCGGAAACAGAAGTTCCCCTTAAAGTTGTCGGTAATGGTGAGAAAATTTTGTTAACTCGAAAAGGCCCCAAAAACAGATATCTTGGACGCTCAGCTCAGTACGAAAACGTTATCACCAACAATTCAGAACAGCCAATACAAAACATCTCTGTTTTTGAATCAATCCCTCCTGGCATGAAGTTTATTTCTGCATCAGCCAACGGACAGTTTGATCCGGTTCGTAAGGTTGTTCAATGGGATATTCTTGAATTACCAGCCAGTGATCAGCAAATGCTATCCATCGAATTGGAACCAACGACCGTGGGAAAAGCACTAAGCACTGTTCAGGTCGTCATTGATAACAGCAGTAAGTTTGCAGTAAATTTACAGTCAGAAACGACTATACTTGGCCAACCTTTACTGAAAGTGGAAACAAGCGAATTAAAAGGACCACTTGAAGTAGGCGAAAAAATGGCAATGCAAGTACAGCTGCTGAATCAAGGAAGTGCCTCAGCTACGAATGTCGAATTCCGGGTCAAAATCCCACAAGAATTGATGTTTCTCTCTGCAAAAGGACCTGCAAAATATAGACAAGCCGGATCCTATGTGATTTTTGAATCGACTCAGGAATTACCAGCAAAACAAGCATTAGACTTTGAACTCTTCCTAGCTGCCCGAAATAAAGGCGATGCGCGAGTGTTGGTTCAAGTCCAGTCCAGGCAAATGGAAAAACCTCTTAATCAGGAAGAAGCCATTCCTGTATTAGATAAACTCCAATAAGTAATACGAAAGCAAACGCTCCCAACTTTAGTTTTCAGGAACGCTTGCTCTATTCATGTTTCCAATTCAACATTCCAATAGGATTCACTGATGAAGCGGAACCAGCTGTCGATTCGTATGCTTTGCATCGCATAAAAGGGTTTCCACTTCGGACGAATTGGTTCTTTTTGCAATTTCATCCTTGCTTGCGATGGCGTTCGGGCAGCCTTTTTTGAATTGCATTCCACACAAGCCAGGACACAATTCTCCCATGAAGTTTCGCCACCTTGAGACCGCGGCAATACGTGATCGATTGTGAGTTCTTCGCTGCCTGGTTGGCAACCACAGTACTGGCACGTAAAACGGTCACGCTTGAAAACATTTCGACGACTGAACGTCACAACATTGCGCGGGACGCGATCATACTTCAGAAGTGTAATCACTTCTGGTACCCGAAATCGTGAATGACTACTTTGAATCGACAATTCATCGTCATTTGGATATAACTTTGCCCAATCTGACCACGAATATGTTTGATAGTCAGCAGGGTCGACGATCAACGCGCTCTCGTTCCAGATTTTGACAACGGCACGAGCAACGGTCGTAACCCCCACAGGTTGCCAGTTTCGATTCAGTATCAGCGTTGGTCGTTCCAATGTTGATGCTACCATGATTTCAGTCCTGATCATTTAAAAAAGGGTGTTCGGGGGGAATTGAACCCACCTCTTTAACATTCACAGTGTTACGTGCAAAACCATTACACTACGAACACCATATCGAATTTCAACAAAAAGCGGAAGCCGTGGGACTCGAACCCACAAGCGATTTTAATCGCCACCTGTTTTCAAGACAGGCTCCTCATCCAGCCGGATGACTTCCTGAAAGAAAAAATTTTCATGATTCAATCAAATCGAACGGATTTCCGTTACTTTGTATTTCTTGGGGAAATTGAACTCGTATCTTTGACTTCAAAGGCTTGTTCCCTGTCCATTAGATCAAAGAGGTAAGAATTTGATAAATGAATCGGGAGGCGCTCGAATCCTCGTCTACGGTTCTTCAGACCGTCGCTATACCGTCTCAGCTACCGATTCTTCCAGATAACAAAAAAGCCTGATGTCACGAGAACACCAGGCTATATATACATTCGAAATTGCAAATACCGGGTGTTACAAGCAGAGCAAGTGACTGCACTGATCTTCCTTGAATAAGGAATGATTCGCCTTTCCTATACCATAATTAAAGAGTCTATTCTGTGTAATCACTTTTGGAACTGCTCCTTTACTAGTTGATTCGAACTTAGAATTCTTTTGTTTCAACTAAGACGGAATCCGTGAATAAAAGTTCGTGCTAAACTGAATTTTCTACCTTACTAACAAAGAAATCAAAACAAAATTTGGTGGGTATTTTGAGAGATGTATTCGAAACTGAAATATCAAATTCAGTTATCTTAGAATTTGTTAAGAGCAGATGACCTTCGTTTCATTTAGCCTTGTTCTATGAAATCTACTTATTCAGTGAAGTGAGGAATTGTATCAACAAGGGTACTATAGTTCACATTTAGGGCGTCAGATATAACTGTAGAAATTCACAAAAAGTTCTGAGATGCGAGTGATTTCTATTGACCTTATTATACAATTTATATCATATATAATATATTATATGTTTGATTTTATTATTCTACTTCTATAGATCGTTTTATGTTTTGTAAGGAGAGTGAAAATGATGTTGTCCAAGCCCCGAAAACAGAACGGTTTTACTCTGATTGAATTACTGGTCGTTATCGCGATTATTGCGATACTGATCGCGCTTCTCTTGCCAGCTGTACAACAGGCAAGAGAGGCAGCGCGTCGATCTACCTGTAAGAATAATCTCAAACAAATCGGATTGGCATTGCACAATTATCATGACACGTTTGGGGTCTTTGTCCACATGATGGGGGGAACCGCCAATGGTCGATGTTTTGGAGGTAGCCCTGTTACTGATGGCTGTGGGACGGGTACGTTTGGAAGTGGAAATGAAAGCCGTGTCAGTGGATTCATTGGTCTGTTACCTTATATTGATCAGGCACCTTTATTTAATCAAATTGCTTCACCACTGGGAAGCTACCCGGCATTTGGCTCTTCACGCGATGATGGAGGTTACGCCCCCTGGAAAGCAAAGCTTTCTTTAATTCTTTGTCCTTCAAATCCAGCACCTGCATCCTATCGAAATTTTGGCTGGACGGTCCCACAAAGCTACGTCTTTTGCATGGGGGACACGATAAATAATTGGGGTGTCAGAAATACAAGGGGAATTTTTGGATTTCAATCCAGTACTCGCTTTCGAGATATTATCGACGGTGCCAGCAATACAATCATGTTAGCAGAAAGAGGTATCTATTCTGGTAATGACAGAGACGTTCGTGGTTTGGCTGCCAATGGTGTGAGCTCGGTTCTCACGGCGCCGAATACCTGTTTTACAACCGCCAGTGGTGGACTCTACAACGCAGGTCAGAGCGTCCAGAAAGACAGACATATGGGGGGGATGTGGCAACATGGTCAACCACATTTTGCCGGATTCTGTACAGTGTTACCTCCCAATAGTCCTTCATGCATGTCGAATACACACGGCGATAGTTGGGCGCTTGCGAGTGCCAGTAGTTATCACGAAGGAGGCGCACATGTTCTCCTGGCTGATGGCGCCGTACGTTTTGTCAGTGAAAATATCGACACAGGAAACTTAGGCGCGGCACCAGCCACTAGTGGCCCAAGTCATTACGGGATTTGGGGAGCCCTGGGGACGAAAAATGGAACTGAGACGGTTGGTGAGTTCTAAAAAAAATCCTCACCACGGCGTTGCACGATTGCACGTGTGTCATTTCCAAATTCAGAATTACAATTTTACGAGGCTTTTAATCATGTTTTGCATTAATTGTCTACATCGAATCAGCATCACACTCTGTTTTTTCGTAGTTGGTTCACTGGCCGGTTGTTCGTCTGAAACTCGTGAAATTCCAGAAACAGTTCCTGTCAAAGGCGCGGTTTTATTTAAAGGTGAACCTGTAAAGGGAGCTTCGGTTGTTTTTTATAATCCAGAAATAAAATCAGCGAATGCAACAATTAATGCCACGACTAATGAGATGGGAGAATTTGAACTGAAATCCTACTTCGGACCTCGAGACGAAAGAAATGGTGTTGTCCCAGGGACTTATAAAGTCACCATTTTGAAAATGGCTCCTCCCGGAAAGATGACGGAAGAAGAGTATCAAGCGAAAGTCACAGAGGCTGACAAAATTGTATCTGCTGGTGGAGTTCTGACGCAGGCACAAACCCCGCCAGAACTAACACAAATGATTCCGCGACAGTATTCTGATGTAACCGTTTCAAAATTGGAAGCTAAAGTGGATCCTGAGCAGGATAACCATTTCCAATTTGATTTGAAATAATCCAACCAATCTCAATGTAATTGTTGAAAGAAGTCACCAACTCAGCTTACTTGTTTTGGAGTCGTTCCTGCATTAATTTTTCAACCAGATTTGCTGTGTTACAGATATGTTTTTCCATTGTTTGTGCAGCGAGATCACAATCGTTTGATTGTAGCGCTTTGATGATTTGTTTGTGGTCCGAGAGCGCGATTTCTTGTGCCTGACTTTCATTGTCAACAACTTCGCGAATTGCTTGAACCAGGGTATTGTATCGGCGTAACTCATCTTGCAAACGTACACTGCCACAATGATCTGCAATCAATGTATGTAGCTTGATATCAAGCAACATCGCTTTTTGTGACCAACTATCGCCCCGAGGCTCTTTGGCGATCGTTGCAAACTCATCTGACATTTCAGACAGTAGTCTTGGTTCAATATTCCCACACGCTGTTCGAATCGCTTCAACTTCCAAAATTCTTCGAAGTTGATAAATTTCACGGATCTGAGCGACTCCAAATTCACGCATTACCGCACCACGGTTGGGAAGGTTTTCAACAATCCCGATCGAAGCCAATTCGACCAGAGCCTCGCGAACGGGGGTAGCACTGACTCCAAATTGCTCGGCTAGATTTTGAATCACCATCCGGTGTCCAACGGGAAATTCGTCTCGAATCACCGCTGCCAGAATTCGTTGCACGACAACCTCACGGATATTCCCTCTGGGAACCATGGAGAACGATCCAGGTAGATTGGTAGTAGACATGACATTTCCTTGAATGGCCGTGTAAATGCTTACAATCTCACACTAAAGCATTGTGTATATTATATATGATGTGAGAGGCAGTTAAAAGAGGGGCTGCAATAAGTTCTGAAAAAGGAATACAACATACCTGAAAAAAGGGAGTCTTATTGATTTGATTCCTCAGGCAATGATATTTTGTACAACTTCTCCAGCCACATCAGTCAGGCGAAAATCTCGCCCTGAATAATGATAAGTCAGCCGTTCATGGTCAATGCCCAGAAGATGCAAAATCGTGGCATGTAGATCGTGAACATGAACTTTGTCCTGCATGGCGCGGAACCCGAATTCATCCGATTCACCATGTACGACTCCACCTTTGATTCCGCCGCCCGCCAGCCACATGCAGAATCCAAACGGGTTATGATCACGGCCATTGATGCCCCCTTGTGCAGTCGGAGTCCTGCCAAACTCGCCTCCCCAGACAATGAGCGTTTCATCCAGCAAACCCCGTTGTTTCAAGTCGGTCATCAGTTGTCCAATTGGTCGATCTATGTCTTTACAAAGTCGCTCATTACTCTTGTCATGATTACTGTGTGTGTCCCACGGTTGTCGATTCCCATAGTAGATTTGGACAAATCGCACGCCACGTTCACTTAAGCGGCGCGCCAAAAGGCAAGATTTCGAAAACTCGCTCTTACCGTAAGCTTCCTGTAATTTTTCAGGCTCTTGCGAAATATCAAATGCATCCGTTGCTGCAAACTGCATCCGGTAAGCTAGTTCCATTGATTTAATTCGTGTCTCAAGGGCACTGTCTCCCACTCTGTTATTGAGGTGTTGTTTATTAATTGCCAGTACCAGATCCAACTGTTTTTTCTGTTCTTCGGGAGTCAATGCCTCATTCTTCAAATAGGGAATCATTTTCTCTGGCGTCAGATCTTTATTATTGATATGTGTCGCCTGATGCTTGCCTGGTAAAAATGCACTCCCCCATAATTTGGGACCAACCACGGGTTTACCAGGGCACAGTGCAAGAAAACCGGGCAAGTTCTGATTCTCAGTTCCCAGACCATACGTTAACCATGAACCGAGACTGGGACGAGTAGGCGTGAGCGTTCCTAAGTTCATCATGCACAGCGCTGGCGCATGATTGGGAAAATCAGTATGCATTGAGCGAATAATCGCCATGTCATCGACATGTTTGGCAATGTTGGGAAGGTGCTCTGAAACGGGAATACCTGATTTTCCCGAGTTAATAAACTTGACGGGTGAAGGGAGCAAGCCCATTGTTTTGGAAGCAGTTCGAATATTTGCCGCCGCGGGACGCTGCCCCTCGTACTTTTTCAAGGCAGGTTTCGGATCAAAGGTATCAACCTGAGAAGGACCGCCACTCATAAACAAAAAGATGACGCGTTTTGCTTTGGGAGCAAAATGGGGAGTTTGCTGCGGTACTTTTTTGGGGGCTGCGTCCAAAGTGGAAAGCATACCAGCCAGACTCATCATACCAAAACCGCCGCCCACTTTCTGTAGAATTTCGCGTCGGGTCAATATTCCATGTCTGCTTGTATTGATCATCTTCTGAGTCTCTTTAGCTTATCAAATATGTAATAACGAGGATGGAAACATTAGTCAACAAACATCATTTCATTACTGCAGAGCAAAGCCTGACAGTATCGTTGCCAAGGTGTGAGCTTCTTGGGATCAACATCCTGCCGGCCTTCGTAAGTCCCGTTATTTTTGTTTTTTGTGATATCAACAGCTTGAGAAAATTTCGGATTGTCAGTCCGTAATGGCCAGCAGGATAGCGGGTCTGACTCCAAAATCGAAGCCAGGTACTCAGCATGAGCAAGCTCGTCTTTTTCCAGCTTGGCTGCTTGAAAATGTTTTTGAATTTCATTGGGATTCAAAACACGATTAAACACCGCAACCGCCCCCAGCTGCCCGTGGAAATTCGAAAAATTATCATTCCGACCAGCGATAATGATTTCAGAAACACCTGATTCATACCCCGGCTTCGCTTTTCCTGAAATTTCCGGTTTCGAATTTCCGTTGAGATAAACCCTAATATTTTGCTGGTCGCGAACCATGACTACATGATTCCAGGTTCCCGGTTGAATCACCGTGTTTCCGAAAAGTGATTGCCTTTTTTGATCACCGTTGTAGAAAAACAGCCGCCCCTCTTTGTTAGGTCGATATTTTCCCGCGATACCTAAATGGTCGCCGGCTGCCTTGGGAGCAGAATCTTTACCACGTGAAAAGAAATAACCGGTGATGATACGCTGGTCATTGGGGATCTGGTTTTTCACCCAAAGTTCAACCGAGTAGCGGTCACCCAGTTTTTTGACATTCGCTTTGATACGTTTGCCTGCAAATGTCGGGATCTGTTCAACAGCGGGTGTGGGTGTGCCAGTAGAATCGGTCTGTTCTATAAACTGCAGGCCAATCTGCATTTCGGAACGTGTCGGCGTACGTGAGAATAAGATTTGATAAATGGCGTCGATTCGTTTTTCTGAAGATTCTCCTTCCAGCCTTTTCGCTAGTTTTTGTGCTTGCTGCCTGACAAACGGCGAATTCAATACAAATAGTTGTTGTAATGGTGTCGTCGTGTTGGCACGTCGGGCCGCATGGATGGCGGGATCAGGAAAATCGTAAGATTGTAAGAATGTGCTCAGTTTGTGACGCGAGACCATCGCATAAACACCGCGCCGATCAAATTTGGAATCGTCAATATCGCCGGAAGGTCCTGATTTTGTCAGATCCAGATTATCGCCGGCCACTAATAACGCATCGCGGTAGACTTCCGCTTCCAGTCGTCTTCGATTGAAGTAAGACAAAAGACGATTATTCGGATCAGTAATCTTCTGTGCTTCCGACAATGAGACATTTGAAGTTTGCCGATACGTGGCTGATAACATGATCCGTCGATGTAACTTTTTGATCGACCAACCCTGATCCATAAACCAGACAGCGAGATCGTCCAATAATTCCGGGTGACTGGGAAGGGCTCCCGTTTTTCCAAAGTTACTCGGCGTATCAACCAGACCTTCACCAAAATGGTGTAGCCACACTCGATTCACCATGACTCGCGCCGTCAAAGGATTGTCGCGGTTCGCAATACTATGCGCCAATTCCAGTCGACCACTCCCTTTTTGAAAAGGCTTTGGTTTCTCTTTTGAAAGCACTTGCACAAATCGTCGTGGCACAAGTTTTCCCAGGTTGTTGGCACTTCCGCGAATGAACACATTTAAGTCGCGCGGCTTATTGGGATAATAGACGATCTTCATCCGGTCTGCTGTGATTTCTTCAACTCGAATTTGCTCTTCAGTGAGCGCATCAGCCAGTGGCAGATCAAAACCGGGAGTTGCTTTTTTGATGTCAGCAATTTTCGCCTTATTCTCTTTGATGGTCTTATTGGATTTGGCGATCTGGGCTGTGTTCTGCTTCAATTCTTCTGCCGGGGGAAAGAATTTGATAATGGCCTGCTTTTTGATGTCTGGTCGAGGTGCGATCAAAGTCGACTCTGGTTTCGGCGACTTTTTAATGATTTCTTTAAGTAAGGCGTTTCGCTTATTCCATGTTCTAATTTTCTCAGTCAGTTCTGTATTTTGTTTTGTGAGCTTATCTGCTTTATCACGGGCAGGTTGTGTTTTCGCAATTTCTGCATCGGGAATGATTGGCCGAGTCGTCTGTCGAACCGACGCAAAAACACCTGCGATACCGTAATAATCTTCAACAGTCAAAGGGTCATACTTATGATCATGACAACGGGCACATGCCATGGTCAGCCCCAACAAACCACGACACAAACTATCGACACGGTCCTCCCAGTCGTCCGCATAGCGATTTTCCAGCGTGAGTCGGGAAAGTGCGACTTCTTTATGGTAGGAAGGCCCCAATCCCATATAACCCAACGCGGGGTAATCTTCGGGTCCTGTTTCTGGGAGGAAGTCGGTCGCCAGTTGACGAATGATGAACTTGTCATAGGGCAAATCATCATTGAATGCTTTGATGACCCAGTCACGATAACGGTACGCGTGAGGATAAGGACCGTTGTGTGGTCCCATATTCGTGTTGTCTTCTGCATACCGCGCGACGTCGAGCCAATGGCGTCCCCAGCGTTCGCCGTAATGCGGAGAGTTTAACAACCGATCAATCAGTTTTTCATAGGCTTGTGGAGAAGAATCATTCACAAACTGCTTAACTTCTTCCGGTGTCGGAGGCAAACCAATTAAATCGAAATAGGCACGACGAATTAAAGTCTGTTTATCAGCCGCGGGAGCAGGCGCAAAACCTTTCGATTCTTGCGCAGCTAAAATAAAGTAGTCGATTTTGTTAAGTGGCCATTTCTGTTGTTTCACGGCTGGAGCTGGCTGGCTTTGGGGAGATTGAAACGACCAGAAATCACGCGCTTTCGCAAAATCAATTTCTGCTTTGACTTGTTTCTTGCTCGTTTTGTTGCGTGGATCGGGAGCGCCCATTGCGATCCATTTTTCAAAATTGGCAATCACTTCATTGGGTAGCTTGCCTTTGGGAGGCATTTGATAACTATCTTCGCCATAACGTAAGGTTTCGAGTAACAGGCTTTCTGCTGGTTTGCCAGGAACAAGAGCTGCCCCCGAGTCACCACCTTTTAATAACCCGTGTTTTGAATCCAGCAACAAACTCCCTTTGAGATTTTTGGTATCCTCTGAATGGCACTCATAACAGTGCTGAATCAAAACAGGACGAATCTTCTTTTCGAAGAAATCGAGCCCTGCTTGATCTGGCTGTGACTCTGCTCCGAAAAACGCGGGAGTCAGTAAACCGAAAAGACCCGTGAATACGATGCCGAATGTCACTTTTTGCAAAGTTTTCATGATCATGTCTACGATGGTTGAGGTCAGGTGGGAAAAAGCCAAGCAGGCTGAGGAACTCTGTTATCTATCTTGTTGTATCACAATCAGATACATCAAGTAGCATTTATATCATATCGGGAAAAATCGGGAATAACAATATATTATTTAAAAAAGCACCTGAATCGAACAAGATTCAAGGCTTTTCGGCAAGAGTGATTCATAATTTGATTCTTCACATAGGGCAATAATGCTTTATGCCTCTATGTTATTGTGAATATGGATATTGAAGCGATATCAATTCCTCGTTAGGGTGAATGAACGCCACTTTCAAGTCTGATAGAACATGTAACGAATTCTTATCAGCGGCACTCTGAAATCAATCAATGCTCCCAGACAGTAAGGACTTTTGATGATATTGAAAGCTCTCACGTATATGAGTCAAATTCTGATGGTCCCAGCCATTATTTGCTGTTGGTTTCAAACTTCGTTTGCATCTGAACCCGGTACCACTCAAGTAAAACCACAGAAACCCGGATTTACAATCCCTTACATTGACCTCAATGACCAAGCCCATCGGCAGGTGATCGTCGATCGTGAAGCAGGTCAATATCTGGGACATCCCACCACTGTTTTACTGGAAGACAACAAAACGATGCTCTGTGTCTATCCTAAAGGGCACGGGAAAGGGGGTATTGTTTACAAACGCTCGAATGACGCTGGCAAAACTTGGAGTGAACGTCTCCCGACTCCCGCGTCCTGGGCGACATCCAGAGAAGTTCCTACTCTGCATCGGGTTATTGATGCCAATGGTAAAAAACGAATCATCATGTTTTCCGGTTTATATCCGACACGCATGGCAGTCACAGAAGATGACGGCAAAACCTGGAGCGAGCTCAAACAGGTTGGCGACTGGGGCGGCATCGTCGTCATGGGTTGTGTCGAACTGCTGAAAACAGGCAAAGGCCATTACATCGCTCTGTTTCACGATGATGGGCGATTTATCTCCAAAAATTCCAAACAGGAATCACCGATCGCTTTCACTCTTTATAAAACGATTTCCAAAGACGGTGGTTTGACCTGGTCTGATCCTGATGCAATTCATAAATCCTCCGACTACCATATTTGTGAGCCTGGCATCATTCGTTCCCCAGACGGAAAACAACTCGCTGTTCTATTGAGAGAAAATAGTCGGCGACATAACTCGCAAATCATTTTCTCAGACGATGAAGGTAAAACCTGGACGAAGCCCCGCGATCTTCCCGGTTCCTTGAACGGAGATCGTCATACCGGAAAATACGATCCCATCTCTGGACGACTACTCATATCGTTTCGCAGTAAAACTCCCAAAGGTCACACCGCGCCCACCGAAGGCGACTGGGTGGCCTGGGTGGGAACTTACGATGATCTCGTCAAAGGAAACGAAGGACAGTACCACGTCCGCTTAAAAGATAATACCAAAGGCGCCGACTGTGCCTACCCCGGCGTGGAAGTCCTCCCCGATGGCACTTTCATCGTCACCACCTACGGCCATTGGGACAAAGGCAAAGCGCCTTATATCCGCAGTGTACGTCTCAAACTTTCCGAGCTGGATGAACTGGCGAAAAGTAAGTAATTCTATTTCTGGACTAAGTCGATGCCAGTTCGCCTTCAGACTCTTCGTCAACAATCAGAGTTTGCGCCGTATCGACACCCAGCGAAGCCACGCCGGCAACGAAAAAGGCAATTGCACAGGTAACAAAAGCCATGCTCCAGTAATGATCGTCTTCGCCAATCACCCAGATCATTAGATAGGGAGCGATTGCTGCTCCCAGATTACCCCACATATTTCCCCAACCAAGCACAGACCCTACATGTTTTCCCCCGATATCTTGATTAAAAGCCCACATGGCAGGAGATCCAAAGTCGGTCGAAAAAGCGACCACAGAAAATAAGGCCACTGCTACCCAGGGAGAGACATCAAGAAAACATAACAAGATATAGGCAGCCATGGCAGTGAATCGTGACACGACAATTGGAAGCACACGACTCCAGCGCAAACTGATTCGATTCCGCAGCCAGTCGGTCGCTTTACCACCGGACAGAGTGCCGAACCAACCAACTGCGAGTGCGACAGTGATCATTGTTCCGCGCTCTTTCAAGGGCACTTGATATGTCTCGTCCAAATAACGTGGTAACCAGGTAACAAGAAATAACCAACCGATATTCGTACAAAATTGAGACAAAGAAAGCATCCAGAGACTTCGGTTCTCCACAATCGCTTTCAGGGGAATTCCACCAATCTCTTTTGTATGGTCTTTGTCTTCTTCATTGCGTCCAAATTCAATTGCTTCCAACTCCTGCTCGGAACAGGATGGATGCATCCGTGGATAATCTCGAATGGTCCACCAGAAGAAACCGGCAATGACGATTCCAAACACCCCATAGACCACCATCACGGGGCGCCAGCCTTTGCCCTGAACTTTCCGAAATTCAGTGTAGTATCGAGCCTCCAGTAAGAGCCGGTTCAATCGAGATCTCTCCTCAACATTCAATTCACCAGGAGTAATAATGAGCAATTGTTCTGCTTGCTGATTCAGTTTCAGATCTGCAAAATCGGAAGAGTGATACAGCGTGTCGTTTTGCAAAATGGAATTCAAATTCACTAGAAAGTCGGCTTCAACGGCCGTTCCCGTTTCAGTCTCTTTTTCTGAAGCCGCTGCTTTGAGATACTCTTTACTTTCTGGAGTGAGGTGGTCGTAAATCGTCGTTTCATATTTCTGTTTTTTGTTTAAATTCTCCATAAACTTGACGGCAAATTGCTGTGGTTGCATTAGATCACCGGTAGTCAATTCAGACGACTGAGAAATCGGCACGAACAACACGATCAGAAATGCGGTGAGAATTGGAGCAAGCGCACCGCCTAAACGTCCCCCAACGGCGACCATACTGCTGGCAATGCCTCGTGCGGAAAGTGGCATCCATTTACTGACGATATTCGCACTCGTAGGATAGGCTCCCGCTTGTCCTACCCCAAACCCCAAGCGAAACAGTAACAGCATTATGAAACCGGTCACAAAGCCGGTGAGTGCGGTAAACAGTGACCACATCAAAATATAAAGAGTCAGCATTGTACGCGCGCCAAAACGGTCGCTTAACCAACCGGAAGGCACTTGACAAAATGCATAAGAGACGAAAAACGATCCCAGAATGATCGCAATCTGTTTGTCGCTCAACCCCAACTCATCTTTGATAAAAACCTCTGCGAACGAAATACAAAATCGATCCAGATACAACAAAATCGCCATCAGCATGCAGGCAAAAATCACACGATAACGAACAAAGGATGTAGTTGGTTCGGTGCTGGACATTCGATTCTAGGCTTTCCATCAGAGTCTGTGAGCATTTGGGGAATGCGAAAGTATAACAATAATTTGATATGAAAACGAGCACTAAATTGTTTGAGACTGGCTTCAAATTAGACAGCTTTACGTGATCTAACACCTTGAATGCAGTGATCACGTTTTGGGTTGAGAAGCAAGCATTATGGTGGGAGGAATCTTTTCATTGAACGGCATTGATCAATTTAAGAAACTCGTTAATCGGCATCTCGAATTTGACGAGATCTTCAGAATTCACACGAAAACGTGAAATGGTTTTGATCTGTTCTCTTTGCTCAGGCGGAAAGAGTTCACAGATTTTTAATTCACAAACTGCTTTTGGAGCCTGTCCTGTCAAAACAGACAATTGTTCTAAAATGCTTTCTTTTTGCCCGGCGCGTTCATAGCCACAAAGTGAAATAAAAGAATAAGCAGGCAGCGATTCCTTCTCACGTCGAAGCAAAGATTTCATGGGATTTGCTATTTTTGAGTCCCAAATTGGGGCAACGAGAATAATATGATCATAATCTGAAACCGTGTGCGCAAGCGGTTCAATTTTTGGGTTCCGCTTAAAGAACATATCTAAAATGATCGTCAACATGGTGCGATGTTTCTTTTCAATGATGGGGCAGGTATCGCATTCCATCTGTTTGGCAAGATACTCAGCGAGTAACTGATTGTTTCCAGAATAGGAAAAATAAATTACGAGTGTTTTCATTATTTATGTGCTCGTTTACCAAATCAAATTATCTATGCGAGATTCATGAATTCGAAAAACGTTTTCGCGAATATTTCAGGTTGCTCTACGGTAACTACATGCCCCGCATTCTCAATCACAGCAATGGTAACCTGGGGTGCGGCTTTTTTCACTTTGTTCACCGCAGCATCAATGGAATAAATCCGATCATCCTTGCCAAGAATCAAGAGCGTTGATTCTGGTAGTTTGGACAGATCTTCTTCAGTTACAACGGGAATTGCATTTAAATTTAAACGTTGTGCTTTTGACCGCACCACTTGGTCTTCTAACGCCCATGCGGGAGGTTGAACAGAATTTGGCGACGTAATGTAGCGGTAAAAACTTTTTGTAATTGAGCTAGTCGGAAACAGAGCAGATAATAGGCCTCTTAAAATAAATCCAGTGTTCATTTTCTCTAATGAGGGGGGAGCGACCAGTACCAATTGATCGATGAATTCAGGTGTTCGAATCGCAAATTGAATTGATAAGGTGGCACCCAATGATGTTCCCAACAGATGGGAACGAGAAAGCGACAGTTCGTGAAAGACTTCACCTAACCAGTTTGGATAATCATCCGTTGTATAGGACAACCGGGTGTCATCACTTTTCCCCATTTCGCCAACAATGTCGACCGCATAAATTTTAAAATGCTGCGTCAAAGCAGCAATATTCGGAAACCACATCGTGGAATTTCCTCCACCGCCATGCAGTAATACCAACGGCGGGTTTTGCTTGTCTCCCGATTCAATGACATGCGTAGTGCCAAAGCTCGTTTCAAGGTCGCGCTCCTGAAATGGAACCTCCCAATGTTCCAGCATCAAAGAATACGAATCCATGACCGCTTTTCTTACTTGAGTCGATTTGTACGCCTTGACATTCATTAATAAGCTCAATCTACGAAGTGCAATATAAATTGCCAGTCGCTTTTTTCTTCCGTTGGTTCTGGTAGTCGTTACATGCGATTGATAAGATCATTTAACATCTTTTTAAGCGAAATGAAAGTATTCGACAATGTCTGTTCTTAAGGATAGATGAAGATGAAAACAAACGCCGCCGTTCTCTACGACATGCAGCAACCCACTCCCTATGCCGAATCAAAACCGCTGGTCGTAGAAGAAGTCACGTTATCCAACCCTGGTCTGGGAGAAGTTCTGGTTGAAATGGCCGGCGCGGGTTTATGCCACTCCGATCTGTCTGTGATTGACGGTTCTCGTCCCCGAGTTATGCCAATGGTGATGGGGCATGAAGCCAGCGGCATTGTCCGCGAAGTCGGGCAGGGCGTGCATGATCTTAAGCCAGATGACCATGTCGTCTTTTCCTTCGTTCCATTATGCGGACACTGCATTCCCTGTGCAACGGGGAGGCCCGCGCTCTGTGAGCCGGGGGCTCAAGCCAACCTTGCGGGGACATTGCTTTCCGGTCAAAGGCATTTTCAAAATCAATCCGAATTAGAACTCAATCATCATCTCGGCGTTTCCGCTTTTTCCGAGTATACGGTCGTTGCACAAGAATCATTGATTAAAATCGATTCCCAGCTTCCTTTGAGTACGGCGGCCTTGTTTGGTTGTGCCGTCATGACCGGTGTCGGAGCCGTCGTTAACACAGCAAGAGTAGAACCGGGATCAAGTGTGGCAGTCTTCGGTCTGGGCGGGGTTGGATTGAGCACCATCATGGGGGCTCGCGCTGCCGGCGCAGAAACGATTTTCGCCATCGATCTACTCCCGGATAAGTTGGATCTGGCCCAAAAAGTTGGTGCCACACATTCAATCAATGCCCGTGAAGAAGACCCGGTCACAAAAATCAAAGACATGCAAAACGGGGTCGACTACTCCTTCGAAAGCGTGGGCAACGAGCAAGTTCTGCAGCAAGCCTATGCTGCCACGAAACGCGGCGGCACAACGATTACAATCGGGCTTCCGCATCCTAACAAGATGTTCTCTGTTCCCGCCGTCAGCCTGGTTGCGGAAGAACGTACGATCAAAGGTTCTTACATGGGTTCCGCTGTCCCCCGACGTGACCTGCCACGTTTTATCGCCATGTATCAGGCGGGCCTGTTACCCGTGGATCTACTTCTGTCACGCACGATCCAACTGGACGAGATCAACGAAGCTTTCGACGATCTCGCCACAGGGGCCGCTGTTCGACAAGTCGTGACGTTTGAGAAATGAACAACTCCGATTCACAAGATTTCAATGAGTAGTATAAGCGGGTTTGACGAGTCCCCAAACTACATCTGCCATATTCTGATGTCCCGCCTCTGAAAGATGAATCGAATCCAACGTCGATTCGCCCCCAGCAAGAATCGACAGAAATATCCTTTTGGGAACGAGAGCAACATCATATTTCTGCGCCAGATTCCGCTGAGTACGACCGTATTCATGGTAGAACGGAGGTAGCGGCAATTCCAGCATGATTAATTGCCGATCCGGTGCTGCTAGCTCAGTCAGCAATGCCTCCAGATTTTTCACAAATTGCTCAGTGGTCGTCGATCCCAGAATATCATTTCCACCAATTTCTAATAAAACGATTGAAGGATCAACAGGTTCTTTCTGAACTCGTTTCAGTGCTGTCGAAACAGTATCCCCTACGTGCGAAATATCTTGCACTTGTAAATCATGCTCGCGTGCCAAAATCCGTGGCCATGTTTCTATTTTATCGTTTCCCAAACCCGAAGTTACGGAGTCCCCGATCACTGTCATTGATCGAGAAGCGACCGGCTTCAGCGTCGGCGTCAGGTGATAAGGCGCTTCCAACCCAATTGCGATTGCCCACACACCGATCACAGCATAAGCCGACCAGCGCCGCCATTTCTTGACAAAACAGGAACTTATCCAGACTAGCGTGATCACTCCCGCGCACCCATAGAACCAGTAAGGCAGGGGCGTTGATGAAACGACAATCGCAATCATGCCAAGCAAAAAGACCAATACCATCACACGCTTTACAACGCGACTCTCACACGTGGATAAACACGCCGCCAGCATCACAAACACGGCCCCTGTAAAAAACGCCTGTCCTGAGACGAGATGAAAGACAATCGGATTCATATGATGTTGAAGAGAATTATATTAATTACGACATAGTAACATGTAAGGAGATCACTCAAATTCCAAAATATTATTGACGATCAGGGAAGAAAAAAGATGAGGTTCACACTTCAGTAACTGCTTGATGTGTATCTGCTTCACGTCGCTTATTTCGATATCTGCCAATCATAATTCCAGCAAATGGTCCAATGACAAATGATGCCGGGATACCATAAACCCGTGCTGCGTCGATAAAAGATCTTTCTGCTACCTTAAGCATATTAAAAGGCTGTTCATTGTTGATTGCTGCTCCAATGAGAGCAACCGCAACGACGATCGCGAGACATCCTACTAAACCATAAATAGCATGCCGCATCCAACGACCGTAAGACGCCGATGCCACGAAAGGTCCCACAACAGAAAAAACAAGCACGAAACTAAGGATGACCGCAGTGTTGTATCTCCCATCCGCATTTTCATAGAGAATAGGATGAGTGTAGTCAGCTCGTTGAATTACATTTTGGGAAGTAAGCACACAAATATAAAAGCCCAACAGCAAGCCAGAAAACGCGCCTACACAAACTCCTTTGAGAATGGTACCAACCGACTGAACCATTATTGAACTGCCTTTCTTAATAGGCATTTGGCTGTTTACTATCCATGATGAAAATAAATGCACAGACCATTGTTAATTAGTTAACCAGTTGATTCTAATACAAATTGAATGTCTTAACCAGAAAAATGTATTCCAGCTCGTCTCAAAAACATACAATAGAACAATAAATATAATACTACAACGTACTCAGTTATAAGGACAAAAGCATGCGAATAAGTATGATCTGTTTAACATGTTTTTCTTTGTCTGTTTTGTTATTCTTCGGAACTGCAACGGCTTTTGGCGAAAATAGTCCCTCGCAGGCAAAAGGTAATTACGTCACATGGCCCTGGCAGGTTGCCGTTAACCAATCAAGTACCCCCGAAATTCAGGCGGCAGCATCTCGTTTGTCAAAGTCCCTCAAAAGTAAATGGGGAAGCATATACAAGGCGAACAAAAACCCCGGATGCTGCCTTTGGATCGAAGTTGGCACATGGACTCCCAATCCGGGGGAACCAGGATACCTCATCGTGATTCAACCAGGAGGAGCACTATTGATGTCAACCAATACCAAACAGCTCAATCTTGCCATTGATAGACTCACCAAAATAAAACGTATTCAAGGCGAGAACACAATGCTTCCTGTGGGAGTCATTACTAGTTATCCGGTTATCAGCGAGAAGTAGTTGTTGAACCACCTTTGAATTGTACTTACCCTATTTTAATGACGAACACGTACTACTAAAGCCAATCCGTTTGAGCTAAATTGTCGTCTCTTTTATTTCAGGAGAGTGCAGACGTGCGAATTCGAAACGATCCCACTGTCAGTGTTATCTTATTAGGCCTGATACTCGCCTGCATTTGCGGCAGCACCTCACTCAGTCAAGAAAAACAAAACCCACCTTCGGTTCAATTCTCTGAGCATCTCATTGCCGATAATTATGCTTACGCTTATGGAATCGCCGCAGCGGATTATGATCAAGATGGCGATCTCGATTTATCGAGCGCCGACTACACGCCTCACAATAAACTTTACTTGTTTGAAAATGACGGCAAGGGAATCTTTAAAAAGCACATCATTCAGAAAGACGATCCGGAAAGACTGGAACGCCACTTAGTCGGCGATGTCGACAATGACGGCGATTTAGATATTGTGATCGTCAAAAATCTGCGCGGACACCTGATCTGGTTCGAAAACAGTGGCTCTCCGAATAACGACCAGTTATGGAAACGACACATCATTACGACCAACTTACCGGGCGCCTATGATGTGGCCTTGGCCGACTTCAATCATGATGGTCATCTGGATGTGGCCGCTTCGAGTTGGAGGCTGGGAAACCAGTTTGCCTGGTTCGAAAATAGTGGAAAACCCAAAAGTGGTGCATGGAAAAAACACCTCATTGAAGAAAATGTTAGCGAAACCCGCACGATGCGCGTTGCCGACTTTGATGGCGATGGTGATCCCGACCTGCTGGGAACGATTCGTGGGATGGATCAAGTGGTCTGGTATGAAAACCAAAAAAGTACTACGGGCATAAAATGGTCAAAACACATGATCGACGATCAATCGCGTTGCCCCACACATGGAAACCCCGTTGATATGGACGGCGATGGAGATCTGGATGTGGTCATGGCACTCGGTTTTTACTTCAGACCAGGCTCGAAAGACAAGACAAGTTCGCAGCGCCGGGAAGATAACGAGATCGTCTGGTATGAGAACGACAATCCAAGCAAAGATGGCTGGAAGAAACATGTCGTGCAAGAAAAGTTTGACGATGCATTCGAAGCCATCGCTGCAGACCTGGATGCGGATGGTGATATTGATATCGTGGCTACAACCTGGCGCAATCCTGGGCGCGTGGCCTGGTTTGAAAATTCAGGTGACCCCCTTCAGAAGTGGAAAAAGCATCTCTTGAAAGACAATTGGCGCAGTGCCAATCAAGTCATCATTGCTGACATGAATGGAGACGGAAAGCCAGATATTATTGCCTGTGCAGAACGGGGCAGTGTGGAAGTTCGCTGGTGGAAAAACGAAGGACGACCCCAAAAACAGCAATAATCAGGCACTTTCAATCTCCATATCAGGCTGCCAAAACTTGGGGAACAGCGGATTTATTCCAATAATTAGGTGACAAAGGCACCGCTATTTGCTAATATTTAAACTATCTTAAATATTAGCCGAGATCCAACCTGCATCCCTCCATTCCGTTAAGAGCTGACCTATGTTTGATACGGTACGTAAACCACGCCTGCTGAGTCTGTTCTGCATTTCGTCCCTCATCATTGCGGGGTTTAGTTTCTCTGCAAAATTGAGTTGGGCAGAACCAAATAAAAAACAACAGACGAAACGTATTAAATTTAACCGCGATATCCGTCCGATTCTTTCCGATAAATGTCTGCATTGCCATGGCCCCGATGCATCAACTCGCGAGGCCGAACTTCGTTTAGATGATCAACGCGATGTACTGAAACCTCGTGATGATTATCACATTATTGACCTCAAGCAGCCTCAGCAGAGTGAATTACTCAAACGTATTCTGTCATCGGACTCAGCGGACAAAATGCCACCGGAAGATTCCGGAAAAGAACTTTCGCAACAGGAAATGGAGCTCATTCAACGTTGGATCGAGCAGGGAGCCCCTTATCAGAAGCACTGGTCATTCATTGCACCAAGTCGCCCTGAACTCCCTACGGTCAAAAACCAAGGCTGGGCTCGAAAGCCAATGGACCATTTTATTCTTGCGCGTTTGGAACAGGAAAAGTTGTCTCCCAATCCCCGCGCATCAAAAACGACGCTTTGTCGGCGTCTCTTTCTGGACCTGACTGGCTTGCCTCCGACATTAAAAGAACTCGATACGTTTCTCAACGACGATTCCCCGAATGCAACGGAAAAACTCGTCGATCGATTACTCAAATCTCCCCATTATGGCGAGCACATGGCCCGTTATTGGTTGGATGCAGCTCGCTATGCAGATACCAGTGGCTACTTCACCGATGAAGAATGGTACATGTGGCACTGGCGCGACTGGGTGATCAATGCCTTCAATCAGAATATGCCGTTTGATCAATTCACAGTGGAACAACTGGCGGGTGACTTGTTACCCAAACCATCGCTCAGCCAAATGATCGCGACCGGCTTCAATCGCAATCACATGACGACTCGCGAAACGGGAGTCATCGATGAAGAATACCGTGTCGAATACGTGGTTGATCGGCTCGATGCGACTTCGACCGTCTGGATGGGACTCACCATGGGTTGTGCCCGCTGCCACGACCATAAGTTTGATCCGATTTCGCAAAGAGAATTCTATCAATTCTTTGCGTTTTTCAATAACAGCCCGGAAAGAGGGAATACAGGCACTGCCGGTAATGCCGTGCCATTGATTCAAGTTCCGGACCCCGAAATACAGAAGCGGATAGAACAGCATAAAAAACAGATTGCGGTACTCGAAAAACAACATCAACAGCGCAAACAGGAATTGAATCAAAAACAGGCAAAGTGGGAACAAACGATTTTAACTAACCTCACTCCACCGTCAGATGATGGCTTGCTCCACCATTTTCCTCTGGATGAATTCAAACAGAATAAAAACAATTCCGATACCAGTGTTAAATCTGTTGGTAAGCCCCAGTCAGTCGCTGGCGTCAAAGGCAAAGCGGTAAAATTTGACGGCGGATCACTTCTCGAAATCGATGCACCACTCACAATTGAGCGCGACACTCCATTTTCGGTGGCCGCCTGGATCAAACCATCTTCGGGTGGACCCATTTGTATTCTTTCCAAAAATGATGATCGAAATCATTTAAGGGGTTTCGACATCATGTTACGTAAAGGTAAATTGGGGGTCCATTTCATCAACAAATGGAATTCCAACGCCATTCAAGTCGTGACAACCAACTCCATCAGCACCGGTCGCTGGCAGCATCTGCTTGTGACATACGATGGTTCTTCGAAAGCCAAGGGCGTCCGCATTTACCTGAATGGTGAAGCACAACAAACGAAAGCTCCCTTTGATCGTCTGACCGGCAGTATCGCGACTAGTGAACCGTTACGCATTGGACGTCGCAGCACAAGTGCCTTCTATAAGGGATTTGTGGATGATGTGCGCATTTATGGTCGAACGTTAACCGCTGCCGAAGCAAATCAACTCGCCACCTACCAGTTTCTGAACAGCACCGTCACAGTACCGGCCAAAAAACGAACTGCAAGGCAGAAAGAGGACTTACATGCGTTTTTCCTCAAGACGGCTGCTTCAGACGAATCGCGGAAAGCGGAACAACAACTCAAAAGCATGCGTCGAAAACTGACCTCACTACAAAAAAACATGCCCACGACAATGGTGATGCAGGAAAACAAAAAGAAACGCGACACCTTCATTTTGGTACGTGGCGTCTATAATGCACACGGTGAAAAAGTAACCGCCAACGTTCCCGCCGCATTGCCTGAATTCAAATCAAGCCTGCCATCGAATCGACTGGGACTGGCAAAATGGCTGACAAGTCCAAAGCATCCGCTTACAGCGCGTGTTTTTGTGAATCGTGTCTGGCAGCAACTTTTTAGTACCGGTTTAGTCAAGACAGTCGAAGACTTTGGCTCGCAGGGAGAATGGCCCAGCCATCCGGAACTACTTGACTGGTTGGCGGTTGACTTTCAGGAAAACGGCTGGGATGTCAAACGTCTCGTCAAACAGATTGTGCTCTCAGCCACCTATCAACAATCGTCACATGTGACCGACGTGCTCTACGAACATGATCCCGAAAACCGACTACTGGCCCGTGGTCCCCGATTTCGATTGGACGCGGAAACCGTCCGCGACAACGCACTCAAAATCAGTGGTTTACTCAGTCCGAAGCAGGGGGGGCCGAGCGTGAAACCGTATCAGCCAGCCGGGCTTTGGGAGGCGGTTTCCTATGATGGAGAATTGAAGTACAAGCAAGACAAAGGTGACGCCTTGTATCGCAGAAGCATGTATACATACTGGAAACGTCAAAGTCCGCCTCCTGCTTTAATGGCCTTTGATGCACCCACGCGTGAAACCTGTACGGTTCGTCGTCCTCGCACGAATACACCGCTGCAGGCACTGGTGCTGCTCAATGATCCAACTTATGTAGAAGCGGCTCGCATCTTGGCAGAAAAGACATTAAAGCAACACGACTCCCAGGCGGCTCGAGTTCAATTTGCATTTCGGTCAGCCACCAGTCGTCCGCCAAGCCAACAGGAACAACAAATATTAACTACCATTCTGAATCAACAACGGCAGGTCTTTAAGAAGAATCAACCTGCCGCCTTAAAATTAATTGGCGTTGGAGAAGCTCCCGTTGACAAAACGGTTTCCCCTACTGAATTGGCTGCCTGGACAATCTTGACCAGCACGATCTTCAATATGGATGAAACGGTTACCAAAAATTAATCCGCGACAAGACAAATGAATCAGGAAGTCGTCATGCACATTGACCATGCAGAACTACAACAGGAACTCACACGACGCCATTTCTTTCGTCGCAATGCGACAGGAATTGGAGCCGCTGCCCTCGGTTCACTCTTGAATCCCGCGTTGTTCGCCAATGAATCAAAGTCGAACCCAGGTGAGTTAGAAGGTCCCCATTTTCCCGCCAAAGCGAAACGTGTCATCTATCTCTTCATGCACGGCGGTCCATCCCAGATGGAAATGTTCGACTATAAACCGCGTTTGAAAGACCTTAATACCTCACCGCTCCCCGATTCCGTTCGAGGCAACCAACGTCTGACCGGCATGACATCGGGACAGAAATCATTTCCGATTGCGGCTCCGAATCAATTCAAATTCAAACAACATGGCGAAAGTGGCACCTGGGTCAGCGATGCCTTACCGCATTTTTCGAAAGTCGTCGATGATGTTTGTGTGATTAAATCGATGCATACCGAAGCCATCAATCATGATCCCGCGGTCACACTGATGCAAACCGGCCATCAACAACCGGGACGCCCCAGCTTTGGCGCCTGGTCGAGTTATGGCTTAGGCAGCGAGAATCAAAACTTGCCCTCTTTTGTCGTGCTCATCTCCCGTGGCAGTGCCTCACGTCCCGCGGACCCTTTGTATGCTCGCTTGTGGGGTACCGGTTTTTTGCCCTCAAATCATCAGGGAGTCAACTTTCGACAAAGCGGCGATCCCGTGCTCTACCTTTCCAATCCTCCCGGAATTGATGCCGCGAGTAGACGCCGCATGCTGGATGGACTGTCGAAACTTAATCAACGCCAGTTCGAAGAATACCGCGACCCCGAAATACGGACTAGAATTGCCCAATACGAGATGGCTTATCGGATGCAGACTTCCGTACCCGACCTGATTGACCTTTCTGAAGAGACAGACCAGACTTTCAAGGCGTATGGAGAAGAATCCCGCAAACCGGGGACTTACGCCGCCAATTGCTTATTAGCCCGCAAAATGGCAGAGCGGGGTGTACGGTTCATTCAACTCTATCATCGTGGCTGGGATCAACATTACAATCTACCCAGTGATATCCGACTCCAGTGTGGCGACATTGATCAGCCCACCAGCGCGTTGATCACAGACTTAAAACAACGTGGCTTGCTCGATGACACTCTAATCGTCTGGGGTGGCGAATTCGGCCGCACAATTTACAGTCAGGGAAAACTGACATCCACCGATTACGGGCGGGATCATCATGGCCGCTGCTTCTCCATGTGGATGGCAGGTGGCGGCATCAAGCCCGGTATCTCTTATGGTGAAACCGATGATTTCTGTTACAACGTCGCCAAAGACCCCGTCCACGTTCACGATCTCAATGCGACGATGTTACACTGCCTGGGATTCAACCACGAACGCCTCATCTACAAACACCAGGGCCGCGACTATCGTTTGACTGATGTGCACGGCACTGTGCTCGACAAGATCCTGGTATGACCAGAACGACATTCAATTCAAAATCAGTTAAAAGATTAGATGTCGTGTGTCACTGATGATTTATCATCAGTGGTGACAAACTTACCGATTATGAACCCTCGCCAATCAATGGAACGCGTGAGAGAGTGATCCGTCTTTGGTTTTGTAATTCACGATGTTCATCTGCGGTTGGTTTCCTGCTTTGCAGTATAATACGAGGGCGCATCTTTTATGAGGGTGTCTTTCAGGCGGAGGGCCATGTGCGGTTTTTACCTGAGATATTTCTTACGCTGCTTTTCCCCGTGCTGTTTATTCTGGATTGTATAAGTGTTGTCTCGTTAATAGGGAGCAGGCTGTGGTTGTAGTCTATTGGATTTTGGTTGACTCAGTATTTTTCTTGATTGCATCACGATCTCGGAAAGCAGATTTGCGCAGTTTTGTCTCGGGTATGGTAAAACGACATGTTTTAGCTCTCTGTTTTTTGTTGAAAATGATCCGAAACGGGGTTCTCCATACTGCACACCCTGAAGTGGTTTTGGTGTCGGTCTCTGAAATTCGTCTCTTTTCAGGGGTTTTTATAGTGCTGAAAATTGCAGGGGGGCAGAAATTCACCCGCAAAATTTCACTGCCTCGCGCGCGCGACGCAGAAATTAAGAGTTTCGAAAACGGGAGCCACCCGTCAATGTGAATATCGACATTTTTTTTCAAGAGTGGAGGGCAGATGAGCCCGATGACCACTTGCTGATCACTGCAGAAATGCGCACGAGTGAATTCGGTTTCCTGACCAACGCTTTACGGATGCGTTACTTCGTAGTCCAGCTCATCAGTTTACATTGTCGCCAATATCATATAAAATGCCCAAATGTAATTAATACTGAGGGGCACTATGCAGATTTTGACACTGACGAACTACATTAAAGAGGATTTGATTTCCCGGCTTTCACGCGAGGAATTGCCACCGGAATCGCTAACGCTGGCTGGGCTCTCCGGTCATTATCAAGTCAGCGTCACACCAATCTACCACGCCGTGAATGAGTTAATCGAAGAAGGTTATCTTTATCGAGAGAAAAATCGGCGTTTGTGTGTCAACAAAGAGAAAATCGGAACCGCACAAACTGCAGCAGGAACACCGCGACCGATTCCTCCTGAAGATCAATTCAAGCGGATTTCTGAAGATCTATTACAGATGAGCCTGAAAGGGGAATCGCTTTATCTCCGCGAAGCGGCATCTGCCCAAAAATATGGAATCAGTCGTACAACCTTACGTAATGTTTTCAATCGGCTGGCGGGAGATGGGGTACTCGAACATGTTCCGCGTCGCGGCTGGAAGTTGCGGCCTTTCAACCAGCATGACCTGGATGCATTTCTTGACGTACGGGTGGTATTAGAATTAAAAGCGCTTGAACTGTCGAAAGAAACCCTTGACAAGCAAGTCTTACAAAAGATCCTGGAAAGGAACTGCGTACCTCAATCTGATGAAGAGCCATTGCAGATTGATAACAGTCTGCACGAATATTTGATTAAACAATCAGACAATTATTACATCATCAACTTCTTTGATCGGCATGGTCGCTATTTCGACCTGCTCTTTCTGTGGGAATCGAATGATCGTGAAGCTGCGATTCAGGAGATCCAGCAGCATCAGCGAATTCTTAACGCACTAATAGAGGAAGATTGGATTACCGCTCGATCTGAACTGGAATTCCACTTGCGCAGTAATCATCCGGTTTTGTCACAATTGAAACCCAAAAACAACTAATCTTCCTCTTTTTGATGCGATGCCGTTATGCTGCTGCTAATGCCACCGCGCGGAGTAAAGTCGGCTCGTAGTTCAATCCAGCGAGGATCGGTCACAGCAATCAAGTCGTCAAGAATACGATTCGTCACATCTTCATAAAAAGCACCAACATTACGATAGCTTTGCAGATAGAGCTTTAATGACTTGAGTTCAAAGCAGACTTGATCCGGAATATAAGAAATGATCAATGTTCCAAAGTCAGGCTGGCCTGTTTTAGGGCACATCGATGTGAATTCGGGACAAACCGTTTCCATCACGTAATCACGATTCGGATAAGGGTTTTCGAATGTTTCCAGAAGATGACGAAAAGATTCTGTTTCGCTCATGATGAATTTTCTGTAGTAATTAATATTTAGATTGTGAGGTGGTAACAGCAAGTTTCACGGCAGACTCATCGTGTTCTATAGCGATCTCCAAGTTCATGCAAGCACTCCAAGTCTGTTTTGGTCAAATTGCATCAAATCTTGATGAAGATTTTCTGAAGATACATCCACAGACAAATTAGCCAAAGGATAAACAAAACGGTTGCGGAAAGGGCAATCGGTGTATAAGGGCAATCAGAACCATACAATGAATTGGTGACTGTCCAGCCGGTGGCAGCATCAAGCGTTGTCAAATGAATCTTGAGTGATTTCTGAATCCAAGGCCGGATCAGTTGGGCCATACAATACATGGCGATAGAATTCATCCCCACAACTACAAACGGAAACGCCCACTTTTTGTAGCCTTTCACATCGATAATCCAATAGAACACCGCCAGAAACCAGAACGCCCAACCGGCACTGAAAATCGCCCACCCGGGAGACCAGATGCGTTTCACAATGGGAGACAGGTGCCATTCCCAGTTGTTAATATTCACCGGCCAGATCGACGTGTCCAGGATCATCGAGATTCCAAAGCAGATTAAGCCTGCTTGCAATAACCATTTGACTTTCATGCTTTCTTTGCGTGACGAAATCAGAAGCTGCCCCGCCATTAAGCCAAATAACATCGTGGCGATGGAAGGAATGAAGTTGAATGTTTGGTAGCCTCCCATGTTGGCCCAGAATTTCTGTTCTCGAAATGGTTTTTCATAGCGGGGAAACTGATTTAGAAACTGTCGGTCCACGGCAGCAGCCGCATTCGTATGCTTATTCCAGGCACTGCCAATCCCTGAAAACTGTGTCCATTCCGAATCGTCTTTCTGTTTCACTTCCTGTAAATACGCTTTTAAGTCTGCCAATTCCTGTTCTTGGGGTACATATTGATAAAAGAAAAACCAGTACCCTCCCAAAATCGTGACGACCCCCATCATTTGGGTCAGGAAAGAACGATTCACATAAAAGAATACAACAAGATAACCCATCCCTATCTGACACAGCACATTGGCAAATGTAAAATTGATCTGGGGGCCTGACTTCGAAGATAAGAAGACTCCCAACACGACAAGCAAGACTGCTCGAAAAATCGCATGCATCCAGATACGAAACGCCGAATTTCCTTTTTGCTTACGCTTTCTGAAAGAGAAGGGCATTGAAACCCCCACCATAAACATAAACGAAGGTTGGATCAGATCCCAGAACGCGGTCCCCGTCCAGGGAACGTGGCTCAATTGGTAAGCCAGAGTCTGCCACATCCATTTCCAGGAGTTCTCCCATTGTGTTCCCTGATACTGATCTAGTATTTCAGGGTGACGGCTCACGACACTAGCCACTGCCAGGCCACTAGAGGCCATCGCCAGCATGACAAAGCCACGATAAGCGTCGAGTGATACAAGACGTTTATTAGGATCTTGCTTCGTCTTTTTCGCGCTGTTCGAATTGACATCCGCTTCTTTTTGTGGCTCCGGTTCTGAAGTTTTCTGCAAAGGAATCGTTTCTGATTTTTGTGATCCGAAATTCGGAGTATTTTGAGACATCTGATTTACCGATGACGAAATAGAAGCTATTGTATCACTTGAAAGGAATATTTTTGATGACTCTCGTTCTGAAAGCCACCTTTATGGTACTGTTTTTGGTTTTCAGCGTAAATCATTATTCTTAATCTCTTTTCTTCTCTTTGATTTTCGGAAAAACTCGATGACCATACTTGTAACAGGTGGAGCAGGTTATATTGGCTCACATTGTGTTCAGCAGCTCATTTCAACGGGACATAAGGTCTGTGTGATCGATAACCTCTCGCGTGGTCATCGAGAGGCAGTTTCGCCTCAAGCTTCTTTTTTTCAACTTGATCTATTGGAAACAGAACGTTTAACCGAAATTATGAAATCTCAGCATATTGAAAAAGTGATTCACTTTGCTGCGCTAGCCTATGTGGGGGAATCGGTTAAAAGTCCGTTGCCATACTATACCAACAATACAGCTGGTACTCTCTCTCTTCTGCGCGCTATGCAGCATTCACAAGTCAGTCAGATTGTATTTAGTTCCTCATGTGCTACATATGGAATTCCTGCAAACATTCCAGTCACCGAAGAGAGTCCACAGAGCCCCATTAATCCCTATGGCTGGTCAAAATTATTTATCGAACAAATTTTGAGTGACTGTGCACACAGTGATCCTAACTTTGGTTTTATTGGCCTGCGCTATTTCAATGTTGCCGGTTGTGCCCATGATGGCTCGCTTGGCGAAGACCATATGCCAGAAACACATTTAATTCCCAATTGTCTGAATACTGCATTGGGACAACAATCACAGGTCACGATTCTCGGCAATGGTTATCCGACCGAAGATGGAACCTGTATCCGCGACTATATTCATGTGGAAGATATCTGTGCAGCACATCTTTTGGCTTTAAATGCATTAGAACCAAATGTAAATCGTTTTTACAATATTGGGCTCGGTCATGGGTATTCGGTACTAGAAGTCGTTAAAACGACAGAGCAGGTGACTGGGTGTAAAATTCCGGTAGAGTACCGTCCTCGTCGCCCTGGAGATCCTCCAATCCTGGCAGCTTCAAATGAAAAAATCAGCAAGGAACTAGGTTGGTCTCCAAAATATACATCTTTGAACGACATTATCCAAACTGCTTGGGATTGGTTTCAAAGCCACCCTCACGGGTATCAGACCCAAACAGACTCTAATTCAGAAAAGGAATTAAGGGACGATGCTTGATTTACTTTTTCCCAGGTAAAAATTGTTTTGCCGTTCAAATCAGCAGGCCACGTATACTTACGTGACCTGCTAATTCTTACTGATCTTAGACAGCGGTTGTTGTCCGTTCATTCCTATGCGTTGTAATTTTGTCGGCTATTTTATCACCGGCAATTGCATCAGTCTTACTGCGGTTGGCTATTCCTTCTCGCTGTTTTTCAAAACGTACCACAACACGTTGCTTTTCAAATGTTAAATGTAGCGTGCTGTCTTTTTCGGGAAACTCTGAGTTTATAACATCAGAAATTACTGGTGTCACAAACCGTTCTATCGTACGTCGTAAAAAACGTGCTCCAAAATAGGGATCGTATCCCTTCGCAGCCAGCCAATCGAGAATGTCACGATCCGCTTGAATCTTCAACTGTTTTCGTTTCAATCCAATCCGATTTTGCAATAGATTCAATTCACACTCTGCAATCGCGCGAATATCGACTGCGTTTAGCGAATGAAAGTACACGATCTCATCAAATCGATTCAAAAACTCGAAACGAAAGTATTCGACAAGACGACGATGAACCGCCTGTTCTACTTCCTGTTTTGAAGAAAATCCTTCAGAAAAACCGATCATACTTTTACGATATAGTTCTGCGCCCGCATTGGTTGTCGCAATGATTACTGTCGAACGACAGGAAACCGATTCACCAGTTCCATTAATGAAACAACCTTCATCGATCAACTGCATAAATCGGTCTAAAACCAGGGGAGAGCACTTCTCGAATTCATCCAATAACAACACAGTAAAAGACTGCCCCTGTAAACGCTGAGTCAGTAGCCCTTGTCTCTTAGACAAGGCATACGCTTCAGGATCTCCAAATAGCGTCACGGCGGCAACTTCTGACTGATAATCTGCCATATTCAAACGGACCATACTCTCGGGCCGTCCCAGCAGATATTGCGACAATCTTTGGGCAATGTGGGTTTTACCAACCCCCGTTGGTCCAGCAAACAGAAACGCCCCCAAAGGACGCCGTACATCACTCAATCCTGCTTTGATAATTCCAATCATCCTTACGACTGCGTCTACAGCTTGATCTTGTCCCAAAACTACCGAAGCGAATTGTTCCCGCACCTGTTTCAAATTTAATGGTAAATCGGGATCAATCAGCGCCAGGGGAACTTTATGTACCTGATGAAAACGGTTAATTACATCTTTTTCATTAACTTTTTTCGCTTTACTGCGAACCACTTTCACCTGACTTAACAGATCCAGTACCTTACGAGGCATATTCAACCGTGAGAGGAAACGGTGTGTCAATAACAACGCTTCTTCCTGGGCCGATTCAGTAAATCGCACTCGTTCTGATTTGAATTGATTTTCAGACCAGAGACTAACAATCGAACGGGCTGTGGCCAAATCAGGCTCATCCACTTTCAAGGCTACAAAGTGGCTCTCCAGATCAGGATAGTTTTCAAACATCGCTTCCACACTGGCACGATTTCCTTCTGCAAGTAAGGGACGTTCTGTTTGATAAGCGTACGCCTGTAAAAGCGGCTGGAGATAATAGTCATCCATCACTTCCGTATCAGAGAAGACAGGAATGATTTTTTCGTCTGTTTCTAAAAGCAATTCCAAGAGTTTTTGAAATTCGCCACGTAATTGGTCGTCTTTTTTCAAGCTCGCCAAAGCCCTTTTAAAAGACAATTTCAAGACACGCGCCTTCTCAAACGAGGCAGGGCCTTTCCCTGCAAGGGACAGTAACACGAGTTTGTGAATTACAGAAGATTTCCCAACCCCTGAACCGCCATACAAGATCGGAAAACGACCGGCATTCAAAACATCAATGACATCACAAACAAGGTTATCCATCAGAAAAACGGGAGACAATTTTCCCGTCTCTGCCTCATTCGTCAGATCGCGTTCCAACCATTTGTTGAGAACTTCTTTCAGATTTTTTGCTTGCTTAGACATTGGGATTTCCTTGGTTTATGATTTTCTTGATGATGTAATTCCTTCTTCAGCTCAGAAAACCAAACCGCTGAAAAACGAACCATCCTACCTTATAGACGAATTCTTATTACTGTTGGTTCACCAGGCTTTGCTTGATTCACTATAAAAAGGCTGATTTGACATTCATTCGCACGCGGATCAAATCAGAAAATGTTTGGTATTTAATAGATTCACAATGATTTAACTGACAGAGGACAATCAACCTGATAAAATAGAAGTGTTATTACTGAATTTACCCTCCTCAGTATCCTGCCTCTGCATACAACAGGAATGACAATGACTCAAAAACGCTGCTACCAAATGTTATTTTTATTGATTTTGTCAGCCTTCATTTTGCAAACTTCCTCGTCTCAAGCAGCGAATCCTGTTCAGGAACGACGAAAAATTATTGGAACGACAGAGGCAGATCAGCAATTGAGTGACTATTTTCGCTATCACACCATGCAACTAGCCAATCAAAGCTTGAAGGATATTAAAAACTTAAAAACCTGGGAAAGAAAACGAGTTACTTATCGTAAACAGCTTTTCGAAATGTTGGGGCTGTCTCCATTGCCTCCCAAGACAGACCTCAAACCAGAGATTACAAATCGCATCACCAGTGATGGTTTCATCGTGGAAAATCTCACATTTCAGTCACGCCCCGGTCTGTATGTCACAGGGAATCTCTATCGACCTCTCAAACAAGACAAGAAATTACCTGCGATTCTCTATGTGTGCGGTCATGGAGGTGTTAAGAAAAATGGCATCAGCTACGGCAATAAAGTGCATTATCAGCATCATGGTGAGTGGTTTGCCAGAAACGGCTATGTCTGTCTGACAATTGATACCTTACAACTGGGAGAAATTGAAGGTTTGCATCACGGAACTTACAGAGAAGGGATGTGGTGGTGGCTCTCTCGTGGCTATACCCCGGCCGGAGTCGAGGCCTGGAACTGCATTCGCGCATTAGATTATCTTCAGTCCCGGCCTGAAGTCGATGGCGAGAAACTGGGAGTCACCGGTCGCTCCGGTGGTGGTGCTTATAGCTGGTGGATTGCCGCTCTGGATGAGCGAATCAAAGCTGCGGTTCCTGTTGCCGGCATCACAAATCTCAAGAACTATGTGATCGATGGGGCCGTCGAAGGACACTGCGACTGTATGTTTATGGTTAATACCTATCAATGGGACTATGCTCAGGTGGCTGCATTGGTCGCGCCGCGCCCTTTATTGATTTCCAATACCGATAAAGATAGTATTTTTCCTCTCGATGGGGTTGTTGACGTTTATCGTAATACAATGCAGATTTACGAATTATATGGTGTACCTGAAAATCTCGGCCTACAAATTACAGAAGGTCCCCACAAAGATACACAGGAATTACGAATTCACGCTTTTCACTGGTTCAATCATTTTCTTAAAGGTGATGATTCACTGATCGAAATGGCGGCAACAAAGTTCCACACTCCGGAAGAACTTCAGGTTTTTAAAACACTCCCCAAAGATCAAAAGAATACGAGCATACAAAATACGTTTGTCAAACAGGCCTCCAACTCGTTTCCTGTACCAGAAGATACACAGCAGTGGGAACAGATAATAGCTAAGTGGAAAGATCAACTACTGCAAAAAACCTTCCGTGCCTGGCCGAAGAAAAATGATTTTACAATCAAAGCCAAAGTAGAAACATCGATTAAAAATGGCCTTTGCCTGAAAACGATTTCTTTTGACAGTCAAAAGCATGTACCATTAAAATTGTATCTCATTCTTCCAGAAACACTCCCAGAAGACGGTATCAAAGAAGTCATACTGAACGTCCTGAGTCAATCTGAATGGGAGGACATCACACAGGTGCTGGCTCCTGATTTTCCAAAATCATTTCAAGAGAATTCAGAGTCCACGACTTCACCAAAAATCTATCAAAAACTACGTCAAAAGGTGATTGACCAAAAAACTGCCGTCGCATTTTTTGCACCACGAGGTGTTGGATTGAGCAGTTGGAATCCTGACAATCGAAAACAAGTTCAGATCAGACGTCGGTTCTATTTATTAGGTCAATCATTGGAAGGAATGCAAATCTGGGATATCCGCCGAGCCATCCAGGAAGTGAAAGCACAGTCAGAAGTATCAAAGTCCGCTCTAATACTGAAAGCCAGTGGAGATGCTGCTGCGTTGTGTCTTTATGCATCACTTTTTGAAAACGGTGTCGATGAACTGGATCTAAAAGGAGTACCATCTTCACATCATATCGGTCCTGCCTTGTTGAATGTGCTAAGGTTTCTAGATCTACCACAGACCGTTGCGATGGCAGCCAGTCGCTGTCCAGTTAAGCTAAATTTTGTGAATACGGTGGATTGGAAGTATCCTGAGAAGGTCGGCCACAAACTAAGCTGGGACAAGAAACAGCTTCAAATCAGCGAAAAATAAACAGAAAACGAAATTGAATTCAAAATCCGATACTACGACTGAGTTTGCTCATTTCTGTTTCTCAGCTATAATCACTGAAGATCACTTACTCAACTATATGAGACGAGTGATAATCATTGATGAATAACTCTCCATTTCTATTTAACAAGGTGACTCGACGTGAATCGTCCTCAACATACTTCTGCTCCGCTTCCTAATCCCACAATGGAGATGACGGAAGGCTGGCATTGTCTCCATTTGTACTACCGTGTTGATCAAAACAAACTAAATCAAATAGATCAAAGCACTCGTGCTGCCGGACGTGAAGCCCTCGCTTCGCTACTGAATCCTGAACGTGAAGACGCCCCGATTCGCCTGCAAACTTCGGTTGTTTCTGGCCATAAAGCAGATTTGCATATTTTGATTATGGATCCCGATCCCATCAAAAATGACAGTATTAAACAGGGAATCCGTGCTTCGGGTCTTGGTCCAGCGTTGATACCAACTTATTCATTTGTTTCTATCACGGAAATTTCAGAGTATGTACCGACTTTGGATCAATATGCAGCCAAACTCCAGCAGGAAGGGGCTGATCCGGAAAGTCCTGCATTTCAGGCGAAACTGAAAGCCTATGAAGGTCGGCTGCCGGCCATGAATCAACAGCGAATCTATCCGGAGTTTCCGGACTTTCCTGTCTACACATTTTATCCAATGAATAAATCACGTGTACCCGGAGCAAACTGGTATATGGAGCAGTTCAGTAACCGTTACAACATGATGGCGGAACATGGTATTAGTGGGATGAAATTCGCAGGACGGGTCGTGCAGGTCATCACAGCGTCTACAGGATTCGATGATTGGGAATGGGGAGTTAGCTTATGGGGTCGCGCACCAGAACCAATTAAGGAAATTGTTTATACAATGCGATTTGACAAAGCTTCCGCTAAATATGCGGAGTTCGGACCGTTTTATTTGAGCTATATCATGCCTCCGGAAGAAGCAATCGCCCATCTCAAACTATGAATGTTCAAGACGGGCGATTTGTACTCAATCAATCTATTAAAAACACTTTTGCTTATCTGCGAAAGCGATAGTTCTTATTTGTTTTGCTGAAGTCTGTCGTTGCCAGCTCTGATTTCATATTAATGTTTGTGAATGAATAAGACTCAATCAGGGTCTGTTCATCCAGTTCCTCTGGAGATGCACTCGCCAGACCATCTGTTGGCCAACCATATCCTCTGACAAAAACTGGCAGACAAGTTTTTTGATCAATATAAACGACAGACTTACGATAAGTTTCTGACTCTTTTGCGTTAGCAAAATGAGCAATAAAGCAATAGCAGTCTTTCCCGTCAAACTTTTGATCGGTCAGCATGACACATTCCGTATTAAGATTTTCATCAAGGTCTTTTTTACGAAAATGAATGATTGTTTCAGCCAGAGCTTTGATTCCGGCCTTCGTAATTGGATGTCGAGATTCTTTTAAAGCCAGAGAACCGTGGGGGTCAAGTTTTAAGGTTGGTACCAATCGGCCTTTTAACCCTCCCATTTTAACAAGCATTTTTTGATCATTTTCGCCATCGACATAAAGTAATTCCTGCCCTTTGTCACCCACGACCCATTTCATATAAACACTAAATGGTTTATGACGACATTTCAGATTAATAACCTGGTTTTCCGACAGTTCACCACCTAGGAATTCCTGCTTCGAAAATGTTGTTGTGTAATCGGGAACAGTCTCCAGATAACGACATCCTTTTTCTAATAATAGTAGGTTCATTAACAGTGCCATGCGGCCCGTCAAAGTCCCATTCTGTTGAGGTTTCGAATTTCCCTTTTTCGAATTGATATTCAGTCCTGATTCAGCCTGATGTGTTGGTTTATAAGCTATGACGGGAATGGGAACTGGCTTGCTTGCAACTACACCAGTGTCATTAGGATCAGCATCTGCAGGAGAAGGATCATAACTAAAATAAAGGATTCCGATCGCCGCCGAAAAGATAGCCGAAGCCAACATATTCGAAAAATGGTGTTTTGATCTATTTTTTAGCATGCGCATCATGCGGTACCGTCCCTTTTCAATAAGAAAATGCAAGGCACCGTCTTGTCTGAACTGGCTCTCCATAACGAGATCCATTCATCCGTGAAAAGACGTAAACCGGGCTTGCCCGTCGTTGTGATATGATGTGGCCAGCACACGGAAATCCCTTTGTGTGTCTGACAAATGTTTGATTTCATAAGGTTTTATGTTCTTTTAAGCCTGAAAAAGTCGAATCAATGTCTAATTCTTCTCAATATTTTCTGATAGAGAGAATAACTTCGTTGCCACCTTTTCTGGCCCACTCAAGACATCAGACTAGTTCAGCCTCATTGCTGAACACGTACTTAGATGAATTCAGGATAGCTATTCCTAAAAATTCGTCATTTACAGTAGGTCTATATGAGAGAATCTTATGTAAGCTTTTAATCAGAACATTTCTCAATTCAGTATGGGTTCAGATTAGATGAAACCCGCAAACTCAACTCAAAACACCAGATTGATCTAATTTCTGTTTTTGTAATTGTGCTCCCAAAGTCAACTCACACATTAGAAATTTCATTCCAGGTTTTATTTTTCTAAAACATTCATTTATAATCACTTAAGGGTTATTCTCACAAATAAGTTTTTAGAACATCCGTATTCTTTAGTTTTGATTCCATTGGAAATCGTTTGCATTAAGAAATGAAGGTGAATTTCATGTCCTTAGATCGGCGTTCGTTTATCAAATACGCATATGCTACCTTGTTTGCAGGTTCTTTGGGCAATCTTACCTTGGCATCTCTCGGAAGAGAGCGAGCGATGAAACTGGATCTCTCCTGTGGTCGTATCGGTGTTAAAGCCAATCAAAGGCAAGCCATCGAATATGCTCAGCAATATGGTTTTGAAGCGGTCGTTCCCGATGCAGGTTACCTTGCTCGACTTTCTGAAAATGAACTGTCGAAACTGAAATCAGAAATGCAGAGTAAAAATCTGGTTTTTAGTGCAGCTGGTATGCCAGTCGACTTTCGTAAGGATGAATCAAAGTTCAAGGAGGGTTTGAAGTCACTTCCCAATTCTGCTGCTGCTCTACAACGTGCGGGTGTTACCCGAATTGGAACATGGCTGATGCCAACACATGCTGAACTTACCTACAATGCGAACTTCAAACAACATACACGCCGCTTAAAACAAATCTCACGGATACTGTCAGATCATGGATTACGCTTCGGACTGGAATATGTAGGCCCCAAAACCTTATGGTCGAGCCAAAAGTTCCCGTTTATTCATTCGATGCTGGAAACAAAAGAATTGATTTCTGCTATCAATATCAAAGGAGTAGGTCTGATCCTGGATAGTTGGCACTGGTACACAGCCCATGAAACCAAAGCAGATTTAATGACTTTAAGCAATGCCGAGATAGTTGCCGTTGACTTGAATGATGCTCCTGCAGGACTAGAAGTTGATGAGCAGATTGATCAAAAACGCGAGTTACCAATGGCAACAGATGTGATTGATCTTTCAACATTCCTAAATACACTCAACAGCATAGGATATGATGGTCCTGTGCGTGCTGAACCATTTAATGCAGCACTCAGAAAGTTGCCCGCCGATCAGGCAGTTTCCGCGACCGCGATTGCGATGAAAAAAGCCTTTGCCTTGATTAATTAGGCAACTATTTTTTAGCGAGAGAGATTTCAATTGTAACTGGAGTTCCGCGCGGGGGAATTTTAGCCTGATTGGCTTCGAATAGAAGATTTCCTTCACCCGATGCCGAACTGGCGATATTGACATCGATGATTGCAGTTGGAAAGTTGGCAACACAGATTAAGTCTCCACTTTCTGCATGGTAATATTTTTCCCCAGTTGCTTCGTCTGTTGAAAAACCGCTACCTGCAAAAATCCAGTCTGCTTTCATCGTCCGAGGTTGGCTTTCATCATAGAACTTGTTAATTGCAGCTCGAAACTGTTTCTGTCTCGATTTAGCAAGGAAGGCATCTCGTTCTTTTTTGGACATCTGCCCAAACCAAATCAGCTCCTTGTATTTCTCATCATATCGTAGCTCACTTTTTTTATCGATGACCACTCCTTCAGGGAGCTGATCAAGTTTGGCTGTGAAATAACGATTCGTTGCAGTACGAACCCAACTCTGGGCAGGCTCACGGTGCAACTTACCTTGTTTATCTTTCCACTGCAGGAAAATACTCAATTTCTGTCCCTTAGGAGGCTGGAACTTCGGACTAAATTTAACAGGAGTCCCAACCTTGGCTCCAATAGCAATTAAACCTGCATGAATGGCCTTTGCGCTTGAATCAATCGAAAGGATTGATTCGTGCTCCTTGGTCTGTTTTTTGCAACACAACATCTCCAATACGCCTTCCTGGAGGCAAACTTTTGTCCTTAATAACAAACGTTTGCCTTCCAGATCCAGAAGTACGGTCTTTTGTTTATTAAGGGCGACTAGACCGTCATCTTGTTTATTTGTTTTCTTTTTGGATTCTGAATTTGCTTTGGGAGTATTCTTTTTGACGGGATCAGCAGCATTAAGATATTGCATGGTCGTTAAACCAGACATCACTACCAGACATGGCAACCATGAAGAACTAAACTGTTTCATTGATCTTTCCAAATAATTCGAGATTAAGAGTGCCTCTTTTACACACTAGTATTCTATGTGGTTTGGTGTATATGTCTGTACCAAATCAGCAAGAATTAGGAGATCTTCTGTGAAGAAATGAGATCTGTCAACCAATCCACATAATCAGTAACAATCTGGTCGCGATTTGGTTCAAATTCCAGAGTGTGTCGTGCATTAGGATATTGAACCATCTTTTTTTGGCGAGTCGGAAATCTCTCAAAATAGGCTTCGGTAGCAGCATTATCGACAATCTGGTCCTGCCCTGAAAGCATAAAGAGTACGGGGCACTTAATGCGTTCTGCTGCTTGATCTACTAATCGATCTAACTCCCAGTTTGCAAGAAGAAACGATACCGTGACTTGATGTAATGCCAGAGGATCATTTTTGATAAACTCCTGGTAGCTCTCTTCACCTGTGAATAAAGCAGGCTCTTTTAATGGAATTTCAATCTGTTTCCGATTGATTCCGATTTGTTTAGCAAGTTTCAGTTGAATAGTTTGAAACGCCGTTGGTTTGACAAATGATTTAATTCCAGGATAAAGTAACGCGAGTCCATCAATTAAATCAGGCCGTAATGCGGCGACGACTACTGCCAATTTCGCTCCCCAACTCATCGCTTGCAGAATGAGTGGCCCCTTATGATTTGAATGTTTTTGTTGCGAACGTCTTTTTGTCAGCAGTTGAATCACATCATTTACTAAACGCTGCCAATGTGAGGCATGTCCTCTCTCACTAGAGTTTAAGCCCGAGCCGCGGCGATCAAAAAAACAAATCTGGTAACCATCATCACATAATTTTCTACAAGAATATTCATACCATCCAGAGTGACTCTGAATACCATGTAAAACAACCAGTGTTCCGTTTGGCGGCTCTGCGGAAGGTGACCAGACACGTCCCTGCAAGCGATAATTATCTGAAGTGACAAATTCTTGTATTAGAGGATCGGTCATAATTTTAAACGAGCATCGTTTCTAAAACACGCGCATAACCACCGAAAGTCCCCTGATCAAACAGTACAAACCGAACCAATTCTAATTCATCGGATGATTCCAATTTCATTGCCACAGTTCGTAATGCAATTTCAGCCGCTAAGTCCAACGGATAACGATAAACGCCAGTACTGATTGATGGAAAAGCTAATGTTTTACACTGATGCTTCTCAGCCAGAGAAAGACATGTTTGGTAAGCTGACTCGAGTAATTGACTCTCTTTTTTGCTACCACCCTGCCAGATTGGCCCGACCGCATGGAAGATATACTGAGATGTCAATTTTCCGCCTGAAGTCACAACGGCACTACCTGTAGGGCAACCATCGGGATAACGTTGCCTTAGCTCTTTCATAATTTCAGGTCCTGCAGCATCATGAATTGCGCCATCAACGCCTCCACCACCGGCCAACTGAGAATTTGCAGCATTGACAATGATATCCAACTGCTGAGTTGTAATATCTCCCAGAACTAACTCAATACGGGCAGAGCCAAACTGTACGATCATAGGTTCACGATCTATGATAGAGAATCTCAAAACGCCAAAAAACAGATCTTGATGTTTTTTGTTTAGTTGAAAATACTACAGACAGTATAAAATATCAGGGGCTCTGTTCAAAGGGCACTCTAAAACACATCCATGCAACGATTGCGAATCATAACACCGTGATAAAAGTCAGCCTTCTCATTCCTACTCTTGATCAATCTGGTGCCGAAAAACAACTTGCTTTGCTAGCGACCACATTGCCGCGTGATGAATTTGAAGTACAGGTGATTGCTCTGACAAGAGGGGGGGCCTATGAGCGTCTACTCAAAGAAAACCAGATTCCCGTGACGATCTTGAATAAGCGTTTCAGATTTGACCCGTTTGCTTATCGGGCCTTAAAAAAAACGTTACAGAGTCAGCAACCAGACATACTCCATACGTGGTTATTTGCTGCGAATTCTTATGGCAGGATGGCTGTCAAACACCTACCGTCTTCACAAAAACGCCCGAAAGTGATCGTTTCTGAACGTTGTATTGATTCCTGGAAAAGTAATTGGCAACACAAAGTAGATCGCAGCTTACTTCCTCAGACTTCGTTACTGGTAGGTAATTCTCAAGGTGTAATCGACTTTTACCGCGAAAAAGGTGTCCCGGAATCAATTTTGCGAGTCGTCCATAACGGCATCCCTAGTGCCAATAGCATAGTTTGTGAAACAACCCGAAGCCAATTGTTTAAGGAGCAAAATTTACCCGAGAATGCTCGTTTGATTGCTTTTGTCGGCCGGCTGGCTCGACAGAAACGGGTCGAAGATCTGCTCTGGGCTGTGGAATTATTAAGACAAATGAATGAAAACGTCATTTTACTTGTCATAGGCGATGGTCCCGAACGAGCAAAATTAGAACAATTAGCTCACAAATATACGGTGACTCCCAATGTACGCTTCTTAGGACATCGTAACGATGTGAGTAAATTGCTTCCTTTATTTGAAATATTTCTGCTAGCCAGTGATTTCGAAGGTCAATCTAACAGTATTATGGAGGCGATGTCATATGGAATTCCAGTCATTGCTAGTGATATTCAACCCAACCGCGAGTTGGTATTACACGGCAAAACCGGTTTTTTAACCTCTGTTGGTGATTGCACCGGATTTGCACAATATGCGGAACGCATACTCGCAAACTCACAGCTGGCTAAAGAAATGGCAAGTGCTTCGCAAAAAAGGATGCAAGAAGAATTCAGTATCGATAAAATGGTACAAGGATACGCTGCTCTTTATCGTGAAGTGCTCAAATAGTCACCGCCTCTGTTTGCTTCTCCTTGTTTCTTCAACTACCAGTTAGAACCAAATTCATGTGTGGAATCACCGGAACCGCGTGGACAACACGGGAAAAAAATATCTTGCCAGATGTGCTAAAGCGGATGACCAATGTGCTCGAGCATCGTGGTCCCGATGATGCGGGCGGCTATCATTCCAATGTTTCCGGTAAATCATTCTTATTTAGTGATGAAAGTGCCTATGTAGACTTCAACCCTGCCTCAGATGTCGGAGCAGCTCTAGGACATCGTCGACTTTCCATTATCGATCTGGGAACGGGACATCAACCGCTGTCTAATGAAGATGGTTCTGTCTGGATCGTCTTCAATGGCGAAATTTACAATTACGTGGAACTTCGAAAAGAACTTGTCCAACAGGGGCATCAATTCCAAACAGAAACTGACACGGAAGTCATCGTCCATTTATATGAAGAGCAGGGGACTGCTTGTGTAGAACGTTTACGAGGCATGTTCGCCTTTGCTATCTGGGAAGAACGTCGTGAACGCCTTTTTTTAGCACGCGATCGCATCGGGCAGAAGCCTCTCTTTTATAGAGAACAAGCCGGTAGCCTCAGCTTTGCTAGCGAACTGAAATCGTTACTGCAAATGCCCGATGCAAGTAGAGCCGTTGATGCCAACGCGATCGACTTATATCTAGCTTATCAATATGTACCACACCCCTGGTCAATTTTGAAAGGTTATCAAAAACTTCCCCCCGCTCATTGTGCCGTTTATGAACAGGGAAAACTAACAGTTGAACGCTATTGGACGCCTCCTTATCAGAATCCAGGGTCGAATCCAAACTTCCAGTTTCGAACATCACATCAATGGTCCAAGGCACTACGAGATACATTAACGGAATCGGTGAAAATTCGTATGCGGAGTGATGTGCCTTTAGGAGCCTTTCTGTCTGGCGGCATCGATTCTACTATCATAGCCGGGTTGATGCAGAAGATGTCTGATCGTCCCGTGCATACATTTTCCATTGGCTTTCCAGTAAAACAATTTGATGAACGGCACTATGCACGAAAAGCAGCCGAACTATTGGGAACTGAGCATCATGAATATATCGTTGAGCCCGAAGCATTAGAAATGCTGCCCCAACTGGCCTGGCATTATGATGAACCTTTCGCCGATAGCAGTGCGATTCCGACAATGTATCTCTCGAAAGTAACACGCCAGGAAGTGACCGTTGCCTTGTCTGGCGACGGAGGTGATGAACTCTTTGCTGGTTATGACCGATATCGTGCCGTCGCGCTCTCACAATGGTTTGATTGTCTGCCAACAATGATTAAAAAAATGATGACGGCATCATTGTGGCAAAGATTACCTGCATCCGTCGAACAAAAATCGTTTCGCCGTCGCGTGAAACGATTTCTTGCAGGTTTAGCAGTCCCTCCCGAACGTCGCTACTTGAAATGGGTTGGTATATTTGATACAGAACGACGTTTTGAAATGTATTCCCCGGCATTTCGCGCACAATTGGGAACATTTGACACAGATCAATTTCTACTCAAAGCATATCAACTTTGCTGCGATCGCGATTTTGTTACTCGGACTACAGCAACTGATGTACTCAGTTATCTACCTTGCGATATTCTAACAAAAGTCGATATTGCCAGCATGGCGCATAGTCTGGAATGTCGCAGTCCGTTTTTGGACCATCATGTTGCTGAGCTTGCAGCCGCTATGCCTTTAGAATTAAAAATGGAAAAAGGACGGGGGAAAAAAATTCTGACAGATACCTTTTCAGATCTCCTGCCGGAATCCATTCAGACTCGAAAAAAAATGGGGTTTGGTGTACCACTCAATGAATGGTTCCGTAACGAATTGAAACCATTATTGTTCGATGTACTCCTGGATCAACGCGCCAAAGATCGACAGATCTTCAATCCACTTAAAGTCGAACAGCTTATTAACGAACATCTCACCCTGCAATGGGATCATAGTGCGCGACTATGGTCACTACTTGTATTAGAAATGTGGTTTCAAACATTTATCGATCCGGTTTCAATTCCCGATCATTTTCCTGAAACTGTCTTGACGTAAGTAAAATTTAGTTATCTGTTTTGATCAGGCATTTCACTAATCAAGAAATCTTGTAGTCGAAATTGACGATTATTTTTACTGAATCAGCTAATCCCTATCTGGCTCTCAATCATTCAGCAGCATAAAATAGAAGCAGTTGTGTTAATCTAAAGTCTTCCCTCCCACATAATACCTGCCAATCACGAGACCACGATGCGTTACTTATTCACTCTCATACTTTTGGTGCTGATTGCTAAACCTGCTATAAGTCAGATTAGAAAAGACGTTCAAAGTACAAACAAAACTACTGTCAAATATGAAGAATGGCCACAATGGCGCGGTCCACGCGGAGACGGCACATGGAATGGCCCTCCCATTAAAACAGTTTGGGCCCAGGAGGGGCTCAAGAAATTATGGGAACGTGATATCGGTGGCGGTTATGGTGGAATATCCGTATCAGGAAGGCGACTTTATGTCATGGATCGCCCTGCTGTTTCAAGAGAAGAACAAAAAAAGGCAGAAGGCATTCATAGCCATCGCATCCAGCGGAAAGATATTGAAAGAGTTCTATGCTTTGATGCTCTTTCCGGTCAAAAAATTTGGTCGTATGAATATCCTAGTGAATACAACAAGTTGGATTATGGCAATGGACCGCGCGTCGCCCCGACGGTGATTGATAGATTTGTTTACACATTAGGAACGATGGGGGATGTGTTTTGCCTTTCAGCAGCAACGGGTGATGTGATCTGGAAATCACATCTTGTTAACGATTTTGGTGGCAAAGTTCCCCAATGGGGTTACTCAGCGGCTCCTTACATCATCGGTAAGCACGTCATTCTGATGCCCGGTGGAGAAGAGCAGGGTACCGCGATTATCGCGCTTGATCGACAAACAGGGCGAGAACGCTGGCGAGCACTGTCGGATCAGGCAGGCTATGCGACTCCCCTTTTAGTGCAACATCAAGGCCACGATCATCTGATCGTCTGGTCTCCCAACCACATTCACAGTGTCTCTCCTCAGACAGGACAACACTTATGGTCAGTTCCTTACAAAGTGACTTACGGCGTAGCCATTGCTAGCCCTATTGAAAAAGAGGGGCTCATTTTTGTCGCCGGTTATTGGGAAGGATCTAAGGCAATTCAACTGGGGCGACTACCGCAGGAGGCTAAGCTAAAATGGGAAGATCGCCGTAAATTACGTGGGCTGATGTCACAACCACTTTATAAGGATGGTTATGCCTATTTGCTTGATAAACAGTTTGGTCTGACCTGTTTTGAGTATCAAACCGGCAAAAAGATCTGGGATGATGGGAAAAAGATGACTCCAGGTAATAGTAGAAATCCTCAGGCGACGCTGGTGTGGCTCAATCAATCATCGCGAGCATTGGTTCTCAATTCAGCGGGAGATCTGATTTTGGCGGAATTAACGCCTGCGGGCTACAAAGAATTGGCTCGTACAAATCTAATCGGGGAAACCTGGGCCCATCCTGCGTATGCCGAGAACCGTATTTATGCACGCAGTAACACAAAATTAGTTGCTTATGAGTTGCCAACTGACGAATCCCAATAAAAGCAATCGGGGTGGCCTATAAAATTTCTCTCTAAGTCTATAATATACCATTCAGGCTTTTCGAGAAATCTAACAAACATTCTAAATACAAGTTGCGTATCTTTAATTGGCCTGATCTGGTAAGTCGTTATAATTTTTTGGTTATATTCTCCTTAATATTTTAAGCAACATGAATTCAGCATCGGATAATCACTCCGGAAATAAGACCGAAGGTACTGAATTATTGGGACCGGAAGTCTGGAATCTACCCAATCTGATCACCATTAGTCGACTTTTATTGGCACTGGTTCTGTTTGTGATGATTTATCTGGAAGGTTGGTGGAAGACATCCGCAATACTATTTATCATTGCCGCTGCAACAGACTTTCTGGATGGCTATTTCGCCCGAAAATACAATCAGGTCACAACTCTTGGTCGTATTCTTGATCCTTTTGTAGATAAAATCATTATCTGTGGCGCATTCATTTTTTTGTTAGAACGTGGCCCTGCTTCTGGTATCAATGCATGGTTTGTATTAATCATCATTGGACGGGAAATGTTTATTACCAGTCTACGTGGTTTTCTTGAACAACATGGACGAGATTTTTCCGCGAGTTGGAGCGGTAAAATCAAAATGGGAGTACAATGTATCGCAGTAATTTTCAGTCTGCTTTCGTTAAGCCCTGAATCTCCATTTAATACTTCCAGCTTTATTCTGCTTCGAGATATTTCTATCTGGTCAGCTGGAATTATCACCATCTATAGTGGCGTTGATTATGTTTTACGGGCAGCGAGAATGCTCCGACAGTCACCTCTCAGATAAATCTTACTCGTACAGCTATTCAAAGATAAACTGAGTTCGAACTTCATGTTTTCAGTAATTCGATGATTCATTGGCAAAATTCGTCGAAATCAAGAGGAATTTCGACTCAACTTAGACGAGTTGAAAGTATAAAATACGACATCCCGATCATATAAATATCTATTTTTTAGATCCAGGCTTATGGTAGACGCAAACAACCCACAACTTCCATCAGATCATGTCATTATTGTCCAACCCAGTGACTACCAGACGGAAGTCAAGAATATTTCTCCTCGTAATCCATCTTCACAGCCGCATATGCCTAAACCGCAAAGTAAGGTACCACTTGTCCTTTTTGTTCTTACTTGTTTGAGTACTTTTATTGTGGGCGGATTAAGCCATAATCCTTTTGTACCTGTGCCTGCCCAATTCGCTGAGTTATATCGCTACATTCAAGAAATCGGTTGGGAAACATTTGCATTTCGTGGATTTTGTTATGCGGGTCCAGTCATGTTGATTCTGCTATCACATGAAATGGGGCATTATTTGCAATCCAGGCGTTATGGTATACCTGCCACACATCCAATTTTTATTCCAATGCCGATGAGCCCTTTTGGCACGATGGGCGCTGTTATCCTGCAGCGTGGAGGTATCGCCAACCGAAAACAAATGTTTGATATCGCCGTTTCAGGCCCCCTTGCTGGGCTCGTCTTCGCAATTCCATTTGCTTACTGGGGAACTCTTAATTCTACGATCAGCACTACAAGTCATTTGGCAGGAAGTTACAGTTACGGAGAACCATTAATCCTAAAATGGATGATCACACTGGTTCATGGACCACTGGCAGAAAATCAGGAAGTTGTGTTAAATCCAATGTTATTTGCTGGTTGGGTTGGCATCTTTATCACTGCATTAAACTTGCTTCCTATAGGCCAGCTTGATGGAGGTCACATTCTCTATATGCTCATTGGCAAAAAAGCGAACTTTGTAGCACGATTATTTTTGATCACCGCAATTATCTACATGACTTATAATCAAGAGTTTGGATATTCTCTACTGATACTTTTACTAGTCTTTTTTGGTATCACTCATCCTCCTACAGCCGACGACTCAGTCCCTTTGGGGACAACGCGTATTATAATCGGTTGGCTCACGCTTGCATTTTTTGTCATCGGCTTTACCGTCACACCGATTATTTTTCATTAAAGCGAATACTCTGGTTCTGAATTAAGCCTAAAACAAAATCATTTGAGCTTACTCAGAATTTGCTCTGCGCGAAAGACAATCTCCAGATCTTTATTTTTGATGGCCTTCTGCAATTGGTTTTGTGCCGCTTTTCCATACTCCTCGAGTTTTTTCTGAGCAGCTTCGCGTTGCTCCCAGTTTGTGTCTCCCAATTGGGCAATTAATTGATCAATTCGTTTTTGTAATGCAGGATCAGCGTCCAACATTATTACAATTGCGACCCGGCGGACAACATCCGGGAACGGAGTAATTTCAAGTGGCATAATCTTGTCGAGGTACCCTTCATCCATACAATAGACTATGGTCGCCTGATCTTTACGAAACGCATGCTGTTTTAAAATATTCAGTACATGTGTTATTTCTGGTTTTCCCAGACCTAATTTTTTTAATTTTTTCTCCCAGACATTCAGAATGTTTTCTTGCGGTAAAGACACATCTTCAGAATAAGGAACTTTGATCGCTGGAACATTTTTCGCTGTCGGAGCTTTTGCTTTCGTTTTGGCTGATGGTTTGGCAGTCGATTTTGCCAATGCAGGAAGTGCACCAATCGCCCGTAATTGGCCACCCAATACAGCCAATTGGTTTGCTTTTTTTTCTTTTGCTTTACTTTTCAGATTTTCATCTGAGAGTGGGTCAACAACTTTTGATTTCACTGTTTTATTTGATTTACTATCTAGATTCTTCTTTTCTTTTTTAACACCGGGGATCTGTTCAATCGAGGCTAACTTCCAAGCCTCTTTTTCCATTGAAGGTTGAAGAATAGTAACATGCTGTAATGGAAATGCTTGACTATTCTGAATTTGAAATGTGTCATCTTTAGTCTGACTCAGAACAATGCGTGGCACATGATTTAATTCAACATCATATAAAATAAAACGTTCCGTCTTATCGAGACCTTTTACAAACAGCCGATCACAATTTTGCAAATGGTGAAGCCAATGTTGTTCTGCCACGTTCATACTGGGCTGAGCATCATTTAACAAATTTTGAGATCGCCAGTAAATTCGTTTTGATTGAATCCGTGCTGTTGGCCAATGTGATAAAAAACGACCAGAAGGAAATTCAATGAGTACATCAATATCTCTCACAGCCGGACCTTCAAATGTGATGAGGCCTAATGGTGCAGGCTTACTACTTTCACTTGAGTCTGCGCTCAATCTGCGAGATAACATATAACCGGGCGTAGTAGAACGAAATAAAGTAGCATCATTTAGTTTTTTACCATGCGCTGAAGCAAGAAACACATTGACATCCCGGACGATCAATTGAGAAATTTTCTGTTTCTTTTTCTCTGGTTCACCAGCTACCAGTTTGTTTATGCTCAAAAAACAGCAAGCAATACAGACAGTCAGTATCAACTGCAAACATTTACTCAGGGGGTTCAAAAAAAGCTGTGATCCAGGTTGTAGTATTTTCATATTTGAATGGAGATGATTCATAAAACAGTCTTCGTTTAATTTTTAACAGCTGTCAATTCTTTTGGAGTTGCTCGGATTAGCTTGGGGTCCCCCCAAACAAAACGGTCTCCCACATTCTGCCCTTTTCCGAAATCAACAGTCAAAGTTAATGTTTCGCAACCGGTGATATCCAGGCTGAGCGGTTCCTGCTTAGTTGTAATAGTAAATTCTTTCTTTTCATAAATCGTTTTACCATCAGCTGTAATCGTCACATCAACATTTCCAAGATGTCCAGAACCATTTTGGAGACCTATTGTAGAATGGAACCGCTCAAAATTCTTTCCCAATGAATAAACTAACTTCGTTTTAGAATGCACACATAATCCTTTTTGAAATACTTTCTTTCCAATCTGGAGAGGAAGGCCAGAGAACGACTTGTTCACTTGAAAAGGATAAGTCTGATTGAAGAAAGGAACCTGTTCAACAGACTGAGGTATCAGCTCTGTCAAAGGAACTGAGCGCGCATTGACCGTCTTAATGCCTGCAATGTTCGCTTTGGAGAGAGAGAGTTGATTCCCCCACGGCATCTTAATGCATACGTCCGATCCTTTATCAAAAGAAACTTCTCCTGGAATTTTCGATCCCCCAGTCACGCTGACCACGCTTCGTAATAAAAGAGAGGATTCTTTTTTAAGTCGATTTTTATGCAGAACCAAACCCACGATCCGATCCAGGTTCACTTCGCGTTCCTGCTCCTGATACTTAAAAAGCAAACTTTGTTCTTTTACGCCTATCACCTCACCTGAAACACGGTGCACATTGCCATCTTTTGTCAATACATACGCTGAATCTTCCACCTTTGACTCACCTTTTCGATCTGCTCTCCAGTTTTTTTTCTTATCAGTCTGGATCTTCCAAAGTTCATGTAGTGCTTCTGGCTTTAATGCAACATCGATTTCTTTATCAGCCACTTGAAATCGGAAAGTGGCTTCGTCTTTGGTCCAGGCTGTGATGTTTCCTGTTAATTCACCCTGTTGAGAAAAAGTAACTCGCCAACCAGAGTGTTTTCTACTTTTAGCTTGATTGTAAAGCTCTCTGGGATAAGCACCGACAAAAAATTTCGCCTTACTGTTTTTGTCCGTTTCAATATAGAATGTATACTCTCCATCTTTTGTAATACGGAGTAATCCTTCGTAAACAAACCCAAAATGGATCGCACTGCGGCGTGTCAGTAATGCCAGACGAGGAATCGTTCCGTATTTTTTAACAGGAATATATTTCAAATCATGAATAGATTTCACTGTTTTAGGCGGCTTCCACTCCATTAATCGATAAGCAATACTAGATTGCGCTTTCTTAATTTCTAATGGAAGACGATAACCCTCTTTATCGACTTGATATTTTTGGGAAGGAATCGCCCGAACTTTGTCATCGACACGATATAACATTCCCTGTGGTACAGCAGCTTTTTTTATATTCGGTCCTGACATCGAAATATTCAGTTTTGCAAACCCCACAGTATGATAGTAGGGAAGTGTGAAACGATGAAATCCTTTCCTCAGTTTTACTTTTCCAGTTCGGGGTCCTTTTGAATAACTAGGTTTTTCTCCATCAATCAATAATTGACTCATATCCTTCGGTAGGGCAGGTTGTATAAAATCATAGGATGTCACGTCAAATATATTTATCTTTTTTGATGAATTACCTACTTGAACCGTCATTGATTTTGAATCAATCGAACGAATCTCGCCTGAGATTTTCTTCCCATCATAGAGAATGATCTGATCTGCAAAAACTGAAGAACAAATAGTAATAGATAGAGTGTATCCCACCATGGGAATCAGGCGACTAATTTGATTCATCGAAATCTTCAAAAACATTGACTTACTCTTGTTTCTCAGAAGAGGTTTTATTTTTTTCTACTGTCTGATTCCGGGCTAAGCGACGAAAATAGTCTGCGAGGATATCTTCATAACCCGGTGGAAATCCTTCCGTACGGGACTGAAGGATTTTTTCGCGTTGTTTGGGAGTGAGATCAGCCCAATTTCTCCCTTTTTTATCAGGCGCTTTCAATTTCCCCTGACCACCAGGACCACCTGCCAATGTCGAAGAATTTGCGGGACGAGTTGGATTCGATCCTGCTGCTCCACCACCTTTACATGATTTTTCCAACATTTCAATTAATGTATCCAGGCGTGTGATAATTCGTGGCTGTGTTGTCTTTACAGGCTGCTTTGTTTGACCTTTATCAAAATCATTGATGACAGACTTCACGTCGGTCTGAATATTTTTGAATGGATCTTTTAACCAGGCATCATCCCGAACGAGAGATAATAAGTCTTTCTTTGGTGGCAGCTGAACCGGCACTGCCTTTCCAGATGTTGTTTTTGGCTTGGCCGCTTCGATTGCACCTTTGGCTGATTTTGAACCATTTTCATCACCAAAAACATTCTGATTAATGAAAATAGAATTCACGCAAAACAAAAGTGAGAGTGCTATGCATACAAAAGTTTTTATTATAATTAAAGTTGATTTATTCATTATTGACCTCCTGACAGACAATGAGGACAGGTCAGACTGTGTAACCGTCCGGTAACTGTGTCGATTTCTTTTTGTCGAATTAAAAGCAGTTCGATTCGTTCTTTTGCTGCTGTTTCTGAGACTTTTTTCTGGTCGATGAGTTTGTCCAGATTTTGGGTCCGCTGATGAACTGAATACTGCATCCAGCGCAACATCTTTACTTCCGCCAATAATTTGTTTTTATTACCTTTGCAACCTTTGCATTGACCACCTTGTTTATTAGATGGTCGAGAGGCTTCGATCATTGCATCAAGTAATGCTTGAAGGTCTTCTTCAATTTGTTGTTGATCGGCAATCATCTCTTTATCGGCTTGGCTTCGAAGTAAGCCTTCATTGACCAATTCCATTTGTTCTCGCACCGCCCCTAACGCAACTGGCAACACCATACTAAAGCGCGTTAATTCACAAAGCTCAATGGATTCCGAACAGAGGTTAATGATCTTTTCTTCCGAATTCGATAACCGTCTAACAGAAACGAGTGCTTGTTTCTGCTTCTGTGCAACTCGATCTTGTAGTTTGGTCGTGACCTGACGGACCTGTTTTTGCTGAGTAATCATGTCTTGTAATTGGTCCATCACCCGTTGCCGTGCAAGTGATTCAACTTCTTTACGAAGCTGTTCTTCAAGTTTTTTCGTTTCCTTTTCCGCATTGCTAAGTTGTTCGATCGCTTTTTTTTGTTCTTTAGAAGCGGGCTTTGGTTTTGACTCTCCTAATTTTTTACAAGCACCACCCATACATTTGCCAGCGCCCGCGAGTGATTGGCAAATGCCTTTGGATGCAGCCCCATACTCACGGAGTAATTGTTCCAGATTTTCAGCAGATTTCTGATTTCGTTGTTCGCTGGTTTTAAGAGCTGCGAGTTTTTTCTTATTATCTTTTTTTGCTTGTTGATCTAGTGTATTTGAAAGCTGTAATTCTTCTTTTTTGAGTAGCTTACTAAGTGTCTCTCGCGATTCAATCAACTTCCTTAACTGCTCCAGTTTCAATTCCAAACCAATATCCGCAGTTAACAGCAGTTTCTTGAGTTCTTCCAGTAATACCAGAATCTCCTTCTGTTCTTTACTGGCTTGGTCTAATTTCAGATCATCCAACAACTTCGATGCCTCGCCCATACGATCCAAAATTAGATGTTCCCGTGCTTTGCGGAGACCCATTAAAAGCCGCGCTGCATCCTCTGGTTGTGAGTCACGAATCAGCTTGGAGAGTCGGAACATACGCTCTTCCAGTTCTCCCATATGTGCTTTCGCTTTTTCCTGCTCAAATTGAATCCGCTGCTGCGGAGGAACTTTCACCTTACTTGTTTTACTCGCAGATTTTGAAGTTGTTTCTGCCTTTTCTGCAGCATTGACGGATGCAATGAGTCCAATCGCCACCGCGGCTAGCATTAATCCTAAACAATTGAATGTTTGTTTCTTCCACATATCCCGCGTCTCCCTAACAGGTGGTTTATTAAAACCGAATGGTAATCAGCCGGAAACCGACTGCCTGTAATCTTGTTTTACTTATCAAAAATGGAATCAACCTGTTTCTTCTTCAGTTCTTCTGTTTTATCTTTGACGAGTTGTTCCAGCTTAATGACGGCGTTCAATTGATTCACAACATCAATAAAACTATCCCACTGCGCCATATTGTTTAATATTTTATCCAATGACTTCAGAATTTCGTCCTGTCGAGCTGTCATTTGCTCCATTGACTCAGGAGACTTACTACGCAATGTTTCAAGCGATTGTCTTTGCTGCTCCATTTCGCGTTGATGTAAATTTTCTAATGGTCGAAGCACGGTTTGCGATATTAACTGATATGTTTCTTCGCCTCCGAGCTGGTTCAGTTTCATTTCATCCACAGATCCATTCAAAGCATGACTAACCTGACCGACTTCGCGACGTGCCAGTTGGTGCATCCGCATCCAATCAGCGGCCTGTTCCAGACTATTAGCCAGTTTCAATTGGTCTCGTAAAGCCTCTACTTGATCTCGTGTCTTTCGAAGGCGCGATCGTAGTTGTTGTTGACGCAACAAAATTTCCCGAAAAAGTTCTTCCGGTTTCACTATCCGAAAGACTAACTGCCTCGAACTTGTTTTTTGTACTCCGGTATAACAATTATCTTCTGCATGGCTTTGAAAGGTGATTACCGCCCCTGGATTCAATTTCATCTCTGCTATCGAAACCTGTTTTTCTTCATCAATTACGGTTTCCACTGCGGGTTCTGCAGGACCATACACAGGGTATTTACTTTTAACTTCTGTTTTCGACTGGTCTGTACTTTTTGTTCCTCCAAACTCCAGTTCTTCTGCCTTTGGTGCTACTTCTTGATCCGTCTTAGTTGTAACTCCCGATAGAGGAATCATCGATGTCATATTGACCAAACGAATTCCAAAATCATCTTGGGCAATCAAGGAAAATGGAATAGTTGCTTTTGCTGTTATACGCTGTCGTACTCCTGAATAGCGAAAACTCAATCGAGGACTACGATCCGGCTGCACTCCTATAGAAACAGGCCTCGGATGCGAATTGATATCGTGTTCCGCAGACTGCAATATCAACTTGAAGTTTACAGGCTTCTTATGGGACCATTTTGTCTTAAAATGCGTGTCATCTGTTTTCACCCATTGTAACGAAACGTCCTCAGAATCAACGTCAATTTGGCGTACTTTCACGTTTGTTGTTAATTCCAGCACCACCTCTGAATGTGGCAGTAACCTGACATTTCCCTCACTGGCAGAGAAATGAGACACAAATGGTTCTGATAAACGAGGATGCGTCGCTATAATCTTCAAATCCGTTATTCGGGGACGGTCAATAGGAATAATTTGAAATGATTCCGTCTCATCATCACCTCCCCAGGCATAGGCTTCGACCGGAAGTTGTAAAGGAGGAAGTTCATATCGAAAATCGCCAGTCTGAAAGCGATTCATCGTGATCGTTTCGCTCTCTCCATCTTTGCCTTGAAGGTGCAGCCACACACTTTCCGTCGTTTCCCCAGCATCATCTGCATGAACTTGCAAAGTTGCTGTTTCACCCCGTGGGATCACCCATTGCCCCTCTTCCAACCCCACAACAGTCAATTGAGTATCGCGCGGCCATGGTTCATTCGAACCAAGCAGCCAGCGTTGTCCCCATAACCTGGCAGTATCTGGAAGGGCAAGAACAAAACAGGCTGGCAGCAAAAATGTAACCAGCAAAGCCAACAGACAATTTCTGGTATGGCGTGGATCAATCGATTCCTGAAAAGGATAGTGACTGAGCTGCCGATAATTATGCTGCACGGCCTGTTCAATCATCGGCAGTGACTGTTCTGCTTCCATCAGGTGATTTGGCAATTGCAGCACACTGGCCACACGTGGCGCAATTGCCTGTTCAGCTGAGACTTTCTTTGATTGGTCAATCAGATTCGCAATTTCAATTGGTGTAAGTGAGACTTTGAGGGGCAAAAACACATAGCGATAAATCAGATAGCCTACAGCACTTAATCCCATAAGAAAATAGAGCACGCGAGTTATCAGGCTCAGCTCTAGCCACCAATCAAAGAACAAAGAGAAACAAGCTAGCGCTAAAATGGCTATTAGTACTCGAGCGGTTGCTTCGAGGACCGTATGACGGCGCAATGAACCAGCGACGACTTCCAGTTTTTGAGAAATCGTATTTTGGAACGATTTGAATTCTTCAGGCCGTTCAATGCTGGACATATAACATTAACTCCAGAGGCTGCTCATTTGAGACCTACCTAAATGAGGCGACACCACTTCCTCATAATCCACTCGGTAACCAGTAAACCAAAAATCAAAATATAAAACAGCGGGGCATCCCAGATCTCCTGCCGTTGTTCAAGCAAGCGCGAGACCTGCTTGATTTTAAAGGCATCAACAATCTCATTTGCTTCAGACAGTTGATAAACACGACCTCCTGTAGAAACTGCCATTGTCTGTAAAAATGCTTCATCCAATGCGGGGTTCTCCAGCTCTTTATTGGGAAATTCCACTTTAATCGGAAGCGTAGCAGTTTTTACTGTTGCTCCAGCGGCTTCGTCTCCTAACCAGACTCGGACAAAATATGTTCCAGGCTGAGGTACCGGAAAGGTTGCAGAAAATTCGCCAGCTTTGTTTCCCGCGGTTAAAGTCAAAGGAATCGGCTGATCATCACCCCGTTCTACATCACCATACAATCTTTGCAGGCCAGGTTCCATTTGTGATTCATCCAGAAAACGGGCAATGATCTTCGCCTGACTGCCAGGCTGATATGTTGACTGAGGCGTGGAAAGTCGAAAAGGATAATTACCACCCAGCTGTTTACTGCGACCAGCCCGATCAATCACGCGTGCCCAGAATCCATCAAAAAACTGTTCGTCCAGATATCGCCAACGGTAGGTACTGTCAAAACCGATAAAAATTGACCAGCCAGGTCCCACGCGTTGAGAAGCAATTAACACTTCCTGACCATATTCATTCCTCATACGGGGATCTGCATGCACGGCTAGCACCGTTGCCCCGGGTTTTGCCTTTGTGACAGGAAAATGCCAAAACATACCTGGCAGATTTTTTAATACTTCTTCGTTTGCTTGACTGTCGCTCGAAAATGTAAATATAGGATCCTGAAATCCCTGATCGGTAACATCTAATTTCCAGGGAGAGCGGGCACTCAATCGTATTTGCACCTGAGAACGGAACAGCCCCGGTTCTCGGATCACAGGCAGTAGATTCAACCAGTTCAAAGAAGGGTCTGATTGCCGGTCAAACATCTGCGCTGTTTGCATTTCTCCCGCGATATAAACAAGACCTCCACCCGCTTTCGTCACAAAATTACTTAATAATTCAGGGAAATTCACTGGCCACTGGGTCGGATCGGGATCGTACAAGACCACACAGTCATAATCGTTGAGCTCTGCCTGAGTGACAGGAAGCCGACGGATGGGTAAATCTCCTGGATGTTCGTACGTTTTGTCAGCAGCCATCAGCCAGGATGACAAATTGATCTGTCGATCTCGGAGAAATGTATTACGTAAAAATTGAACTTCAGGAAAGGTAGAACCGGCAATAAACAGTACATTTAATCGCTGACGAATCACACGTACTTCAGCAGATGCCAGATTATCATCTTGTGAGATTTCCGGTCCTGTATCCATGATCTTGGCACGAAATTCGAGTTTCCCCGTCTTTGTCTCACTAAATTCATAATTTCGAGGCTGTAACGATCCTTCCAAGTTCAACACGATGTCTTCGCGCGAAAATTCCTGCCAGGGGCCGCCATTTCTGCGTTGTTCAATTAATAAAGTCGCTGGCTCTGCCTCCATTCCCCGTGACTCAATGTGAATCGTCAACTGATTTGTATCTTGTACAAAAACGACCGGGCTCACTTCCACCTGGCTAATTGCCACGTTCCGGGGGCCATCGGTGGTTCCGACACCAACAGTCACAAGGGGGACTCCTTCGTCAGACAACATCTGCAATACCTCTTCGGGAGGCTCACCAGCTGTCGACTGTCCATCGCTCACCAATAGGACGCCCGACAAGGGCATTCCCGTATAGGACAACAGCGCCTGTCTGAGTGAGCTGGCTATAGCAGTGGCATTGCCACCCGCGTTCCATTCCTCAGAAACCTTCAATGATTCAGGATTAAACTTATCTGAAAATTCGTGCAAATGAATTGTGCGTGTTCCCTCCGCAGAAAGCGATTTGAGAAATGACTCATTAATCAGTTTCTTAGTGAGTTCTATACGATTCATATTTCGAAGCGTATCTGTATCTGCAGACATTCCCAACTTTCGTGATACTTCTGTCGCTTTTGCTTCGTCTTTCCACGCGTCTTTTAACGACATCGAATGTGAGGTATCCAGCAGGACCAACAAATGAGATGGAATTTTTTCTTCTTTGCTTAGAACCAGAATCGGTTCCAGCAACATTGCAATCACTAAGAAGAGAATAGAAATACGAATTGTATAAAGCAGGGTGCGGCGAAGGAGCGGAACTTGCTGTGCATCGCGTTTATAAAGCCACCAGACACCGATGAGTAGTACTAAAAATGCCAATATCAATAGCAGCATCCAGTCCCCTGAAGGAAGACCGACCCAGTGAGCGGACCAGTGCCCCCCTTCGGTCCAGGACGAAGACTGAATGCCAAACATAAATTCCAGAAATTTATTCAATTTTAAATCTCTCAGTTTAACGCCGTCGACCAATCCAAGTCGCCAGCATACTTTCCGAAATGAGACAACCCAGTAATAGAACTGCCAGATAACGCCATAACTCCGTTCCATCTGTAGAAAGATCCATTTCTTTCCCCTGATAACGAATCAACTTTAATGGCATTCGTCCTAAAAACTGTTGTAATGCCTGCTCATTTAATTTCTTTTGAAGCGAATCTTCTACATTGGCGTTGATGGCAAATTTCTGTGACTGTTCACCAAGTTGTGGCGTCTGCCATGTCGCTTCAGCTACTCCTGAAAATCGAATAGCGGGAGAGCTTAACATCGTTTTTGTTTCATCGATATTTCCAAATGTAATTTCGAGCGAACTGGCCTCTCTGTCTAGCCAATTTAAGTCCCCTGATTGAGGTACTGTGACCGTTTCCAATTCGTAATTGATAGGCTCCCCAGCAATCAGGTTTTCACCACGCTGAATATCCGCGGCAATCTGTTGTGCTGCCACACGCATGGCCAAAACAAAGCTGGCTTCCGCTGGCCAATCGCTCCAGCTTTTGTCAGCTGTGATCGTCCAGAAGATAACACGGCCTTCACCAAAGCGTTTTTCAAGCACAGCTGGAGATTGTTGCGCATCGTTCCAGCGCGCCAGAACCCGCACTTGTTGCTGGTCTGTACCTGGGTCGAGAGAAACATCAGCAAAACGACGCGGACGTACTCTGCTCAGAAGTTCTGGTGTCAAACTTTTTAAGGTTTCAATTGGCGAATCGGCAATCGGTTCGATGACCAGTCCCTGTGTTTGTAAATCTCGTATTTTATCAATTTGAGCTGGCAACAGTCCTCTGCCGCCTTTGAAGAGCCGTTCGTTGTAAAGCTCCAGATCGAGTTGATCACCGGCAAAGATCATCAGCCCTGTACCTAACGAAACCAGTTCTTCCAATTCCTGGACGCGCTCTTTCGACAATTGATCGACGTTCGCTAGTACAATTAAATCCGGTGCAGTTAATAGCTGTGACTTCCAGTTCGAGCTTTCTGCTTGAGTCACCTGCCAATTTGAATTCCCTGCAGAGAGAGCCAATGCCAGAAAATCGGTCTCACCTTCAAACGGATTCAATCCGGGTTCGCCATCGACTAGCACAACATCAACCATTTGACGCACATTGATAATTTTTCGTTGCGTGTTGTCTTCCAGTAACTTATCGGCGGGAATACTAAGAGTCACGACATGTTGTCCTGCCTGATCAAAACGTACGCTGACCGGGACATTGACTGTTTTATCAGCAGGGATTTCCGGTAATGTTACGGGAGTGACATTACCATCCACGGTTAAAAGTGCCTGACCTGATTTGAGTGGTTCTTCACCCGCATTTTGGATCACCGCCGTTAATTTGAATTCTTGATCTACCAGCGCAATACGGCTTTCTGATTCCAGAGAGTGTAATACTCGATTTCCAGCAGGTTCTTCTCCGATATCAATAAATCTTACGGTCACTTGCTCCTGCGACCAGCGATCAAATAAATCTCGCACTTCTACAGTCCAACCAGCGGCCCATAAATCTGAAATGATAATGACTTCTTTGACTGGAAATGTGGATTCCTGTAATTGGCGATCAATGTCTTCAAATGTTGATATCCAGTGACTACCCATCTGGCAACTTGATAACTCATTGATGCGTGAGATTAATTTGTTACTTTCGCTTTCTTCCAAGTGTGCCATTCGAACCAGGGGTTGAGCTGGATTTGACGCCAGGACGACGGAAACGGAATCTTGCGGACCGAGTTGATTTAACACCTGTCTAGTCGCGTTTTTCGCCCGCTCAAAGGCAGATTGATAGCTATTTTGATAGGACATACTGAGTGAATCATCAATCACAATCACGCGACTGGCACGACCTTCCACTGATAAGAATCCAGCCAGATTCGTTCCTGAGCTAATAGGACGAGCGACAGCTAAAAATAGTGCAAGCACAGCTAAGGTCCGCAGAGCCAACAAGAGCCATTGTTCGATTCGCAATCGACGTTTGTTTGTCTTTAGTGTCAGCTTCAGATATTCCATCGGCGCCCAATCCACGCGGATAAACCGTCGCCGGTTTAACAGGTGAATAATGATGGGAGCAGTCGCTAAAACCGTTCCCGCCAATAATAAAGGGGCCAAAAAATGCATGAATTGATTTCAATCTTTCTTTCAGGATACTAAAGTGTTTTCGTTTCCGGGGCAGGGGATTGTTCTGAATTGTCTTCGCTTTGTGGTTCCTTATGTATTGAACTCCCGAGTGATGACATTCTCCCACGATGTGTTTTTGACGGTGCATACTGACGGTTGTGTAAATAGTTACTAAGCACAGCCCCCAGATTCTCATCTGTCAAAACCTGCAAGTAATCAATTCCACAATATTGACAACGTTGTCGTGATTCTTGAATGAATTGCTCCATAGCAGCCTGATATGCCTTATGAAACGCCCAGGGTTCCGCAAAAATTTCTTCTTCGCCTTCAATATCTCGAAAAATCACAGAGTCTTTGAAAGGCATTTCTAATTCATCCCGGTGTAGAATGTGTACGACAATCACTTCATGCCCTGCATATTGAAGCTTGCCTAAAGATTCGTAAAATGGGTCTAAAGGAGTCAAAAGGTCAGAGAGGACAATCACCACACCCCGCCGATGGATCTGGTCGGCGACCTGCGAGACAGCGGGGCCAATATCAGTTTCTCCTGCCAATTGGACTCGCTGTAATACTTCAATAAATTTTGCAAGATGTGAGGGGGTTCCTCCCGTTCGTAAGTCTTCCTGAACCTGATCATTCAAAATCGCCAAGCCAACAGCGTCCCTCTGTTTTAATAAGACTGCTGAGAGTGAAACAGCAAGCGTGGCGGCACAATCGTATTTTGAAAAGGCAGGTGCACCGTAAGACATCGACTTTGAAGAATCGATAATAAAGACTGCACGCAAATTCGATTCTTCTTCAAAGCGTTTGATATAGAATCGATCAGATCTTGCATATGCTTTCCAATCCAGATTTTTCAAATCATCGCCAGGAGTATAGCTTCGATAATCGGCAAATTCAGGGGAAAGACCATGCAGAGGACTCCGATGGAGACCAGCAATCGTACCTTCGACCGGTTGTCGTGTCTTAAAACCAATCCCAGCGATTCGGCCGACGATTTCAGGATTTAAGTATTCTTTCAAACTGTCCATCCTTTCCTGCCTCGCTGTGATGTAACGGTGTTTCCTCAATCAATTTTTCGATTACTGTATCTGCTGTTTGGCCTTCTGATTCCGCGTTATAAGATAACACGATTCTGTGCCGTAAAACGGATTTGGATACCGCCTGTAAATCTTCGACGGAAACTTCAGGCCGTCCGTACAAGGCGGCTCGCGCTTTGGCAGCTAAAATTAAAGACTGACCACCACGAGGGCCTGCCCCCCAAAGAACCCAACGATTAATAAACTCGGGAGCATCTTCACTATCACAACGCGTTGCCCGGATCAGATCCATTGTGTAATCCACTAGAAAATCACTGATAGGCACACGTCGGATCAAATGCTGCAGCTCCAGTACTTCTTCACCTGTTAAAGTTGCTTCTGGCTCTACTAAATCGTCTCCAGTTACTGTTTTGTAGATCAAACGTTCTTCGTCACGCGTAGGATATTCAACAATGATTTTCATCAGAAAACGGTCTAACTGTGCTTCGGGTAGAGGATAGGTACCTTCTTGCTCAATCGGGTTTTGTGTTGCCAATACAAAAAATGGACGAGGAAGTTGATAATGCTTTGTCCCCGCCGAAATATTTTTTTCCTGCATTCCCTGTAGCAAAGCAGCCTGAGTCTTGGGAGGTGTCCGGTTGATTTCATCTGCTAATAAAAGGTTTGTAAAAATCGGACCTTCAATAAATTTGAATTCACGGCTACCAGTTTCCCGGTCTTCATAAATCACATCCGTTCCGGTGATATCAGCTGGCATCAGGTCAGGAGTAAACTGAATACGTCCAAACTCCAGTGAAAGACTTTTAGCCAATGTCGAAACCAGCAATGTTTTTGCCAGTCCTGGTACTCCTTCCAGAATACAATGGCCACCAGCTAAAATACTGACTAATAATTGTTCAACCACATCGTCCTGACCTATGACAACGGTCCGGATCTGCTCGCGAATGCGTTCCTGGGCAACTTTGAGCTTTTCCAAAGCTACCATATCTGGTGCTGTTTTGATTTCTGACAAAATTCACTCCCCGTTCTACCAGTCTTACAGGACCGGTTCCTATCGATAGAAAATCAACGTTGATAAATCGGTAAATATTTGTAGGGTAGTTGCATAACGATTAAGGCCACACTAGTCCCGAAAATTGGACCCACTCCATCTCCATTCCAGCTTCCGTTTGACACTTGCGACTTAACCAGACTGTCCCGCTGACCTGGAAAATAGGCATTCCAGTATTCATCACCTGCCTGATAAAACGCTTGAGCGGCGTAAAGGTTCAAATAAAAATAATGGCCGGACTGAAAACCATTTTTTCGATTCTTGAATTGCCCATAGACATATTCCATACATTCTTCAGCTAAAGGAGATTCATACTCGCCAGCAGAATAGAGGCAGGTGATTGCGGCCGCCGAAATCGGTAATCGCGTATCGTTTCCGGAATGATAGGAATAACGAATCCCGCCTTCAGGTGTCTGGCAAAGTTCCAGATACCTGACGGCATTTTGAATCGTTCCTTTGGGCACAGTGAATCCAGCATTGTGGGCTGCCCGGAGCCCCTGCATTTGTGTCACAGTAACACTTCCTTCATCACCCCCTCCGGGTGTATAGATCCAGCCTCCTAAATGACTTTGACCTGAGGAAGTTAACTGGATTCCATCTTTCACAACTTTGGCAATTCGTGCTCGAACTTTAGCATCCGTCTCCATGCCGAACACACTGGAAAGAAACAAAAGTGAAAATCCATGCCCATACATGGGACGACCATTTTCTGAACCAGCGGCTATTAATCCACTGTCTTGTGCTTGACTCAAAACATATTCTGTTGCTTTTCGTACTTGATCTGCGTAAGGACCACGGCTGGTGGTATTCCCATTTGCTAAAAACGCAATGCCCGCTAACGAGGTCATCGAAACTGGGTAGGTACTGCCATCTTGAGTGGTTTGGAAACTTCCTCCAGCAGTTTGCTGCTTGGCCAAATAGTCCAGTCCTCGTTTAATCGATTTCACAGCAGCAGGTGTAATATGACGAGGTAAAAGTTCTTCGGCTTTTAATAAAGCAGGAACGCAAAGAAAAAGCATACATAGGAAATGGATTGCTGCTTGCTGAATCAGTCGCATTTGACGCCTCGATTCCTGTTTTTCACTATTAGCTTAATGGAAGATCCGACTACTGCCAATTTATTATTCAATCGAAAAAGTCACACGCACTGCTACTGAAATTGGTATTTTTTTTAAAAGCGGGGAGGGTTGCTCGTCGTTTTTCCCGGTGCTTGCAGTCATGGAGCTACGACTATAACCAGGGTAATAAACCACAGATGAACTTTTTGGAACACCACCATCTCCATTAATCGAAACGACTTTTCCTAATTTAACTCCTGTCAGTTTGGCAAGTTTTTCGGCTTGTGTTTTGGCATCTTGAACTGCTTTCTGGTAGGCTTCTTCTTTCAACTTTCCTACATTCGTGACTTTGAAAGTCGCCATCGTATTTCTGGCTTTGGATGGATTATACTGTCCAGGTATAGTCGGCGTTGTATCGTTTCCGATAATCACCCCTGCATCCTTACCTGAATCGATAATCTTGACAATCGTTTCCAACAGTTCTTGCGAGCTTAATTTATCAATTCCCGTTAAACGAATTTTTATCATTTCCGAAACGGAAAGTTGTTGAGACTGTGTATTATTCACAGCCATTCCACGCATCATTGCCTGCATCTGACTTGCATTTAAAGAAGAATAGAGAGACATTCCTTCTTCAACAATTTCGAGCCCTGGAATATTTAAATTTTTGAAAGCAGTCTCTGCTCTACGACGATTGCCATGATATTTTGTTACCGCATCACCTGCTAATTGACCTTGCCCAATGACCATTCCAGTTAGCTCCACAACGGAAGGTTTCGCCTCAATACTGCCCATACCGACAACGGTAATACCGTTTGCTTCGTCTGCAGAGACTGTAAGCACATTTGCTCCCCAGCATACGAACAAAACCAGATTGAGAGTCACAAAGCGTTGAATCAAGTTGGACATGCCGCTCATATTAAATTCCATATGTGAGTTTATATCAAATTGGAGATCAAGGAACTGACTTTTTGATGTCAGAATTATCAGGAGACTGTTTCGTCTCGACAGGGTATGCAGTGACAGACTGGTTAGAAACACAAATCACTAAGTTTTTGCAAAAATCAATGGCACCGCCAAGAGACGTCAAATCACTTCCTCGATAGATACGATTGATGTCTCCATTTGCCTTTGAAATTTCAAAAATTCCGCGACTTGTAAATACTAATACTTCTTTTGGAGCAATGAGTGCGCTTAATCCACCCGCCGCAATCGGCAGTGAAACAGCCCAGTTTAGCTGATGTGTTTTCCGGTCAATGGCTTCTAACTCTTTTGATAAAAGATAGACATTGTTCTGATCAATCCCCACAATCTGAGCAGAGACTTTAACTGGTCGCTTCCAAATTACTTTTTTTGCAATCAAGTCTAATGCAAATACTTCATTTGCTCCTGCTTCTTTGAAATAAACCAGATTCTGATCGCGAATCATCTGGCCATCAGTGTGCAATTCTACTTCTTCTTTGATAGCAGCATAATAATAGTTTTGATTCTGTTGACTTGCCTTATATGGATAGCGGAAGACCCAGTTTACGGTTTTTCGGGGAATCGCAATTTCGAATAAGGCTCCATTGTTTGTCAGCACTAATAAGTTGTCACCCTGTTTTTGTAAATATGGAACTGGCATAAGAGGCACGCCATGCGATGAATTGCCTGCAACGACAGTACCTAGTGGAATCGACCACTCTTTTTTACCCGTTTTTAATGAAAGACTGTTTAAGGTAAGTAACTTATTATTTTGGGTATGAGAAATAATATAAATATGGTCTCCATCAACTAGAGGTTTCGAAATAAAACTTTCATTACCAATGTTCGAAGTCCAAAATTCTTTACCGGTCTTTTTGTGATAGGCCATCAATCGATAACGCGCGCGATAGTGATTCATTTCTTTTTGAGGAATCATCGTAGCTAAAACATAATCGCCACTGACGCTGATATGATATTGCTGCAAACTACTCGATTGATGAAAACTATAATTATTGAAATGGGTTCCCAAAGTTTGAAACTTCGAATTCCGCCAAACCAATTTTCCTGACTGTAAATCGACACCAAAACAAACACCATAAAAATTGAAGTACGCACGTTTTGAGTCCACAGCCATCGGTGGAACAAATGTGATATATGATTTTCCTCTGCCATAATAGTTCGACTGGGAATTCGCGATGGCCTGCACAACACTCTTGTCCAGAAAAGACAACTTCCACTTTGGTTTATTTTTTGTCTGCTGTAGTTTCAGAGGTTGCTTTAACGAAGCAAAACTTGTGTCAGGCTGCTCAACTGAATTCCGAGATTTCACAGGCATTTCAGTAATCAGCGACTGCAAGTAACTGACTGGATCTATCGATTGCCCTCCCATCATAATTTTTTTATCAGGGAACTGTTGTGCGATTAATTGTATGTTAGCATCTGCGAGTTCAAGCTGATGGCTTCGAATCAAAGCTAACGCTAATTTGACATTCAAATCAATTTCAGGCAGATTGCTATCGGGATGGTGATCTAAAATTGACTTCCAATAGTGTGCCGCCAGAGCAAATTCTCCGCGTTCAAATGCATCATTTCCCAACAACTCAGCAACATCATCTCCGACCGATGTCAAAAAGTATTGTGAATAGATGTTTTTCGCCTTGCTAATGACCTTGGGATCGAAAAATCCGCTTTCCGACGATAATTCCTCAAACTGCTTATTGGCCTTGCCATCAAAAAATAGACGAAAGGCTTCACGACCTTCTGCTGGTAATGCTGTGATCGCCAACCAGATACGATGTTCTGCATCGACTAAAAAACCATCTGTGGTTGGTAGTAAAGGTGAAGTTGACTTCGTTTCGGCCAATTCTTTCAATGTGGACAATGCCTTTTCCCACATCTGATGCCGTATATATCGCTCGTAATCATCGAGTAGATTCAGTTTCTTTTCATCCACTGAGATACTAAAACCCGGCATCTTATGGGGAGAAGTGCCAGCATCGCTTACAGTGGTGGCCTCTGCTGCAACTGGTTGTGCAAAAATAATTTGGGCGCAAAGTGGCTTCTCCATCGATAATGAGGCACAAAGTGCCATGCAGGTAAAAAGATGGAAGCAGACCAATTTTAACTGAAAGAATTTAAAGTGCGCACTCATACGTAACATTACCCATCCTTAGATCGAGAATGGCCTGTTTATTAGTTTAGAAATCAAGGTAATCGTGGCGCGATTTATAAGAACAATAACCAGGACGTTTGTGGGGGAGATGAGTTCCCGGTTTCTGTAAATTTCCTATGTATTTATAACAATGTGTCATCTCGTACAATAAATACTCTTGTTATTTTCCACAAACGTATTGTACACCATTTGATAATCAAAATTTCAAGGACTATTTTGATGCTTTTCCAATTTTTAAAAACTTTTGTCAAAATACAAAAAGTGTCTGTTTTGAAATAACCTACAATCCCTGTCTAGAAAAGAAGCCCACCAATTACTAGAAAAGGTGGGCCAGATTCGTTTTGTTATAAAAAAGATCAATCATCCCATCAATTTGGTAACAGCTTGAGCTTTTACTAATTCGCGAGGCTGATTCAGGTGATTATACACAATTGTTTCAGGATTGATGCCAAACGAGTGGTAGATCGTAGCCAACAGTTCGCGTGGGTGGACCGGATCTTTCCGAGGACTGGAGCCTGTTTTATCTGATTCCCCATGCACATAACCTCGTTTCAAACCAGCACCAGCCATAACAGAGGTGTAACAATAAGGCCAGTGATCTCTTCCATCGTCACTATTTGAGTTACCTGACGTACTCACACCACGTTGCGGGCTTCTTCCAAACTCACCAACGGCGACCACCAGAGTTTCATCGAGAGTACCTCGATCATATAAATCTGAAATTAAACTGGCGAGCCCCTGGTCAAACATGGGGGCAGACTGATCTTTCAAGCGCTTGGATAACCCAGTATGCACATCCCAGGAATGATTGTTAGAGTTAGCAACTTTCGGCCATACGACTTCAACAACACGCGTACCTGCTTCAGCAAGACGGCGCGCCAATAGGAGACTTTGTCCAAAAGTGTTCCGCCCGTACTTATCTCGGACCGCGTCTGGCTCCTGGTCGAGAGCAAATGCATCCCGGGCACGCCCGGATATTACCAGATCAAGTGCTCGAGAATAATATTTATCCAACTTATAGTCTTCGACAGCTTTATTGAGCTGTGGCATTCCTTTGTTGATCGATTCTCGTAAACTGGCACGCCGTTGCAGGCGGGAAGTATAAACATCCGGACGTAGTTTTAAGTCATCTACACTGATTTTATCCATTTTATTCATATCCATATCATCTCCCGGTGGATACAAATAATAGGGATCATACGCACGTCCCAAGAATCCAGCGGTGCCTGCTTTACCGACTACATTACTTTCCTGTAAAGGGCGGGGTAGCATTACAAACGGCAACATAGAAACTTGTGGAGGCTGCAAGCGAATGATGTTTGAACCGAAGTTTGGAAAATCTTTGGGACTCGGAGGTTCTAATTGCCCTGAAGGGCTGACCTTATCTGTCGTGTAACCGGTTAACATTTGATAAATGGCAGCAGTATGATTGAAGAGCCCTTTCGGTGTATAGCTCATTGAGCGAATCATGGTGAACTTGTCGTTTTGCTGCGCGAGATTCGGAAGCAATTCAGTAAATTGCACTCCTGGAATTTTCGTCGGAATTGGCTTGAATACACTTCGCACGTTATCAGGAACATTTTCTTTTGGATCCCATAGATCGAGATGGCTTGGCCCACCTTGCAGAAAGATTAAGATAACGCTTTTCGCTTTTGCCCAACCAGGACCACCACCTTCATTATTGTTGGCAGCTGCTTCCTGAAGTTGTAACATGGAACCGAGTCCCATACCCATCATGCCGGAACCACCAACCCTCAATAAGTCACGTCGGGATATCTGGTTTCTGGATTCACATGCTTCCTTGCCGGGTTGACCTGGAATGATTAGCATCTCAGTATCTCCTCACTTCTGTTAGAGGTCGGTTTGAGTATTCTATCCGTTAGATTGTACTTTCGTTTGTAAAATCGTCTTAGCGATTAAACAGAAATGCGGGGCTATTGATCAATGCCCAGGTTAGGTCCTGAGCCGCAATGAGTCGCTTCTGCTTAACCTGTTCCCCACTAAGCCGAACATCGTTGCGTAAACGGGTCAATTTTCGATCTACAGGGCGAACATTCTGCATTTTCATTAGATGATTTCGTAATTCTACCAGCTTTGGATCAGTCGGACGTGGCTTTTTACTGTCAGCAACTGCTTTCAGCTGCGCTTGCAGCTTACGATCCGACTTACTGTAATAATCAAGCAACTTCTTATTCTCGGCTGCATTTCGTTTATCTTGTTTTTTCGCAAGGATTTTCTGAATATCCTTAGGGTGTTTATCTAAAGTAGTAGGACCACCACTATTAGTGACAGAAAGTCGAAACCGGCCAATAGAATGTGTGTTACTGCTAAAGTGCTGTTTTAAGACAAAAGTTAAAATTGTTCCCTGATCGTCGCCTGTCACTTTTGATTGAATATCAAAACTTGCCATATGTGATTTTCCTGTTTGAGGAGCCAGGGCCCAACCATCACTTGAAGGTTTAACTTTTCCGTCAATAGCAGTCGAAATATTATAAACATTCTGGCTAAAATCGGCCTGTGCATTCGAAAGAGTTAATTTTGTTTTTTGCTCAGGCTTTGATTTTAGTGCTGAATAGACTTCGAATTCATTCAATACAATATTTCCATCTGCTGCACGTCCAGGACCTTTATTAGGCAGTGAATCATGCGTCAGTACTTCGAGACGAACTGCAGAGATTCCTTTCAAAGGCGAATGTGCGACGATTTGATAATCGCCTTTTCCGTTCTTGCCTGTTGCCAGTATAGAAAGGTCCTTTTGTAGCTCTAAGGTTGCTTTATTAGTTGCAGACATCGTTTCCGGCTTGAGGGCAACCCACTTCGAACCTTTCAAATTTTGTTTTTCCCAATTTGCAATTTTCGTTTTCAATGCCTTTTGGTATTCAGACAAAACTTTTTGCAATTTTGCAGTGCGTGCTTTTTGTTCTTCATTTAACCAGGCTTCTCGAGGAGCAATTGCTTTCTGGAACGAAGTCACAGCATGTTGAGCCTCTTGAACATTTTTGACACGTAGATTTTCCTGTTTGATTACATCAGGAGACAAGCTTTTTTCGTAGGTGACCAGCCGTTTCGTTAATGCGTCATGCTCACTTTGAATTTGCTGTTGAATTAAATTGACTCCGGCCTGTTTTTCTTCATTTGTTGCTGGACGATTTAAAACTCTGAGGAAAATCGAATCGATCAGCGAATGATCGTCTTTTTCTTCTTGAACGAGTTTACTAAGGGCATTATTGGGATCACTAATAGCATTCCCAACCGTCGGACCACTAATTAATGCCATAACAGGACCCAGTTCGACACTGGATGATCGTTCGCATTCACAAGGACTCTCGCGTTGAGCACGCCCGAATTTTGCAAGGAAATCACTTTTCAATTTAAAACCAACATCGGGAAGTTCTGCAGCGCGCGTTCCGGCTGGAACTCCCGGGATATTTGAGAGAGAGCCGGTCACACGGCAAAGTGAATCATACAATACCTCTGCTGGTAAACGCCGTGCTTTTGCGTGTGAATAGTTGATCGAATCATCTTCATTCCATTTATTCGTCTTAATCGAAAGTTGATATGTCCGTGACTGACATACCACACGCATTAAATGACGGATATCAAAATCATGTTTTAGGAAGTCAGCCGTCAGTTGATCTAAGAGCTCTGGGTTAGACGGCGGGTTTCCAGCGCGAATATCGTCAATCGGTTCAATCAAACCTGTTCCAGTAAGATAACCCCAGATTCGATTCGCATATGCTTTCGCAAAGTATTGGTTATCGCGTGAAGTGATCCAACGTGCTAATTGTTCGCGGCGTGAAAGTTCTATTTTTTCTGTTTTGAATTCTGCAGGGTAGGGGAATTTAGGTAATGTTTTGGCACCGGTACGTTCATGGATCATCTCACCATCTTTTTTATCGTAGATGACTTCGAACAAAGGTTTTCCACTTTCGACGGCTGTACGACCAATCATGCGTCCTTTACTCTCAGGAGCATTTTTCAAACCATATTGAGCAAAGAAGGCTGATGTTTCATAATATTGATCCTGAGTCCAGCGCTCGAATGGATGATCATGACATTTATTGCAATTGAAACGAATTGCGAGGAATAAATGAGTTGTGTTTTCCATCGTGTCAACTGGAGTACGATGAATTTTGAAGTAGGATGCAGCTGGATTCGTTTTGTTTGAACCAGAGGCGGAAAGCACCTGATAAACAAATTGATCATAGGGAACATTGTCTGAGACAGACTTACGGATCCACTCCCGGAATAATTTTGCGCCTTCGACGCCCAAATATTTACGGTTCACCTGTAAAAGATCAGCCCATTTATTGGTCCAATGTTCTACAAACTCTGGGCTCCCAATCAGGCGATCAATCAATGCATTACGTTTGACATTAGACTCGCGTTTGTCGGCCAAAAAAGTTTTGACATCCTCAATCGTTGGTGGCAATCCAGTTAAGTCAATGAAAAGACGTCTTATAAACTCTGCATCAGTACATAAGTCAGATGGAAGTGTTTTCGTTTTCTTGAGTTTGTTATCTACCAGTTGATCAATGTAATTGTGGATGGGAACCTGCTTCCAGACAAAGTCTGTGCGGTCACCCATAACTGTCACTGTTGTGGCAGCATACTTTCCTTGATAACGGGCCAAAAGCGGCGCTTCGCCCCGCCGGAGAACTTCTACAATCCCACCATGATGCATTTTCGCAATTTCAATATTACTACTATCAATAAATGAATCTGAAGTCACATCACGAACTTCACCATTATCATAAGTTGCCAGTACACGGAACTGCTGTAATAAGCCAGCACGTGGAACAACGGGATTTTCAGGAGTAATTTTGATACTTGTTACTCGGGCAGAATCTTTTTTCAAAGGAGTTCCATTCTTGATCCACGATGCAACGATTTCATAATGCGCATCACCGGCTAACGCAACTTGGCCTCCTTTATGTGGGACTTCGGCAATTGCTTTCAATAAAATGAGACTCTTCTCAGGAGACGCCAGATTAACACGGCGTGATTTAAGATCATCAGTAAATGCTCTCAGGTCAAACAGATCATCGGTTCCTCTTAAGGAAAGTTTAAATCCATCTTTTCCTTTATTTGCACCGTGACATAACCCGGAATTACACCCCATTTTAGTAAATGCGGGGGCAACATCCCGCCAGTAATCGGGACGGTAATCTTCAGGAAATTCGGCTACAGTTATTTTCGCTTTCGTTTGAATTCCCTTTTGACTGAAATTGACATCAACAGTGCCTGGTTGAAGTGCACGTACCAAGCCAGTCGGAGAAACATGTATTTTTCCTGGTTGGCTTAAATTTACTTTTACCAAACGCGTCAGATCTGTTTTCCCTCCGGATTTTAAGTATCCTGTAACAATGAACTGAATCGTGTCATATTTTTGTGCGATCCTGGCAGTTGGTGGTTGTACTTCTAGTTTCACTACCGGGTCAGAGTCAGAGAGTGTTTCTTGTGGCAATTTTTTATGATTCAAATCGACTACGACTACTTCAGATTTCTGTGTTCCAATTTTCGATTCTGCTAATTGTTTTTGACTGGCTTCTAAAGGAACAGGTACAAATGATTTTTTCAGTTTCCCTGTTTTCGCTTCAAACAGCCGAACCTGGCCATCTTGTCCTGCGGTGGCAATAATTTCGCCCTGCGGGTGATAAGCAACAGTATATAAACCTGACTCTGGAACCTTGACTTCACTTACAAGCTTGACAGATTTTGTCCGATTCTCTTCGACTTGCTTTTTCTCAGCCGGGGTTCTTGTCACAACACGTTTTGATAGAATTTTAACCAATTCAGGAGAAAACTTTTTTTCAATTTTGAAAGAGAAGACTTTCAGTTCCCCTGTATGATTCAGACTACTGACTGCGACCAATTGTTTGCCATTCGGATGAATATCGACTCCGAATATTCTTCCTTTGAGAGCAGGGAAGCGTCTTACCTGGTTTGCATCGTCACCAATCACACGCACTGACTGACGGAATACATGGTAAAGTTTAGGTATACCATCTGCACCTCCAACCAGAATTGTATCTTGAGTTGGATGGCGAGCAATCGCTGCCAGTCCCCCTGTCAAAGCTTTGGGGGTAATCGAAGTAATGTTATCGATAAATCGCTGTGTTTTTAATTCAGCCAGTTTCGTTGTCCTGTCACGACTGACAGAAATGACATGACTCCCATCAGTTGAAAAAACAGTATCAAGGACCCAATCATAATGGGCATTCTGATAAAGAATCTCTTTCGCTGTCTCGACTTCGATCACACGCACAGTATTATCAGCACAACCAAATGCCAGTAATTTTCCATCTGGAGACCAACTCGCACCGTAAATGGTGTCATAGGTTAATGGGACCGACTTTTTCAGTGTTTGTTTTGCCACATCCCAGATTTGAATTTCGCCCCGCTCAGCAGGGGTTCCTCCCGTTACTGCTAAATATTTTCCATCAGGCGAAAACTGAACTGATTCAATCCGTTGAGATTTCCCAATCAGTCGCCCGACCAGCTTATCACCTTGTGCAGTATGGAGCACAACTTCATGAAAACCAGCAACAGCCAGAAGTTTTCCGTCAGGAGAGTAATCGAGTGAAGTGACTACCGGAGGAGAGGAATACTTAGGCGGATTCTTTTTATTAAATTGGTACTCAACTTTCTTCGGTGAATCATCAATGGCTCCCTGTTGAATCCAAGAGCGAATCAAGGCGATTTGATCTTGCAAAAGAGGTGATTTCCCTTTCGGCATTTCGGCTTCGTTACCATGGGGAGTAATCAATTTTACAAAATAGCTTTCATCAGGCTTACCTGGAATGATGGCAGTGGTCTCACTTTCTCCCCCCTTAAGTAAACGCGAAAACTCTGTAATCACATATTCCCCTTCAGGATTGCGTGGATGATGGCATCCTGCACAATGTGCCTGAAGTATCGGACGAATCTGTTGATAAAAGCTGATTTTGCCTTTTACTTCAGATGGATTTGCAGCGAAGGTACTCGACGCAAAATATGTACATAAAGTAATGGTAGTGATAGCAAAAGAAAGGAACTTGTCGATCGACATGAGCCCCAACCCCCTTATGGCAGACCTAAGTTAAAATAACTCTGGTGATGAAAAGAGATAGTCTCTTTTCACTGCCCCTTATTGATCTGAGAGGACTCTTTCGAGAGTAGATGATCAATCAGGGTGAGAGTGACGGAAGGATTAGTTTCTCTGACTGCTCCCAGTCAGAAACTAGATTCTCGAATGCAATAATATATTACTATTATGAATATATCGTAATTCTTCGTCGATAATAATTTCTCTTTTTTTGATATATTTTTTGAAGATTTCTTTTCCTGTCCAAGGTAATCATCAGGTCCAAGGTAATCATCAGGACAAAATTCACCCCATTTCGGTATCGAAACTCAATTTGCTGCAAGAAACATCTCCCGGGGCCTTTGTAATCATTAATAGAACGAAACAGAAATTGAACATTTCGCAAAATACAAAAGGAAATAAAAAAGAGGTGGCTGTTTCCAGCCACCTCAATCACTCAGGTAGAAATCAACCCAAGCAGGCACGAATCATTTAGTATTCGCTTCTTTAAAAATCATTTTCAGGATCCGCCAACAATTTTGCTGGTGGAACATTGGCAGCGATCTTTCCGAAGGCGACCAACAATTGGTCCCTCATATCTTCAATCGTGGCACCACCCGGTGCATCGATCCAAATTCCATTGCACGCCTTGGCGATTGCCTGCATTAAATTTCGATCAGCTCCTTTACCAACGGTCATCGTATGCACGGTATAACCCATGTTGGCGGCTTCCACTGCTTGCCAGAAAGCATACTGTTTACTTTTGCTTGAAGTGGAATAGTCTGAGTTACCATCACCATCAAAGTCAGTAACTTCATCCCAGCTCCAAGTTCCTGGTAAAGACCAACCCGAAGGGGAACGATTGGCATTCCCGTCAGTCATCACCAATATCGTAGGCCGAGCACCAACTCGTCCATGTGAATATAACAGTTCTCGTGCATCACGAATCCCGTACCCCATTCCAGTATAAGCAGCGTAATGAGAAGCCTGTTTGTGTCTCTGAATCGTATCGATATCTTCGTAACGATTCGTAATGAGCTCATCTCCTAAATCAACAGTATCTGCAACACCGTCATCATTGAGAACAGATTCGACACGGGAAGAACTATCATAGGTTACTAACCCGGTATAGTCTCCGAATTTTAACCCGCCAAGGAATTCGTTAAAGAGTGTCACTCCCTCTTTCATCGCATGGAACGGATAAATGGGAGCACGCCATAAATCTTCAGACTGATTATTCTTCTTACGTCTTTCAATCAGATAACCAACGAGAGTACGATAACCATAGTCCTTTCTGTAACCATAGTTTTTAACAGAACTATCATTTCGCACCCAGTTAATATAGTTTTTCCATGCGCTCTTATTCGCAGATCCTGTGGGTTGTCCTTTTAAATTGCCATTACTATCTTTTCCTTCCTGAGGAAATGGATATTTCAGGTTTCCATTCGCATCGACTTCATCCAAGTCGAGTGCATAAAAAACCGTTTCATCACTGTTGGAACTATTATAAGTACCATTCGCTGAGTTAATCTTTCCATAGCCTGTCGCGGGAAATTTTAGTTTCCCTGTATCCGAGTAGGTAGTCCCTGAGGCAACTAATGAATCCCAGATATCATCCAGATTCTGCTCCACAGCTGCTTTCCCCATACTTGAAGAAGACATAGCGTCAAATTGACTGTCGTAACTCATAGAACCAGAGTAGTCGAGCACAAGTACAATGTCTCGTGCTTCTATGAATGCGATTGCTGAAGTCGTAATTGATGCAGTTTTATCATTCATGAGTCCAGCAAAGAACAGTTGTAATTTTGAGTCTTCTTGACCTTCGGTTGGATTATCGCGACGCGCTGTCACCTTCACGACGTTATAAGGCTTAGCATCTTCTCCCCAATCCATATGGTCATTGCCCTGACTGTCTTTATAGTGTTTTCCAAATTCGACGTCAGTTTCAGGATCAATGTAAACGCCATTTAAACGAGCCACTTTTTCTGCCATGGCCTTAGCGGCGTCTACAGCAATTGTATTGGCGTCCTGAACTGCGCCCCCTACATCTTGACCTTGATCAATATCATTTGCAGCTTCCTGGATCGTGTTTGTAATTTGTTGAGCAGCAGCCAGGGCAGCGGCATCAACGGCATTCCGCATTCTGGTTTTGGTCATTGTGATAACGGCGATATCAATACCAAATGCCAAAAATCCCATCGTAGCGATGAGAAATGGAGCAGCCATCACCATGAACGCACCACGACGGTTTTGTTCGCCTGGCAAGTTCAACTTTTCATCATGTGTATTTTGTACCTGTTTCATCATTCCCCCCATGTTCCCCTGAAGTCAGAGTGAGACTCTTTAAAAATGTTTTCTAGTTGACAATCTTTGTCGTGCCATTATTCAAAATTAAATCCCAGACCGGATCACCATTGAGTGGCTTCGCCATTGATCCTTCCAGATTCATAATATCCGTGAGATCTGAACTTAATGCTCCCTCAGGAATCTCAATTCCAATTCGAAATAATCGATTTCGATTGGATAAGTCACTCAAGTCAAAGGTATCACCTGCACTGGGAGGATTTGGCATTGGATCAAGGGGAACTCCATCTTCATCATCGGCATGCGTGATCGTAATCGTCAGATTTGATTCATCGTTTTCAATCCCTGATGCACGCAAAAAATTACGTACATCAAGAATGATTTTATCATTCAAGTTCATTCCATTAGGTAAATCCAAACCGGCATCCATCGAAGCTAATCGCCCGGCCTGTGCTAATGACGCGTCCATGACCGTTGTTGTATGCACTGCACGGCGCACTGCAACCATTCCAAGGATTAACGCCAGAAAAACGGGCGCAATCACGGCAAATTCCACTGCAGCTACACCTTTGCGGCTTTGAAATTTGATTTCCGATTTTGTTTGATTGTTTCGAATTACTCGCATGAGTTTACTCCTGCTAACAGTGGCTTACCTGAAACGGTAATATTTTCTGCAAACAAAATTGTTGCAGAGATTTATTCGTGACGCCTGACAGTATGCCCAGACAACATAAGACTCTCTTCATGACTTGCTGCTGCTGCGGCCTCTACCGGGTCAACAAAAAATGAGCTTAGTAGTCGAACATCTTTATACGGAACTTCCACACGAACGATAAATAATTGCGCTTTTTCAGCGTTTGCAAGATTCATGTCGGGAAGGGCAGCAAAATCGATTTGTGAAACATCGACACCTTCTGTGTCAAACATACTGGCATTTTTCACCATGATTGTGGCAAGATTTGAATCAAAAACGGTATCAAGTAATGATTTGACTTTCGTTTCCACCTGTGCTGTTGTAACACCCTCAAGACGACCTAATTTCGCGCCTTCCTGTGTTGCTTCCTGAATGATATTGGATACCACGTAGGCATATCCAAATTCGAAAATGGCATAGACAAATGCCAGAAAAACAGGAGCTACGAACGCTAATTCGACTAAAGTCGCCCCAGAGCGTCCTTCACAATTTTTTTGATTCAATGCCTGTCGGCGATGCCGCGTCAACATCTCAGTCCTCTTGAAAATATTAGTATTGATCCAACTTTGGTTTAATTCATATTCTGCAACTAGGCAGCCGGCCGGGAGAGTACATTCAAGAGGGGATGGTTTTATCCACTAAAACAATAGCTTAGAAATGAGCATGAGGAGGGATTTTTCTGTAAAAAAAAACTTATCATCTTATGTAGTAATACTGATACAGGATGCAAAATAAAACGCTTTCTCTGCGGTCAATATGTTGCCAAAAAGCCACATCAAACGGATGAATGCCAAAAAATTGTTAATTTCTTGTATCTAAGGGAGGGTTATCGTTCTACTTCAATTGAAATCCATGCTGCATTAGCGATACACTGTCGACTAACGTGCCAATTGGTTTCTCAAAAATTTAAAGATTAAATATGTTTTGGCAGAAATAAATTATGGGTAAAAAGGCATCTTCGACTATCAAAGCAGGCTCAAATATTCAGGTAAAAGAAGAGGTATATGTACCGGAATTTCCAGAAATTTGTTGCGGTGGCTGGACAGGAATGGTGGTGGAAGTGCGCGGCAAGAAAGTGTCTGAGCGGACCTATATCCTCGAATGGGATGACGAAACGGAAGCGAAAATGCCCGATGCCTATAAATCTCAATGCGAAGATCAAGGGCTGTTCTTTAAGATGGCCTGCCTCCCTGGGAACGCTTTGATTCTGCGTGATTCTTAAATTTGCACATCACTAAAACACATTAACGGATTCTCATCAGTAGATGTTAATTCGTTCGCGATTTGCTCCAGTGTCTTGTTTACACCAGGAACCACATATTGGGGAGCAAGTTCCGCTAAAGGAGCGGCCAAAAATGCTCGCTCAAGTATTTCCGGATCGGGTATGATTCGGTGCCCGATTTCCAACTGCTCTTCATTAAATAAGACCAGATCGATATCAATCGTTCTGGGTCCGTTTTTATTATCAGGATCGCGGACCCGATCCAGCTGCTGTTCGATCCCGGCAATGACATCCAATCGTAACTTAGATGCTTCTAACGGGGTCTCCATCAGAACTGCTGCATTCAAAAAATCAGCCTGATTCTCGTCTCCGACAGGACTACTTTGCCAAACGGATGATCTTTTAAGAATGACACCATAGCCACTTAATAATCTGACTGCTCGGGGAAGATAGAATTCCGGGCGAATATTACTGCCTAATGCCAGAAAGACCTGATTCATGTCAGACTCCGAAAAGATCCTCGCGGGTTCTCTCGATCGTCACACCTACTGAACGAGCAAAACGCAAAGCCCCAGGCTTTTCAATTCTGACCGTTGCCCGTAGTACTCGTTCATCTTTTAAGCATAGTTTGGCAACTTCTGCAGCCATTTTTTCTACAAGTTCAAACTGTGAGTTTTCGACTAAATTGATAATTTCTTTAGTAATCGTCCGATAGTTGACTGCATCACAAATATCATCTGACTTACCAGCCTCATTTAAGTCCACATGCAAAGTTAAATTGATCAGGACGTCTTGTTTTTTGTTTCTTTCTTCATCATTGATGCCAATAATGGCTCGTAACAATAAATCAGAAATGTTGATTTGATCAGGCATCGTGATAATTATGATGAATATAAAAAGAGGATGCAGCAAGCTAATAAACGTTAAAACAGTTAACTCCACTATAATGTTAGTACAACTGGTTGCACAGGACAGGGCGCTTTTCTAAAAATAGAATTGATTTATTTCTTACCAAATCATTGATCTGGGCCGAAAATTGACAGAAAAAACTCACATGAACAATCAGCAGCAAAATCTCTCGCGTCGTAGTTGGTTAAAACAGTCTATCAATCACTCATTAGGTCTGGCAGGGGGACTTTGCAGTGGTATGCTCATACAAACGCAATCGTTCTCACAATCGACATCGAAACCGGTTAAAACTCCGACTATTTTACTGCGGTCTGGCTGGCAAACGGTGAATATTGGAGATATTGGTCATACTCCCGGAATCTTGAAATTACTCGAATTATATGCGCCCAAGTTTCAGGTCATTCTGTGGCCTAATAGTGTCGATCGGGGGGTCGAACCAATGTTAAAAAAACGGTTTCCCCACCTCAAAATCGTAAAAGGCCGCCTTCAACGCGATGGAAAACTGAACTCAGAGTCTCTCCGGCAAGCATTTCAGAATGCAGATTTTTTTCTCCATGGTTCCGGCCCAAGTGTTGTTTCGCAAAGAGAATTAGCATTCTGGAAAAAAATGACGAGGAAACCCTATGGAATCTATGGGGTCACAATCTCTAAAGTTAATAAAGAGTTACACAGCCTCTTGTCAGAAGCTGCCTTTATCTTCACGCGCGAAACACAATCCCTTAAAAATCTAACTGCAGCCAAAGTAACATCCTCACATCAGGACTTTGCTCCCGATGCGACGTTCGCCATTGATTTAACTAATGATCAGAAAACGTTGGCGTTTCAGAAAAAAAATCAACTGCAAAAAGGGAAATATCTCTGTGCCGTCCCGCGACTCAGATTGACTCCTTATCATAAAATTCATAAATCAATTCGCTGGTCAAAAGAAAAAGTCCGAGAAGTGGAGATGGTGAACCAAAAATACCAGGAATCCGACCACGCGAAGCTACGGGCAGCAATTCAGGAATGGGTACGTCTAACAGGCCAAAAAGTAGTCGTTTGTCCTGAAATGACCTATCAAACTTCAATAATTCGTCCACTCGTGATTGATCGGCTTCCTTCAGATGTCAAATCAATGGTTGTTGCCCACGATGATTATTGGCTCCCAGACGAAGCAGGTTCACTTTATCGCGATGCAGCCGCTGTTGTGAGTATGGAATGTCACTCGCCTATTATCGCCTGTGCACATGGAACTCCCGGTTTATATATTAGACAACCAACAGACACCATAAAGGGGCAAATGTGGTACGATATCGGGCTCAAAGATTGGACTTTTGAAATTGACGAAGTGAATCAAAAGCAAATCGCCAAAAAAGTTACCAATGTCTACCGCAACTATGAGCAGTCGCTCGGGCATTTGGAATCAGTGATGCAATCGATTCAAGACCGCCAGAAAAATACGATGCAAGTTGTGGAAAACGCTATCAGCAATAGTTATTCTTCCTGATCGCTGAATAACACGCTCACTCTTCGTTTTAGAGTTGTTCGCCACCTGTGACCGTTAAAACTTCCCCTGTCACAAAGTCTGATTCAAGCAGATAGAGCAGGGCCTGACAAATATCGTCAGGGTTCCCTGCACGTCTGAGTGGGATCTGTTGTGCTCGTTTTTCGAGATAAGAGGCATCCTGATCGGGCGGTGGGAGGATAGCACCAGGAGCTATAGCATTCACCTGAATTTCGGGAGCCAGCTCAAGTGCAAGACATTCCGTTAACGTCACTAACCCAGCCTTGGAAATTCGATATGGTAAGTGACCGACTCCTGCTCTTCGAGCTCTCCAGTCAACCAAATTGATAATGTGCCCTCTTTGACCCGAGTGAATCGCTTTTGCGAACTTCTGACTCAAAAAATAGGGAGCCTTTAAATTAATATTGAGGTGGGAGTCCCAATCATGCTCAGAAGAGTCTAGCAAAGTCTTATTTTCAAAAACGGATGCACTATTAATGAGAATATCGACCTTACCAAACTTGCTAATAACCGCATCGATAATTTCAGTGGCTGCTTTCTTCGAATTAGCCAAATCTGCTGATACCGTATACGCATTTCTTCCGGTGCGTTGAATTTCCTGGCATGTTTGCTCTGCTTCCTGTTTTGAAGATCCATAATGGATACATATATCAGCACCTGATTCAGCCAGAGTTAAAGCCATACTACGTCCAATGCGTACTGCTGCACCGGTGATGACAGCTACTTTTCCTTTCAAATCCAACTTACAACTCCAAAAAATATACTTGGTAAACAAAAAACCCCGGTTAATCAACCGGGGTCATATAAAAGATTTTGGTACATGAAAAGATATTCTAGTTGACAGAAGCCACTTCTTCTTTCACAACCGGTGTTCTCCCGAAAGCACGTTCTATTTTGCCAACTAAAATCTGTTTTGTGAAGTCCGACTTGAGAATGTAATCATTGGCTCCATGGTTGAATGACTGAATAATGGATGTCGTAGAACGATTTGCTGTCATAACCAGTACTTCAACATCACTAGTTAAAGGTGACTGCTTAATATATTTTACCGATTCTGCATGATTTCCATCAGGTGAATCAATATCGAGTAGAATCAGGTCGGGAGTATTCAGAGCCGCGTCCATGAAAGCTTCTTCAACTGAAGCGGCACTTTCGACAGTGTAACGTTCGTGTAGCAGGCCCTCAAAAAGTGCACGATCCATCTCATCAGAATCAATAATCAGGATACGCTTTTTATCGACCTGCTCTTCATCATAATCGACAATTTCACCCAGCTGTCCCACAAAGCCAAAATGAACAATAATGGGACCAATACCAGTATTAAAAATACCACATTGTGAACCAGCTTCCGGTGGATATAAGGTGTTTATGGACTCTGTTTCAATCACTGTTGGGTGACCTAATAGAAAACCCATGTGGTCGACTGCCTTTTTGGCCTGACCTGCGATCATATTCGACAATTCACAGACAAAATCGGTTAAAACGTGTTCATCATCAGCCAAAGATTCGTCTATGAGTAGGGAGACTGCTTTTGAAACTAATTCGGTAGGAACATTGATAACCACAATCCCTTTCCCAGGGCCATTAACTTCAATGGCTGAGCTTTTTTCAAAGCGTGGCGCTTCATGCACAGGGACTATTTTGGCTAATTCGGCAGTCGTGCCCACAAAATATTTAAAAACATCAACTACGGAGTTAATCACCGGATTGGAAAACCGTTTTGTTAATGTTTCGGTCGTATGAGTAGCTGGAATTAAAGACATAGCAGAAACTCGTCTTATTTAAATAGATACTTCTGTTTAACAAATGCGATTTATGTAGAATCAAATTGTTCTTCCACACTCGAATCCAAACACAGGATTCTCGCAACAGTTTCAATATGATATTTGTTTGCCTAAACTATATGTCAAAAATTTGTTTGGGCCATAAACCTTTAATTATGGGGTAAAGGCTTTGCGAATACCTGAAAACCTATATCCAGTAAAACTAATACAATCCTTCGAGCGAGTGATGATATTTTTGTTAACTGAATCGATTAAGCAAAAACGCTAACTGTTTAAGAAATCAATATATACCTCAATTGCTCAACTGATAGCCAAACTCAACCTGAAAAGACAAGAAATGAAATCACGACATCCATTTTTTCCATTTTTTTTCAATACTGCTTTGCTTCTGATTTTGATCTCCCCAGAATATGAAGTATATGCCTCCTCAATAGAGACAGGGAAATCTGAATGGGAAGGTCGACAAGATGTTTGGCATGGTTTCAAACGGTTTCATTTTCAGCTAGACAACCGTAAATGTTATGTCGTAGTCCCAACTCAAACTGCTTTTCGAAAGCCCTGGGTCTGGCGTGCTCGTTTTCCGGATTTTCATTATGAAATGGATGTGGAATTATTGAAACAAGGTTTTCACATTGCCTATATCGATGTTGCCAATCTGTTTGGGTCACCACAGGCAATCGAGTATGGGAACAAATTTTACCAATACTTAACGAAGCAACATGGGTTTCAACAGAAGGTCGCATTGGAAGGTGTAAGCCGTGGAGGTTTGTTTATTTATAATTGGGCCGTGGTGAATCCAGAAAAGGTAAGCTGTATCTATGCTGACACACCTGTTTGTGATTTCAAAAGTTGGCCCGGTGGAAGAGGAAAAAGTGACGGCTCAAAAGCGAGTTGGGAAGCTTGTCTTAAAGCCTACGGTCTGACTGAAGCAGAAGCCTTGTTATATAAAAATAACCCGATAGACCAAATCCAATCTATTGCTAAGGCACGCATCCCAGTTCTACATATTGTTTCAGAGAATGATCAAGTTGTGCCTCCCGATGAAAACACTTATCTAATGTTTAGCCGAATTCCAGAAAGTGATCGAAAGCATAACTTTAAAGTCCTCTCGGTCAAAACAGGAACTAAAAAATCGAAAGGACATCACTTTCAACATCCTTATCCAAATCGCGTTGTTTCGTTTATTGTTAAAAATACGGTGTATGAAGGGGGAAGCATCAATGAGAAAACAACTCGCACCTTAAAGCAGATCAAGGAAATCAATCAAACGATTCCACCGATCAAATATATGCCGAATCCCAGACGCCTGAAATACCTCAAACAAACCCGTCATAAAATTACGAGGGGCGGAAATCTTCGTGTTGTGATGTTGGGAGATAGCATCGTAAACGATACTTCACGCTCCCAGTGGCATCTTCTAATTGAAGAAAAATACCCTGCATGCAAGATTACCAAAATCACATCAGTTCGTGGTTCTACTGGATGCTGGTGGTATCAAGAAAATCAACGTGTTCAACTTTATGTGACGGAGCACAATCCAGACCTTGTTATTATTGGAGGAATTAGCCACCGAAATGATATTGATGCGATCCAGAGTGTTGTTCGACAAATCAGAGAGCAATCAAACGCAGAGATCTTATTAACGACAGGTGCCTTTGGGAGAGTTGACCCTCATAATGATCAACAATGGCAACTAAGTATTGATCAAGAGAAGACTCTGTATCGATATCAACTTCAACAGCTTGCACAAAATCAAAACTGCGGTTTTCTGGATCTCCGCGCACATTGGGGGCAATATATCAGAAACTCTGATAAAAAAGTGAACTGGTTTCAGCGTGATCCCGTCCACGCAAATGACAAAGGGGAACAAATTCTAGGCAACATTCTGGCACGATATCTGGCGCCTTAAAAAATTGTCTCACTTAGGCAAAAAACGTCATTACTCTCTTTTCATCACCACTCAGCTTAGAGACAATAATTAACACAAGGATGTTGAGACATAACGGCAGGACCTAAACAAAGCCTGTGTGCTGATGAGTGCATCAAGTGATTTCCCACCGAGTATTTAGAAAAGGTAGATTTCAAAGAACAAACTTCTATGGAACGCTTCTGCGCACCGTCAGTATTGTCGTTCTTTGCATTTTCTTTCTGATTACTAATACAAGAGTTCTACCTGGACTGACTCTGGGAAAGAATTGCCATTGTGAAAGCCAGTTAAAAACAACATCACAATGTTGTTGTATCAATGCCATAACAACAGAAAAAATAACCAAACCGAAAGCCTGCTGTTCATCAAAAAAACAAAAGCTCCCCCAAAGCTGCTGCTCAAATCAGAACAAGTGTCTTTCTAATTCAAATACTGAAACCAAAAATGCCTCTTCCATTTGTGGCTGTAGTCATTCCACAAAGCAAGGACTCTCAGTTGTCAATCAGTGGGATCTGAATCCTCCCCTGACATTAAACACAGCAAATGAGCTGATCATTCCACTAAACTTTATCAACGATCTACCTATCAAGAGATCGTTCGTTCCAGAGATCCCGCCTCCCCAACTGATCATGCTGTGATGATCTTTTTGCTTGTGTTTGATTTGGGTATCAATCTTCATTAATGCCCTGAGAACCCGCTACCGCTTTACCCACCTTATTAATTGATTCATGTCGAGGATGCTTCGATCCTGGCGAATAATCAAAAGGGGAAACATACCATGAATTTTCCAAAAAAATTAGCATCCCGCTCAAATCGCGGATTTACACTCATTGAACTCTTAGTCGTCATTGCAATCATCGCAATCTTGATTGCACTACTTCTTCCCGCGGTCCAACAGGCCAGGGAAGCTGCCCGCCGTTCGACTTGTAAAAACAGTCTGAAACAGATTGGACTGGCACTACATAATTACCACAACGCTCACAAAACTTATCCACCTGGATATATCGCTCGAGGAGTTACTCTAACAGATCGAAGTGATACAGAGACAGGCTCCGGATTTGCATGGGGAGTAATGCTATTGCCGTTTCTGGACCAGGCTCCCTTGTACAATCAACTTGATTTAAATTTAGATTGTACAGATAGCCCCAATATTGATCTTGCGGATGAAGCACTCCCCATTTTTCGCTGTGCTAGCGACCCTAATCAAGGGGTTTTTTCAGTCTCTGATGGATCAGTTAATTATCAACTTTCATCAGCAAATTATGTCGGTATCTTTGGCTATGGAAATCTGACTATGGCACCCGGAAATCCAACTGAGAAAGGAATTCTGTACCGCAATAGTAATGTCAAAGTTCGTGATCTCACCGACGGGGCGTCGAATACGATTGTTGTCGGAGAGCGTTCATATCAGCATCAATTTGTCGGGGCTAGCTCAACGATTCAGGCAGACTCTACATGGTATGCTGCGATTCCGGGAGTCATGCGACCGGCTGGTATGGCCATGGCCTCTATGATGGAAGGTCAAGCCTCATTAATCCTTGGGCACGTGGGGCAGGGAGGAACAATGATAATGCATCATCCCCCCAACACCACAAACCATATCGCAAATTTCTCCAGTAAGCACGAGGGAGGAGCCCATTTTCTTTTGGGCGACGGAAGAGTTCGTTTTCTCAGCGAAAACATGAACTACGAAACCTTTAAGAATTTGGGGACAATTGCTGATGGGAACGTTCTCGGGGAATTCTAAGCATCTCTATAAAACTGAAGGGCTTCTAAGGCCGAGATATTTTCTAGGCCTTTTTCTCATAATTCAGCTGTCTGGTTTCCACTTTTGGAACAGTTCCTAGTCACTTACGACCATTTCACCATTCATAACCAGCCAATGTCCCGGAAAAGTGCAAAGGAACGGGTACCTACCAGGTTGGTCAGGAGCTTTGAAAAAAATCGTAAAACGATCTTTTGGCAAAACCACGTCAGTATAGCACAATACATCACTCGATTCAGGAATGTAATGACGCGCTACCGCATTAGGATCGGATACCAAATGATTTGAGAGTTCCCCGACACGTTGTAGTGTGCCAGGCTTAACTAATGCCCAGTTATGCGGAACCACATCGGGATTCACAAGTATAAACTCGATTCGTTCACCTGGCTTTACTTTGAAAGAACGTGTTGCAAAAGACAAATTACTACCCGTCTCAATCGTAATTTTTCTGGCTCCTTTTAAAGGTTTTTTATAGGGGTTGGGGACGCGGTGCTTCACCAAAGCTAAATCAGCAAGAATAGGGTGTGGATTGATCAGCTTTCCCTCTAAGGGATCTAATTTTGGCCCCTCAATAAAAGAATGCTGCGAAAGTTTATGCACAGTGGCAAACAACTCATGCGAGTGTTGCTGATTCGTTTGGATCTTCAGGTGTAGTTGATTGACCGGTTGCAGGTCAGGCATCTCGAGAAAGAGAGACTGGTCATCACCCACAACATGTGCAGACTTGATTGCAACAAGATCGTGACCCCGCATACCCATATGCCGAGTCGAAAATTCTGGAGAGCCATATGCCCCGCTGTAACGATAGTTCCAGCATTGTGCCAAATGATTGACAGGCTGTTCTGCGATTTCTGTGTCCAATGGAGCAGAATATTTCAATAAAATACCATTCTTAAACACCTTGAAACCAACAGGTAATTGCACAGAATCCCCCGTGTAACGAACGCGTTGGAAACATCCCGTTTCAGGTGTATAACTGCCCCAACCCTGCATCCCGGTAACATAGAGTTGACCATCGTATTCGCTGAAACGTCCCCGGTGCACACCTGAAAGAAACTCACCTGGCAAAGGAACCACCGCGCCCTGGACTTGACCCTCAACTTCATCGCGTAAGACCAGAAAATGTGATCCCATACCAAATGAGAAGTGCAATAACTGATCTCTCAAAGGCCCCCAACGATCACTGCGTACTGTTTGTTGGCCTCCTGATGAGTTGTCTAGACCACGCGGTAAATAAACAAGCGGAAGTGCCGGTGGTCGATCATTTTGCGGACCTCCATAGCCAAAATAGGGAATCTTTGATTTCGCTTTCCCCAGGTGCTGACCAGGATGAAAGGCACAAATCATTGATGCAGGAGTCCAACTGCCTTCTGAACAAGGTACCGTAATCATTCCATCTGCAGTCAAACCAATGCCATCCGGGTTCCGAAAACCTGTCGCCATGATATCGGCACGTTGCCCATCTGGTGAAATACGAACAATGCCCTGGTTGCCAGACGACGTATAAAAATGGCCATCCGCATCCCGTTCTAACCCGCAAATAAAATCATGCCCTTTGTCTGACGTTTTGAAAGCATTACTAAAACAATGGTAATAATCAGCTTCCCCGTCATGATTCAGGTCTTTCAATAATGTGATTTGATCGCGGCATAAGACAAAAATACCATCATCATCTATGATCATCCCTTGGCAATGGTGCAATCCAGAAGCAAACCGCTTCCAGGTTGCAGCTTTTGATGGATACCTGAAACCAGTAACACGCCAAACATCACCATGCATTGTGCAAACAAAAGCTGTCCCATCGCGACGAAAACCAAGGCCGCCACCAAATATCGGAATGTTCCAGGGATTCTTTACAGGAAGTTCTATCGTATCAATTGTATATGGAGACATGTTGCCATGCTTAATCGCCGTTTTAAACGTTTGAGGCCACTGCTGAGAATTGTTTTTAAGCTGACTGGCCAATGGATGCTCTGTGAATGGAGCAACTTGCCGCACAAATTTGCCATCTTCAATCCAGGGCGAATCCAGGAAATGTGTCTTTCCGATCCGATACGAAAATGCAACACGATTTCCGATACGGTAAAAACCTTCATAGCGAAATGGCTCATCAATTTTTTTACCATTTGGCCCCAGACCGTGACTTGAATTAGGAACAACAGTCCCATCCATAGTTACTCCGTGCAGAAATCCATGACGTACTGAAGAAAAATTTAAGAAGCCGTCTTTCCAGACGAGATCATATGACAGTGTTTCAGGATTGAAACAGCAGGCCATCTCTCCCTGTTCACCGAGTTGCACACACACTCCACGTGGTACAGTAATCCCGGCACCTCTAAATATGCCTGCTTGCACTGAACCAAGTTTGACTTTCGACCAGGCATCACTGGCCCATGTCGTTTCGTTTTGATTTCCCCAATGTCCGAGTGTCCCACCATCGAGTCCTGGATGATCCATTAATAAACTGGGGGCAGGTTTACCTGACTTGGCCTGTCCTATGAAATAATCAGCCTGTTTGGCATAAAAGTCATAGATGCGATTACGGTTGACATGGTGCTCCCAATGCGGCCAATGCTCAGGCTGAAGAGGCTTACGATTGAATGGGAACGATGCTGCTCCATGTAGATGTGCATGGGCATGATGGAGCACCGAATCGATTTGTGTAATCGGGATTCCGTTTGAATGCCCGAGATTGATAAGTAGTCGTAATAAGTCATGTAACTGTTGTTCCGACATCGCTGCAGTCAGGTTCTCAGGCATGAGTGAGCCGGTCTCGCGTTGAAGTTCAACTTCATTGATGGGAATCACAACTTTATGATTGAGTCCCTTGGTGGGATCGCGGAGTACAAGCTCTTTTTCATCCTTATTGATGATATAACCTGTATGTGTTCGACCATCAGCAGTCAGGACAACATGCGCAATATATTCACGTTTCGTATGCCGTTTCGGCCACAATACCGACTCGATAATCTCATGAGATTTACGCTGTTTCCCGATTTCCGTTAGATCTGGACCAACAGTGCCTCCATGTTTGCCGATTTTATGACAACTGAGACAGGCCGACTTTGCCGCCGAAAACACCATCAAACCACGGGCAGCATTCCCATGTGAATTAGTTTGATCAAGTAGTTTTTCAACAAGCTCTGGTGAATAATTGGGAGTTTTGCCCAATGGTCTTGCTGAACGAGCAGTAATAGAGTGCCTGTGGTTGTGAGAATGGACGTGGACGGCCTTTTGATGGTTCTCGACAGGTATTCCACGCTTCCAGTTGAGTAAAGTATAAGCATCTTTGGGTGGTGCAGTAAACTGATCCCAGGGTTGATGACGTGCTGTACGACTGATGCGAACCCATTCGATTGCACCAGTACAACCAAGACCATTTTCAACGAGACTACCAATGGCCAATCCACCAGGAATTACTGTCATTCCATTCGGTTTTACATTTTGAGTGGCAACAACTTTTCCATCTACAAAAAGTTGAATCCGATTTAATTCATAAACCATGGCAACGGTATGTGGTTTCCCATCGCAGATCATGGCTTTTGAGTAAGTATGATCGGGAATCAATCCCGGTGTGTATGCGGTGAACATACCACTCTGAACCATTGAAAAGAGTTCCCAATGGGCGCCTGATTTTTTGGTATCGCTGGCCACAATGATGTTATAGACATCTTGACGAGGCAGCAGAATGCGACACTCAACCGTAATCGGCGGTTTACGGTATTCAATTCGACCTTCAAGTTGAATCGCTGAAACTTTAGAACCATTCTTCCTTGGTGACCAGGTGCGTAACTTCGGTTTCGGTGCAGGGGGAGTACCATCGAGCTGAGGGATGATCCATTCAAGCCCATCCAGGTTATCTTGTAATCTTTGCTCGACGTCATCCTGTGTATGCCCAATAATTCCGATTGGCCCGCTATAACCTGAATCCTTAATGGTTTTCAGTAATGCAACATCATATTCACCTTCTCCCAAGGGCAAAATCTTCTTTCCATGTTTGTCCCCCTCACGTGTCATACCGTTTAAATTCAAACAAAGTAAATGTGGTTTCATCAATGCGAGGATTTTTGCAAAGTCGTCGATTCGGCTGTGCGCGTGGTGTTGGTTATAAACGATACCCACATGTTGTGCATCATGGTGTTTTTTGAGGTATTCACAAACGGCTACAAGGTTTTCCGGTTCGCCTCCCCACCCGCCGTGATTGTAGAGGCCTAGTTTTGATCCCATCTTTGCCGTACGTCTAACAAGCGGTAGCAGTTGTTTTGCTGCCATCTGGATTCTCTGCTTCTGAGTCCCTTTATCTGGCCCGCGAAGCGTCACCCATATTTGAGGATGTAGATCATGTTTTTTAAACAATTTGAAGGCGGCTTCGTGCTCACCCCAAAAAGCGAAGTACTCTAATCCGTGTTTTTTGTATTCCAGAATCTCCTGTTCAAAGGTGGGTATATGCTCCTGACGCCAGTCATAGGCAATCTTCTTCAGACCGAGCTTAGCACACATTGCTGCTCGCTCAGCTGGTCCACGTTTTTTTCCATCAAAGGGTACGATACACCAGGCGACCAGATTCTGTTTTGCATAAATACTGGGAACTGGTTTGTCTGATGTTTCTCCAAACAAGTTCGATATAATCAAAAGCAGGCTGGCAATTGTTATTCCTACACATTGCTGGATTTTCATCATTGGTCTGTCACCTCTTCGTCGATTGTTTCTACTACTTGGATTTTTGTTATTCTTCAGTAAACAGCTGCTCTAAAACAGTCTCTTTTCGGGCTTGAATATGAGAAACCATTGCCTGACGAGCTAATAGAGGTTCCCTTGACTCAATTGCTTCAATTATCACGATGTGTTCTTTAAGAGCCTGCAGTAGTGTTTCTTCAGAACCTGTCATTCGACAAAAACCGCGAACTAATAACCGATAACGCATGATTTCCTTTAACAATCGTCTATTTCCACTTTCAGTAGCAAGTATTGTGTGAAATCGAATATCGTAGTTAACAGCTTTCGATGCCCAGGATAATTCACCATATGTCTGTAGCAGTAACTCAGATTCACTTCGTAATTGATTTAACACTTTTTCATCAATGGACTGAGTTACCTTCTCGACTGCCGCTCCTTCCAGTTGTTCGCGCAGCTCATAAATCTCGCAAATATCCTGACTGGTAAATTGGGCGACTCGTGCTTTATGATTATTGACCTGCTCTACAAGCCCATCATGAATCAGTAACTTGATGGCTTCCTTCACAGGTGTACGGCTCACTTCCAATTGTTGGGCCAATTCGACACTGTTTAACTCAGCGCCAGGTGCTAAACCACCAGATACGATCGCTTCCAAAAGCGACTCATAGACTGCATCAACCAGAGAGGTCCGCTTGATTTGAGCATTCAAGCCTGTCGTATTCATCTGAATTCTCTCAATCTCTTTTTGATTCACTCGATTGACAACCAATTTCTAATCCCATAAAATGGATCCTGGATCCAGAATACACTATAATCAGACAGTTGGTGAACTACAAGAGTATTTTTGATGATCTCAGAAAATCGTTTTGATCGATGGGGAGTGGACCTGAACTATGCAACCAGTCCCTCAAATGGTTCTCCATTGCTTTTGTTACATGGAGTCACGAGACGCTGGCAAACATTTCTTCCTGTCATGACCGACCTTGTAATTGACTGGCAGCTTTTTGCCCCCGACTTTCGTGGTCATGGAAAATCGTCAAACTCCGAGGCAGGGTATCTGGTTACTGATTATGTTCTTGATATGATCACATTCACAAAGCAGTTTAACCACCCATTTGTCATTTATGGACACTCACTGGGGGCGATGGTGGCAGCGGCTCTGGCAGCTACATTACCAGAACAAGTTCGCGCCGTGATTCTTGAAGACCCACCACTACATACAATGGGTAATCGTATTTCAGAATCAAACTTACTCGACCTCTTTAATGGCTTTCTTCAATTTGCAGGTGACCAACGTAACCTCGATCAAATCATTAATGACTTATCGCAACAAAAACTACGAAATCCACAGACTGGCAAAGAAGTAACATTAGGCAATGTTCGAGATGAAGCTTCACTTCGTTTCACAGCAAGTTGCCTTCAAGAACTTGATCCCGAAGTACTGACTCCTATTCTTGCAGGGCAATGGCTTAAAGGATATGAAACCGAATTAATTTTTCGTCGAATTCGGTGCCCGATATTGCTTATTCAAGCTGATACCTCAGCAGGGGGAATGTTGAACGATGACGACGCAACACAAATCGAATCCTGGTCGAAAGCTGTTTCGCGCATCAAACTAACGAAGGTTGATCATTTAATTCATTGGTCAGCCACGCAAAAGCTTATCAATGCAATCATGGAATTTCTCAAATCTGTATCACAGGATTGATTCAAATAATAACTTCATTTGGGAGTAGAGAGAATGAAGATCGCGACGACTCGTATGCTCATCAAAAATGGACAGGTGGTTGATGGAACAGGAACTCCTCCCATTACCGATGGTGCAGTCTTGATTGATGACGGTTCTATTTCATTCGTTGGCAAGACAACGGAATTACCAGAAATGGCAAGTGATACCACCGAAATTGATGCTAATGGTGGAACGATCATGCCAGGTCTGGTTGAAGCTCATTTTCATCCAACCTATTTCAATGTTGCAGCTCTGGAAGATCTCGACATTAAATATCCTGTTGAATATGTCACGCTGCTTGCTTCCACAAATGCGAAGCTAGCCCTCGAATGCGGGTATACGGCCGCGCGCAGTGGTGGGAGCCTGTTTAATATCGATGTCTGGATGAAAAAAGCGATTGAAAATGATCTGATTTCCGGCCCACGTTTGGCTGCAAGTGGTCGCGAAATCTGTGGTGCAGGCGGATTGATGGACTGGAATCCTGAATTCCGTAAAATCGGAATGGAAGGATTAATTTTATTGATCAATGGCGCGGACGAAGCGCGGGCTGCAGTACGTAAGCTGCTCAAAGATGGTGTTGAATGGGTCAAAACTTACCCCACGGGTGATGCTGCGGCAGCCGATGCTAATGACCACCATACCCTATGCATGACTTTTGACGAAATGCATGCAGTTGTTGAAACCGCTCATAATCACAATATGAAAGTAACTGGCCACTGCCGCGCGACAGAGGGCATTAAGAATGCACTATTAGCTGGTTATGACACACTTGAACATGGAACATTTATTGATAATGAAACCCTGGACTTACTATTAGCACGAGACGTACCTGTCGTTCCAGCACTCTATTTTGAACAGGCAAGCATCGACCGAGGTGTTGAATTTGGTATGTCTCAAGCCGTCATCGATGGCCATAAAGAAACACTCGAAGGTGGAGCAGAAAGTGCGCGCCGCATTCTTGCTGCAGGAGGGCGAGTGGGGATGGGAGGCGACTATGGGTTCGCCTGGAACCCACATGGTGACTATGCAAAAGAATTGGAATTCTTCGTAAATTACGTGGGATTCAAGCCGCTGGATGTCATCAAGTGCGCCACGCAAACCGGTGCCGAAATTATGGGACGCGGCGAAGAATTCGGCACACTCACACCAGGCAAACTCGGTGATGTACTAGTTGTTGATGGTGACGTCGTATCTGATATTTCTCTACTTCAAGACCGCAAACGGTTTATTGCTGTCATACAGGGGGGGATCGTCAAGAGTGGCCAGGCTCGCGGAATTTTCGCAACTCAGAATTCTTAGGATATTCAATTAGAGTTCATTAAGACCCTCTATCTGATCTTGGAGAGTCTTTTGATTTTGCTGCCCAATGAATTGCGTTTACAAAAGCAGATCGAGGGCCTGGAGCGCGCTCGCAATGTGGGCTGAATAGTAACACACGTCCTTTTCCATAATTCCCACTGACAATAGCCGGAGAGTCAGTCAATTTACGACTCGTGGTTTTCTCAAGTGGTTCTGACCGGAAATAAGCCAGTATTTTGACATTCTTTTCAGAAGGATCTAATTTACGAACTTTGACAGGACCTCCAGAAAATTTGGCTGGATACGTTCCTTTTATCTGGATTTCTCTATCAGCATCAAAGTCAAGCTTTATTTTTCCTATTCCAGAACAGGATGCGGAATCAATTGGCAATAGACCGAGACGATAATCAGACGAGGAACAAGCTAAAAACATACCTGCACAGATTCCGACATAGCCACCTCCTGCTTTGACAAACTTCTTGATAGAATCACGCCCCCGTCTCCCGAGTCCCTTCGACTGACGATTTGAGAGCCCACCTCCAACCAGCAGAACATCAAACTGAGACAGTTTTCCAGCTTGAATTTCAACAGGACCGATAAGAGACGTTTGGAAACCTGGTACAAACCTTAGTGTATGTTGAATCCAAACCGGGTCATGGCCACTACTACTGACCGCTCCTGGCCCGTGATAAATCGCTAAGCGAATTTTTCCTTGTTCTCGATGGTTAGGCATGATGTCATCATATGAAGAACCTTCTGCTCTCATCTCCAATCTACTTAATAACTCATGTACTGCAGCTCGCTGCTGCCGTGATCGAACCCATAGACGCCTCTTTTGGGGATGTTTCGCTGAGGTAACAACAGAAATCATTTGTGGTAATTCGACATCTTTCATTTCCAGGATATGGTGCTTCCATTTGGGCTCGTCTTTTAATCCAGCGACTTCAGCAGCACGACTCATCTCTGAAACTAGTTTGGGTAAATTGGCAACATTTCCTTGACCATAGATCGTTGAACCATGGGATTCGCTAATGAGAGATTTTGCATCAAATGATTCAGAAAGCTGAATAACCCAATCGGGCTTGACCTCTTCCAAAATCTTATTAACAGATTCAGTCCATTGACTGCGATTTCCCAATCGAGCGATCTGTTTTTTATGAATTAACTCAGAGGAATCACTTTCTCGAAAAACAACAAGTGTTCCTCTTGATATTTCCCAAGTTGCAATTTGAGAAAGAGCGTGTACCCCGGCATTTCCAGCCTCGGATTGATAACCAATCACGGCAATCGTTGGTCCCGATTTCTGTGAAGAACGTTTTAGATACTCAAAAGAATTAGCGAATAAAGTAATCTGCAGAAATAGAAGTGCGAAAACAAATGCTGTAACTCGGAGTAAACTCATAATCCATTCACTTATGTAAGGGAGGAACCAACAAGACCATAATGTAAATTGATGGAGATTATAAGAAAAGAAAGACAGCCACGATAATGAAATCGACTTTGTTGGCAGGTGCTTCGAACTTCAAAGAAAAAACGTCGACCGGATTACATGGTCCGATAAAAGCTAAAATCATAGGCGGTTTTTCAACTCACATTGAGCACTCAATTAAGTTGTTGCATTTTGCGTAAATTTCTTTACTGATTTTTCATTAAAAATAAATAGTAAAACATACAGTTTGAGAGTCAGTCAAAATCATGGGACTTCCGAGGATCATTTTCTAAATAGCGTGTGATACCTCGCCCTAATTGTTTGCCGACTGCCATATAGCCAGCAGTAGTACTATGTGGCGTATTCCAGCAAGTCTCCAACGTAATTCCCACCACATACTCGTGTGTTTCACTTCTGACCCAATTACTGGAAATTGCTTTCCAGCGTTTGTCATATTTTGGCCCTGTCGAGGGAGTGCTTTTACTTAATCGAAAGGGCGTTTTCATTTCCCTGCGGCAGGCTGCAATAAATGCAGCCTGAAGTTGACCCCCTCTTTTTGTAGAAAGCTCTGGCGGTGCTACGTAAAAGAAAGGAAGTTTCGAATTTGCCCCTGGATTATGTAAATCGACAAACAAAACCAGCCGTTTTGCCTGGTCAAATTCTTTGAGATATTGCATGGCTGATTTGACTGAGTTCCACCGCGATGTTTTCGTCCAATCTCGATTATGATCGTGGGGGACCTGTGATTTTCCACCATTACCAGTTGCCACGTTATCTATGTCCATAATCGGTACAAAATAAATGTCAGCTTTTTCTCTCAGACTTACCGCCTGGGGATCATCACTCACAGCCCATTTAATAAAACCACGACCAACCCAACTGCCACCAGATTCCCAGGCATGCTGGCGTGCCTGAACCCAAATCACCATTCTTTGAGCGTCTTTTTCATGTTTCGCTTGTATTACAGAAAGAGCCGGGACTGCACGACCAGCCCTGGTCTTGCACAATTCAAACGCAGTTGCATGCGCATGCTTCTTGCTCAACTCCTTCACTAACTCCTGGGCATCCGTGGGAATAAAGGGAGGCCCCCAAGCAAACCAGACGTTATTTGCGTCGATTTTTACTTTCCACTGGCACGTTTCCTTGTTTCGTATCCCAAGTGGAGTCTGTTGCCACTCTTTTTGATTCGTACTAAATGCTGCTTGATTTGGTAGCGCCCAAATAGCGGAAAATTTTCTGCCATTCGCTTGTTTCAGATCACTCGCATCGACTGTGACTGAGATCTCTTCACCTGGTGTGATACCAGTGACTTGAAAGTACCACCAGCAAGGCCAGCCAAATTGGGGATCACCGGCCGGACGAATAGTTATTGCTCGTTTCCTTTGATCAATTTCGGTGACTTGTGCTGATCCGCCTTCAAAGTCAGATGTGACAACCAGCTTTTCCGCCTTCAGCTGGGCTGGTAGTATCATACCAAATAGCAGGAATCCGCTAAGGAAATAACATATCCTTGACATTGAAACTTTCTAATTGTGAGATGAATTACTTTAAAATGCCCGTAGCAACGTTTCCTTGCCCAGGCTCAACTAATGCGACAGGCTGTGTATTATGAGTATAATGAAGATCTTTATGCTTTAAACCAAATTGATTTAACAAAGTTGCGTGAAAATCGTGTTGTGTCATCACGTCTTCGACCGCCCGGTGACCAAAATCATCAGTCGCACCATATATATGTCCCTCTTTGATTCCACCGCCGGCCATCCAAATGCTGAAACCTTCTGTATTATGATCGCGGCCCGGTTTTTTACCTGCGCCACGATCCTGAATCACAGGCAAGCGCCCCATTTCTCCACCCCACTGCACGACAGTTGAATCTAAGAGCCCACGATTCTTCAAGTCTGTTACTAAAGCAGCACAAGGTTTATCTGAAGCATCACAGCGTCTCTTTAAATATTCAAAAATGTTTTCATGCATATCCCAACCATAATTCCAGATTTGTACGAAACGCACACCACGTTCTACAAATCGACGTGCCAGGATACAGGCGTCGGCAAATTCTTTCGTAACTGGATCGTCGGCACCATAGAGCTCTTGTGTTGATTTCGTTTCTTTTGATAAATCTAAAGCTTCAGATGCTGCTGTTTGCATGCGAGCAGCTAATTCGTAACTGGCAATTCTTGCAGAAAGGTCATGTTCGCCCGGATGACGCTCAAGATGAATCTGATTCAACTCTTTCAGCAAATCCAGTTGATGTCCCTGAGGTTTTCCTTTGAGTTGTGTTATCGGATTTAAGTTGGCAATACGAGGTTCATTTTTACTGACAACAGTCCCCTGATAAATGGATGGTAACTGACGGCTGTCCCAATAAGGTGACCCAACTGGATTTTTGGGAATTGTAATGGCAACGAATGCAGGCAAGTTTTGCGTCTCAGACCCCAATCCATAAGTCAACCAACTTCCCAGAGAGGGCCAACCTTCACGACCACGACCTGTGGTCATAGCACGCATGCCTGCTACATGATTTCGAATATTCGGTAACTGCATTGATCGAATCAGAGTGACATCGTCAACAATTTCCGCAAAGTGCGGTAGCATTTCTACATTGATTTCCATGCCTGATTCTCCGCATTTTTTAAATGTATTCGGAGAAGGCATAATAATGGACGTAGCCTGACCGGCGTTATCATATTTGATTCCATCACCGGGAAACCGCTTACCGGCATATTCATCGAGAATCGGTTTACGATCAAAGAGATCTAAATGACTGGGACCACCTCCACAGAATATGGAAATCATCGATTTTGCTCGAGCAGGGTGGTCCGTTTTTTTAGGCAATAAATCGTATGTTTGTGCTTCTAATTCGGGCTTATCAGGTGCCGCTAAAAGTTGTTCCTCTTTTAACAAACTCGCCAGACCAAGTGTTGAAATTCCAAAAGCACCTTGTGCCAGAAAATGACGACGAGAACTTATAGTTGAATTTGAAGAGACCAGAGACACAACAGACTCCCTCTTTAGAATATCGAATAAAAGTCAGACAACATTCAGAGTTAACGATCGTTGAAATTCATTCAATATATAAAAATTGATTCGTACCAAACAAGACATGACATAGTGCAGCCAAAGATTCCTCCTGTGGGTTTTGCACTTTCTGCGTCTTGTATTCTTTTATCTGTAATTGCATATGTTTTTGTAATGCCTGCATTTCAGCCGGCGACGGTTCACTGCACAATGCCATTTTCCATGCAGTTCGAATTATGGTTTCGTTATCAGTTTTTTGGCTTACACTTGCGATGACGCGCTTTGCGAATGCAACAGATTGAGTACGCATGAATTCACTATTGAGTAACGCTAATGATTGCGTTGCTACTGTTGAAGAAACTCTCCTTTCACAATTCGGCTCCATGCTGGGAGCATCAAAGGCATTCAGCATGGTAACTGGTTGTGTTCTACGCACCTGAATATAAACCGACCGTTTTAATTCGCGACGATCCTTGGATATTTTTCCAGCACCGACTGTAATCAAACCGCTATCAGACAACGAAACGGGAACAGGCACACCAAATTGCTCTCGGTTCAATTCTCCACTGACAGCTAATATTGCATCCCGAATCGCTTCAGCTTCTAATCGTTTCATTGGCATTCTCCACAGCAATCGATTGTCGGCATCGATGGAAGCCGCTTTCTCCGAATGTGTTGTCGAAGTTTGACGATAAGTTTTCGAAGTCATTATCAAACGATGAATACGTTTTAAATGCCATCCATGTTCCATAAAATCAGCAGCCAACCAATCCAACAATTCTGGATGTGTTGGTGTTGCAGAGCGTGTCCCAAAATCACCGGTGGAATCAACAATCGCACGCCCAAAATGGTGCATCCAGAAACGGTTCATTAACACACGGGCTACCAGCGGGTGTTTTCCGTTTGTTAAATAGCGAGCAAACGCCAAACGACGGCCGGTTGTTGGTAATTGTGGGTCATTATCAGGAAATGTATTATTTGATTTCTGTCCGATCACAGTCAGGCCACCAGGATCAATTCGATCTGACTCTGGTGAGGAAATATCTCCACGATAAAAGACAAAGGTCTCGGGAATATGTCGTGAATCTTCTGTTGCAATTCTAATGTATTCTGGCTTAGGAATTTTTGTTCGTAATTTGTCTGCTTTCTCCTTAATCTCCTCATATCGCTTTGTCAAATCATTACCATCTTTATAGCGTGCTATGAATAAGTGCAGATTCCCCAGAGAAAGTAAATCTAACATGGGATACTTCTTTTTGAGAAACTCGGCCTGTTCCGTAGATCGTTCTTTGCGCTCTGTTTCAAAAGCATTTTTGGCAAGCTCTCGATCCTCTTCAGGTATTTCTTTGAAAACGCGTTCTGAAATCAACTGAAGAACTTCGCTCTTAACTTTATTGTGCTGCTCATCAAGGGCTTTCACTTTTGCTGAAAGTTGAGCGACTTTTTCTTTATCTTCTTTCGCTAGTAACGCAGCTCGACGATTCTTGGGAACACGCCATTTGAAAGGATCAAATACAGGAGCAATCACAGCGCGTAAACGGTAAAAGTCCTGTTGGGGAATAGGATCAAATCGATGGTGGTGGCATTCAGCACAACCAACAGTCATTCCCAGTAGCGACGAAGACATAATCTTGACAGTTTCCGTAATCACTTGATTACGTGCGATTGCTGGGTCCATTGGACTCGATCCAGTTCCATCTGGAGCCAGACGCAAAAAACCAGTCGCAGTTAACTTATCATAGGCATCCGGATCTTCATCAATCAGTTTCTGGGCAGAGGCATGTGTCGCTTTGATCAACTCATCACCAGCGAGTTGTTCAATGATAAATTGGTCCCAGGGTTTATCGGCATTCAGCGCACGAATGACATAATCACGATAATGCCAGGCATCGGGGCGAATGAGGTCTTTGTCATTATAACCTTCTGAGTCTGCATAGCCGGCCACATCTAACCAGTGGCGCGCCCAACGCTCGCCATAATGAGGTGATTCAAGTAAACGATCAATCAGTTTCTCGTAAGCGTCAGGTGACTCATCGGCAAGAAAATTGTTAACTTCTTCAGGAGTTGGCGGTAAACCTGTCAAATTATATGAAGCGCGTCTGATGAGAGTTCTTCGATCTGCTGCCTGAGAGAACCACAGTCCTTTCTCTTTCAACTTTCGTCCGATGAAAGCATCTACAGGATTGATTTCTGCCGAGGATTCCTCTTTCAATAAATCAGCGACAACAGGAACAGATGATTTTTTAATCGGACGAAAAGCCCAGTGCGACCGTTCCTCAGGTGAAATCAGAAATTGCCCTGGTTTGATTTCTCCATCTGGTTCCGGACCAGCAGTCTTAGCCCCTTGATCAATCCATTTTGCAATAATCGATACTTCTTCTGGCTTAAGTTGCAATTTTTCATCGGGAGGCATCTCACCGGACTCAACGTATTGAAAGAGTAGACTTTCAGCATGTTTACCTGTTTCTATAACAGTCCCCGACTCGCCTCCCTGCATGATCAATCGCCGTAACCGCAAATCCAGCGCACCGGAAAGCTCTTTTTCCTCACCGTGACAATGAAAACAATATGTTTTGAAAATAGGACGAATGTCATTCTCAAACGTAAGTTTCTGATCAGAATATGCCAAACTCGGCAAGCAAAAGAGAAACGTGCTGCAACCAGTGAGGAATCTTGAAATCGTTTGGACAAACAAAGTTCTGTTCCTTGTTGGGGTGGGAACAAAATGAGGCAGGGTTTCTTCAATCCGAATGAATGAAGAAAACGTATTGATAGGGTACAAAGATAACGTGCAACAGTACGGAAGTCAAATTATTTAACTTTACTTAAACTGCACACTCAATCATTTCTTGAGAATCAGAACCATAACTGTATTCGATACATTCTGGCTCTGCTGAATATGACGCTGCCAAAGTATGTCGTGTTAGTCTGAAACTAAACTTCCCTCAACCGGCTGGATCGGGGCCTGTTCTGGCTCTTGAATCGCGGGAACCTGTGATCGTTTTGCGTACTGTGCCAAGAGAGCAGGTAAGAAGACCAAATCACCGAAGAGCGCAGATGAAATCGTCAAGCCGCTCATAATGGCAAAGATACGTTGATCGCGCATATCACTAAACACTACAGTGGAAAAACCGGCAACTAATACAATTGTGGTCATGATAAGCGCGGTCCCAACTCCCGTAAATGCACGATGGATGGCTTCATGATCGTTTTCGACATTCAGTTGTTCTTCTCGAAAGCGCGTCAAAAAATGAATGGTATCATCGACGGCAATTCCCAGACAAACTGTGAATGCACATACGCTGACGACTTCCAGTGCCTGTCCCGTCAAAACGAGATAAGTACCTGTGACAGCCAAAGGAAACATGTTCGGAATAATCGAAATCAAACCCAGTCTCAAGGATTGAAAAGCAAACGCCAGCACAATGAAAATTATGATCGCAGCGCTTCCCAGGCTGGTCGCTAAGTCAACAACAATCTGATACAGATTTCTCCAACGCCAAACAGCAGAACCGGTCAAGCTAAACTGAAAGTCGGTATGCTCTGCATTGATTGCCGTTAATCCCTCTTCGATTCGAGTAAAGGTGGGACCATACCTGGCAATTCCTAAATCCTGTACATGAAAACTGACATCAGCGCGATGATGTTCGGGAGTATAAAAAGCGCGTTTTAATGGAGGTGGTAATAAATCAAGCATTGACATTCGCTCTTCTGGATCCCCCTCACCAGGAAGGGCTCCCAAAATGTTACGAATTGAAATCGGATGTCCAATTAATGGTTCCTGCTGCAATAAATCATCAATTTTACTGATGGCGATTAATACCTCGGGGGAATTCGATTCTACATTGTCGTTCCATGTCACTTGAATACGTGAATGCTCCAGGCCGCCTAACGCCTTGTCCATATGATTGAGCGCCAATGCTGCCTCTGAACCTTCGGGTAACATATTTGCACGACGTTCATCAGGTCTGAGTGTCGAAGAAATCAAAATCAAAGCAACAGTGATGCCAATACCCAATGAACTGATCAATTTCGTCCGTGTGAGTACCAGGTCGATGATCACACTAATGCGCCCCAAATGACGATCAATGATTCCCTTATTGTGACCAACATGAATTGAGCGTCCGAGCCAAGTACGACAGGCAAGGGGAATTACCGTAATCACAGCGACAAATGTTAAAATTACGCCGATTACACAACTATAACCAAACTCTCGAACAGTTTCATGATGTGCTAACGAAAGGGAACCAAAGCCAATCGCAGTCGTCAGTGAAGTCAGAGCACAAGCAAGACCCACCTCTTGAACTCCTCGACGGGCAGCATCACGTCCACTCAAGCCTGCTGCACGATGCCGTCGGATCTGTACCATCAAGTGCACACCATCCGTAAAACCAACCAGACTCAGCAACACAGGTAAAACAACATCATTAAAGGGATTGTTCTGAAAATCAAAAAACTGAATGACTCCCATTGTCAGAAAGACGCCGAACATCGGCGCCAGTGCCACGATAATGACGGCAGAAATGCCACGAAATAGAATGACCGCCATCAGCAAGATCATTCCATAACCGATTACCTGATATTTAACTTTGTTAGCATTATGTGTGCGAATTGCTGTCAGGTAGGTGGGGATATGGCCTGTTGTCATAAAAGAAAAGTTAACTTCAGGATATTCTTCTGCAACCTGTTGTGCCACTTGCTTCAATCCGGTGGTACAATCTTCATCGTCATCAACATAGAACCAGTCAAATTTCACCATCAATAATAAAGTTTGACCATCTTCAGAGAGTAACTGTCCTCCAACTAATGGATGGGCTATCGCTTTCTCTTTTGCAGCCATCAATCGTTTTTCAGAAGCCCGTTTATTAGGAATGATTGGTTCTCTTAAACCGAAAATATTAAGATTAGGGATATCATCCAACCAGAATACACTTCGTACATAATCAAGCGATTCGATTTTCGCAACGATCGCTCTGAGCGCTTTGATCCCCTCTGTGGTAAAGAACTCATCTGAGTCAACCACGAGAATCGTGTGGGCATCGGTTAGACTGATGGGGTCGACATCAGGAGGTGCTTGACGTATGAGTTTTGGTTTTGAAGGATTGCTTTGTTTCTCTACAACAGGGACTGGTTTAAACCAGTCACGAACCGGTTCCGGAACAGTATACCCCAGCAGTGCAATCCCGCTCAAAATCAGAATCAAAATTGTTACGGTAGCAGGATGGTCAACTAACCAAGTCGAACATCGATTAAATGTACGAAACACTCTGTGTTACTTTCTGCCGGAAAAGAGATTCTAGAAATAAAGTGATGAGTATTCCGAACACAATTTTAAAAAATGACGTTTACGATCGTTATCTGGCTGCACTTTCGATTTCTTTCCTTTGCAACCTTCCATCGTCATTATGATCAAGATTTCGAAATCCAAAACGCTTGGTCGATAAAGGCATCTCATCAACATCGACATGTCCGTCTTTGTTTTTGTCAAATCGCTGGATAAACTCAGCGACAAATTTCTCAACTCGCTGCTTTCGTTCCAGTTCAGAGTTCACCTTTTTCTTTTCTGGCTTTTTCATCTTCTGCTTAGTAAAACGAGGTTCTGCAATTTCAAAAAAGGCAATCGCCATCTCTTCCCATGTTTGATCACCCCAAGTCACATATTCATTTGGATCAGGATTAAAGGGGTTCTCTTCCGAATTATCAAACTTCACGGTAAATTTAAGCTCATCCACCGTGTCAAGTTTCATCGGCTGACTCAACTCGTAAATATGTTGCCAATTGAAATCATAATTGGGCACATCCAACAAAATTTGTGAATCGCCTTTCTGCTTCATGAACAGACGAAACGACTTGCCTCGCAAATGCATATGAGGTGCGATGGCTAATAATTCTGCCTTCGGTGGAATACGACGTACTTTCGCAGAGACGGGAAAATCTTTTGCATGAGGCGGTATTTCGAATTCCTGATCAATACCCACCAGGGTAAAAACTTCGTGGGTGATATCCTTCTCCTCACCAAATAGTAACCCAACTTTCGAAATATCTTCCTCCACTGATCCAGTCGGTGTGTAATGCATCTGGAAAACTAACTTGGAGCCAGCGGGAACTCTTCGAGCGCGTCCCGGGGGTAACATGCTGACGCGTTGCCCAGGCACATAAGCGGTCAACCAGCCGATCCCTCTAAAATCGGATCCGTCAGGTGGACGAATAAAAACGATTGCATGATGAACAACAGATCGATTCCCTGGTAGAACTTGAGCACCAGTAACCCACTTGTCTTCTTTAAATCCTGGATCTACGACAAAATACTGATACTCTACAACACCTTCTTTCGGAACGATAAACGGTCGCTTTCGCATTTGATAAACCGTTTTGGGGACTTGAGGTAAATGCCAACCGTCTTGAAACTTTGGAAGTTGTGGTAGATCTTTAACATCACCAAATGGCATTCCTCCAGCAACCCAATCACGCAGAATGTCCTTATCGGCTTCCGACATGTACCGGGTATTCGCATACTTCCCATACTTTGGACTCGCGTGCCAGGGAGGCATGCGACCGTCTTCAATGGTTTCCAGCATAGTTTCAGCCCAGCCACGCACTTCATCATATTCAGTCAAGCCGAACGGCGCTATCTCGCCTTTGCGATGACACTCAACACAATGTCGATTTAAAACCCCCGCAACTTCTTTACAAAACGTCAGTTTCGTTTTTCCAGTCGTTTTTTTAACACGGCCAATAAAACAACCATTCGGTTCGGTGCTGGCCACCTTAATCATCTCACCCGCAAGAAGTTGATCAAGTGCGTTCTTCAAGTCATGCGATGTCGTTTCCGCACGAGAAATGCCAGGTAAATATTGATTATCAATACGACCGCGATAACGAATTTTCAAGCTCTTATCGAGAACAAACACTTCCGGAGTGCGAACAGCTTTGAACTGATCTGCGACTTCGTTACCGTAATCCTTGGCTACTGGAAATTGAATCTCATAGCGTTTGACATATTTCTGCACATCTTCCAAAGAATCCTGTTGATTACTATTCACACCGATGAACCGAACTCCCTGCGTTTGATAGTCGGCCTGCATCTGGTTTAATTTCGGTCCATATAATCTCGCCAGCGGACATTCGGCTCCCAAAAAACAGACGACAATTGCGGAGTGCTTAGGTTTTTCGGTCAATTCTGCGATACCCCCATTTGAGGTCGGCAGTCGAAATGTCAGTAAACCTGATTTTGTATATTCCGTCCCTTCGTTAGCAAACAGGAAGCTGCTATTGAGAAAAAACAATGAAAACAGACATATCAAACAGATACGTAACATGAAGTGATCCTTCCTCCTGAATCAATTAGATAGGTGCGTTTATTTTATCAACGCGTCGGAAACACACGCAACCCTCATTAAAATGATTGTAGGCCTCCCGCGTTGATTGGACAGTTTCAATTAGATATACTCGACGTAACTCGCATTGGTTGCACATTTTGGCAACAGAATTAAAAATTCTCTTTAAAAGAAATTAACACAATCCATACCTGTGTGATTGTGCCTCAGATCAGTACTAGAGAAAGGCAGCAGAGTGAAAGCTCCTCGAAGCGGCGGCGGTTGGAAAGCGATTAAATATAGCCTGAAACTCGCAAATCGGGTCGGTTGGTGGAAACTTTGGAAGTCGATGCGTTCCAAGAATGCCTGTAAAACCTGTGCAGTAGGGATGGGCGGACAAAAGGGGGGGATGGTGAATGAGGCAGGCCTATTCCCAGAAGTCTGTAAAAAGTCGTTTCAAGCAATGGCTTCGGATATGCAACCCTCAGTATCTTCAGAATTCTTTGCGAAAAATACTCTCAGCCAATTACAGTCACTTTCTTCGCGGAAGCTGGAATACAGTGGTAGACTTACCGAGCCTTTATTACTTTCCAAAGGGGAAGAACATTATCGCCCCATTTCCTGGGATAAAGCGATTGATCTGGTCGTTGATCGTCTGAAAGCTGCTGGAGCTGACCGTAGTTTTTTCTATGCCAGTGGACGTTCTTCCAATGAAGCTGGTTTCCTCTTCCAAATGCTCTCGCGTTTAATGGGCACCAACTATGTTAACAATTGCTCATTTTACTGCCATCAAGCCAGTGGGGTGGGTTTAGGCTCCAGTATTGGCACCGGAGCAGGGACCATTCGACTGGAAGACCTAGACCATACAGATCTCTATATCTTAATTGGAGCCAATCCCTCTTCCAATCATCCGCGTTTAATGAAAGCATTTATGGAAATCCGTCGTCGTGGCGGAAAAGTGATTGTCATTAACCCGGTCAAGGAATTGGGACTCGTCAATTTTAAAGTTCCCAGTGATGTACGAAGTTTGTTATTTGGATCAAGCATCGCTTCGATGTACGTACAGCCTCATATTGGCGGTGACATGGCTTTGCTGACCGGTATTGCAAAAGAAGTACTGGAGCAAGGTGTTCACGACTCAGATTTCATTGCCAAACATACAGAAAATTTTGAAGCATTCCAGGAACAGGTGAAAAACACCAGCTGGGATGAAGTCATAAAACACAGTGGTGTTAATCGGCAAACTATTAAAAAAATCGCAGACCAATACATTTCTGCAAAAAATGTAGTCATCGGTTGGTGTATGGGAATCACTCATCATCTGCATGGCACGAATAATGTTCAATCAATTGTTAATGTTTCGCTATTAAGAGGCATGGTTGGCCGCCGTAAGGCAGGCTTGATGCCGATTCGTGGACATAGTAATGTTCAAGGTCTGGGATCAGTGGGTGTGACCCCCGGCATGAAACAAGCGATGCTCGAGCGTTTTGAAAGTCAATTGAATATCAAAGTTCCCACAACTCCTGGCTATGACACGATGGCCTGTATGGAAGCCTCTCATCGTGGAGAAATTGATTTTGCATTCTGTCTGGGTGGTAATTTGTTTGGCAGTAATCCCGATACAAAATACGCTCTGGAGGCAATGAATCGTATCAAAACAGTGTTGTATCTCTCGACAACATTAAACACCGGTCATGTCTGGGGAACTGGTGAAGAAACATTAATTCTCCCCGTTCTACCGCGCGACGAAGAACCACAGTCAACAACTCAGGAATCGATGTTTAGCTATGTTCGTATGAGCGATGGAGGGAAATCACGTTTTGAAGGCCCCCGAAGTGAAGTCTCAATTTTGGCTGCCATCGGCCAAAAATTATTCGCTGACGACAATCGGATCGACTGGAAAAAACTGGAGAGCCATACAGCGATCCGTGAATTGATTGCAGAACTCATTCCCGGTTATGAAGGCATGAAAGAGACAATTCAGTCGAATAAAGAATTTCACGTCACCGGTCGTGCTTTTGAAGAATACCAATTTCCTACAGAAAATGGTAAAGCCAAATTTCATGCAATTCCATTCCCAAAACTCCCCAAAGAAGAGAATCAAATACGTTTAATGACTGCTCGTTCGGAAGGACAGTTCAACAGCGTTGTCTATGATGATGAAGACATCTATCGCGGCCAGGAACGCCGAGATGTAATTCTGATGAATAAAACAGACATTGAACGGCTTGGCTTCAAACCTGATCAACGAGTGACTGTTAAAAGTGAAGCAGGGGAGATGCAATACATTTTGGTACGAGAGTTTGACATCCGCGCCGGCAACGCACTCATGTATTACCCTGAAGCCAACGTTCTCGTACCACACACGGTCGATCCGCTTTCAAAGACACCGGGCTTCAAATCGGTGTGGATTACTATTACATCAGAAGAACCAGCGGTCGCTTGATTTGTCACAGTAAAACTGACGTAGAATTTATTTTTCATCCTCCAGTACGCGCTGAATAAACGGCCATTTCATCTGAGTATAAGTTTCACGATCTTCCTTATATCGTGCGGCAAGTTCTCTTTTTAAATCCGAATATTCTTTTGCGATTTTTTGATTTGTAAGTAAGAGATCACGAAATTGAATGCGCTCGTTCCAAAGTGGACTTTGAAATGGTATTAAATGTAGGTGATGTGTTCGAAATGCATCCGATGGTTTACAGAACCAGTGCATGACTTCCGCTTTGTAGGGCCAATACTCATACCCATTGTTTACCAGCACATCAATAGCTGGACGTGAATCATTGAGTGACTTAACTCCGAACATAATATCAATCACTGGCTTTGCAAGAAGTCCTGGAATAGCAGTACTCCCCACATGCTCTATGCTGCCGTAAAACCATTGGCCAATTATCTTCATTAAGAAGGCCCTCTCAGTTTCAAACTTGTCAGGCCACTCGGGGTCATATTCTACTAACTCAACTGGTGCTCTTTTCATTTCTATAACTCTGGGGTCTTGATTACGAACGTCAAAAATAATGCCGAGTAGATAAGAATCTTCAGCGTATGGAACTTCCAGCTTAACAAATTTCTTCACTTTTTCATCAGGAAAAACCTCACAACAGTATCTTGAAAAGAACATCACTTCATCTTGACCTGGCCCTATGAATGACATCTGTCACAAGATTCGGACTTCTATCAAAGCGATTTTTTTTAGACTCGCTCTATGTTGTCAAGCAAGACCAACATTCTCATCGTTTTAGAGAGCGACTTTAAGCTCGTAGTTCTTATCGATAGGCAATGATAAACAGACGTCGAAATGGGAACAAAACTTTTCCGTTTTGCTGCGGAGGATAAGCGGGCCGATAACGGTCCAACAGTTCCTGCTCAAACTGAGCACGCTGCTGGTCATTGGCCAGAGCTTCCAAATAGGGACGTAATCCCGTGCCACGAAACCATTCCAGAATGGCTTCGACACTCTCTAACACATGAATATAATCGGTTTCCCAGATTTCGACATGAGAGACCAAAGGTACAAGCAGATTATAGTAGAACTCTCGAGACTCTGTTGCGACAGTCTGACGTGCAATTTTTGTCGCTTGTTTCCATTGAGAAGACGTAGACAGTTCCAGCACAGATTGGTGTAAAGGAGAAGCATAATGAGTAGGAAGCTGCACAGCCAGCGCACCTCCAGGTTTGAGAAAACTGATCAGGCGAGAGAATAGTTTATTGTGATCAGGGACCCATTGAAAAACCGCGTTGGAAAAGATGAGATCATAACAGACCTCCGGCTGCCAGGTAGCAACATCAGCCTGAAACCAGTGAACTTTGGGGACAGAATTTTTTGCTGTCTTTAGCATCGCGTGTGAACTGTCAAACCCGCTAATCTGTGCCTCAGGCCAGCGTTTTGCAATCACAGCCGTACTGTTTCCCGGACCACATCCCACATCAATTATCTCTTTTGGATTTTTAATTTCAACGCGAGAAGCTAAGTCGATAGCAGGCTGGGTACGTTCCTTTTGAAACTTCAAATACTGATCTGAATCCCAGACTGGCACCCCTATGATTCCTTAAGCGATGGATGATAGCCAAAAATTTACTAATGAATTAGTCAACGCTGTAATATTCTTAGGACAGATTAAATCTAAACGGGTTCACTAAGAGTAAAAGAATACTCACAAAGTTTATTTTGGAATATAGAATTAAAGCGATTGATATTCAATTTACTCTGGTATTCCATGTGACTCTGTATGATTTAAGTTCTTGATAATCACAGACGCGTTTTCCTCAGAAGTGACTTCATGAATACGTATTGCATCTCTCAGAACCTGATTGACTCCAGGACGAGGGCGACATTCCACGAGAATCTGAAATGCGAATAACGATGGCCATAGTTTTGCAAACAGGTTCGCCAGCCAACCTAGTATACGACCAGTGCGGCCCGGCATGACTGCTGCGAAGGGAACACCGACTCCATGCACGCGTTCAATTTCGTATCCACATACCTTTAACATCTGCAGCAGGGAACGACGTGTAAAGAGTCGTTTATGAGTGATGTCTAAAATTCCTCGCTCAGCATATCTGAATTGCCCCATCAATAAATTGAGCCGTATTGCAGCAAACGCCACATTGGGAGTGGACAAAACAAGCAATGGCTGAGATAAATTGCTTTCTGCCTCGACAGGATCATTTTCATGCTCGATGTTGGTCTTGTCACTTTCAAATTCTTGAGGCTGATCTGAAAATTCCGGTCCTTGAAGCGCGTCTGCAGGATGATTTCGGTCGTCATTGCGCATCGACAACAAAAAATCCTCCGGGTTGGCAAGATGCTCAATCACATCCAATAATAACACCGCGTCAAAGTCTCTTATTGATACTGGTAACACATCAGTTTCCAGATTTGCCGAATGGAATTCCGTCATTGTTTCAGGAAGTGGTCTTACACAGTCCACACCTGTCACTTCCATTCCAGATCGCTCGCATTGCGATGCTACATGTCCCAAACCACAACCAAGATCCAGAACTTTTTGCGACTTGTGTTTTTTTAACAGATCCAGCGCGAGCGCATGTGATGAGTATTCAGCCTGTGTCTTGTCACGATATCGATCCGTAGACAAATTTCTTAGTTTTAACGAACACAACATCCCCCACTGGTGCATTTTGAATTGTATCGTCGCGGTTACCACATCCCAGGCATATTTCAAACCTGGTACACGACAAACTTCATTGCCATAAAAGGTAGGAATCTCAATCTCTCTTACGCTGGCTCCAACATGGGCTGCCTGGAGTAGGATCTCCGTATCGAAGTGAAATTCGTTTGTATTGATTTCAAACGGAACACTTGCCAGAAATTTTGTTGCGTAGGCACGATATCCGGTGTGATACTCGCTCAATTTCCAACCCGTGAGCCAATTTTGAAAAGTTGTCAGAATTCGATTTCCGACAAGCTTATACAATGGCATCCCCCCTTTGCGCGCACTACTGGTTGAATGCATTCGCGTACCCAAAATCACATCAGGTTGTGACTCTTTCCAGATATTCATGAATTCGGGTAAAAGCTCAGGAGTATACTGTCCATCACCGTGTAATAAAATTACACAGTCATATCCTTCATCAACTGCTACGCGAAAACCGATTTTCTGGTTCCCCCCGTAACCTTGATTGTCACGGTTTTTTAGAATTGTAACGTTGTAGATTTCATGAGCTTCCAACCACTCTTTTAATACATTGGGACCATTATCCGACGAAGCATCATCACTTACCAGAAAGTGAATGTCCGACCGGTTGAATAACTCGTATGGGATCCGTTCGAATAAATCGTGCAAATGTTGTTCGGCTTCATAGGCGACAACATAAATCAGGAACCGGTGTGAGGAATGAGTGATTTGCATCTGTTGAAATTGACCTCAATTGAAAAATTGAATTGTGTTTAAAGGTCAGGGAGTCTCTTTCTTATTTGAATTAACTGTTATTTTTTTGCCGGGATCACGAAACTGCACATGTAAAATCTGATTATCCAAGTGACTTATTTTTTTAATCAGACGTCCTGGCGGGAATCGTTTGAAAATTAATGCAGGGTCATTATCAGGTACTTCAAATCCAAGGTATGTCACCCAGATTGGTTTTGTCGCATTCTCTCCAAAAGCCTTGAAATAATTCGTCCAGTCGGCTCGTATGTCATACATAAAGAAATGAAATTTCGGAATCGAGATGACTCGATAGCCAGCCATCTGATATTCAGTGTAGCCACCTCCAAGTGGTTTTCCATGTGTCACAAAATCACCGACAAGATAGTATTCAAGAACATTACGCGTGCTGCCGTCTGTTAAAATAGTGGCCCCCTCGGGCACAGTCTTCTTTAATAACGCTACTGTTTTACGCGCCATAATGGGAGTTTGTGTGGTCTGTAATTTCCAGACATTCGGATACGCGTAGGAATATATCCATAAAGAAATCACCAATGTAAAAACTGCCACACGTCCAAAACCGGGTCGTCTTACCAGTGGCAAAGTTGCTGCTGCGAGACCAAGAACCACAAATGGAATGAGCCACATCGAATGCCTTGTGTGCCCGACAGGGTAAATACGGAAATGAAACAGTAGCATCGCGACAACCAGCGGCAGCAAAACCATCATACTACGTTCGAGTGCAATCCATTTCGACCCGGTATCTTGAAATCCTTTTCTTAACATGACCAGGGAACCAAAGAGCACTAAGCCAGCGATTAGCATCCACAATGCCCCAGAGAGATATTTGATATACTCAAGAGTCCGCATTAACGCGAGATAAACAGGATGAGTGGTTACGGGGTCATAGGAACTGTCATACAACCAGAAATCCCATAAATCTGTTTTTGCATTGCTATTGATAAATTGTTTTATGTGGCCAAAATACATTGCAACACAAAGACCTAGAAGTACAAATTGCAGGATGATCCAACTTACAACCGCCCTTCGAGGCAGTGTTCCCGAGATCACTCGAAATGTAACTAAGAGTCCGAGCACCAACATTAACCATGCTGTGCTATAATGCGTCAACATGGCAAATGCTAGACAACATCCAGATCCAGCAAGCGCAATAGTTGAGTGAGTACGCAAAAAACGTTCTTGTAAATAAAGTGCCGCGAAGATAAAGGTGAGCAAAAGTGTATAGCCACGCATTAACGCGCCAAGATGAACCATTGGCATTGAAAAAGTCAGAAACGCGAGGCCTACTAAAGCTGGTCGTGGCCCCAATAATTCCTTGAGCCACACAAAACCTAAGACCAAAGTCGAAATACTAAAGAGCAGGGCAGGTAATCGGAGCATTCGCTCAGAATCACCTAGTTTCATCCAGTAATGATAAACTAAGAACGCCAGTGGAGGATGCGTGTGTTCGCGACTGGCACGCCAGGCATCGGATAATGTAGGCTGACGTGCCACCTGGAAGTGCATCGATTCGTCAAAGTCCAGAAAGAATGCATCCAACAGCTTTGCTCGAAATGCGAGCCCTATAAGTATAATACCGGCTACTATCAACCAAACCTTATAAGAACTCTCAACACCTCGGGTAGAGTCAGCTTTTGAACATTTGGAAGTCTGATTTTCATCATCCCTCGCAGTTGATTCAGCCAACTTATCATCCTTCATGATTGTCCATTATCCCGATTTTGATGTAACAGCCTGAGTTGATCTCAAAGAATTAGTGAGAGTGCGTTTGAGTTATCTGTTTATGCTGATTAATACTCTACGTTTTAAAATCTCTTTCAAATTCATACTGTGGTAGCCTAAGGCATTGAGGGAGAACAGCCTCTCTTCGCTGAATTCATGGGGAGATGAAACTGAGCCGCGGTGCGCAAATATCAACAACTCTTACCTGTACCTGCAAGCTCAGATTGAGGTAATTGTCTAGAGTACTATAGCTTCAGACCAAAATCTATTGGAAATTGACCTTAAAGGATAATGTCCTGGTATGCCTGAATTTAAGCAATTGTCGTACCTAATCATCGTAGCGATATTGCTGGCAACTGAAGTTGCCCACCTGTCTGCATGACTGTAAGATTCGTTGTAACATGAGTCTATAATTCTTATCACATCGGAGAAAACTGTTAAATATTCTTTACCAGTGATCATGATTTGGGACAGTTTTATCAACGGCGTGTGCGTTGCTCGTAAGATCTTTTCCGACAAACTAGTTAAGCACTTTTGTGACTAGCTATTCTCATTTGATACTCATTTCTCGCACACAGGAATGAAAGAAATTTTCACATCGAATATCGTGAATCTTCAGAACTGAATACTTAACGATTGTTTGCAAGAATAATCAGTGGAAACTCACTCACTTTTGTACTTGTCGTGTCCAAATTGGACGGCTTCGTTGATTTCATTATCTCTTAAAATGAAATCTAATTCACTCCAACTCAGTTCTTTGATTTGATGCGGAAGCCAGGAGTATTTATCCATGATCCATTTGTGAATAGCATCTTCACCAGCATACAAATCATAGTGTTTATATTCCGCTAGATAGTCGCCAAGTTGTTTGACTGTGAAATCTTTACGGAATTTGATGACATCTTCTGAGAGGGGATAATCGTCATCGAACAGATGTTCGAATAACCCGAACAAAAAGGGATCGGATTCCTCCATACCATCATCGTTGTCTCGATGATCATTGGACATGTTAGCTGCCTTTTTGAATTTCAATGAGATGGATCAAGCTGACAGAGAAAGAGTTGAACAGACAAAATGAGAAAATAAACCCCAGATGTAAATGCCTGTTATGATCATGATGATCACTGGCTCTGTTCTCTGCCATCTTTAGTTTGTTTTATATCAATATATAACGGCTTGATATAAAAGCTCAAAAAGGCCTGCTTATTAAGGAGCATTGGGCACGGGCGGGATCGAACCGCCGACACCAGGATTTTCAGTCCTGTGCTCTACCAACTGAGCTACATGCCCTTTTCGTTTCCTACTGTGATTTCAATAGCGTTAACCCCATATGAAATCATTGTTTAATAGAAGCGAGATGGGAATATAAGCCATTCTCCATTCAGTTTCAAGCAAAACTGGCATTTCCTGAAAAGGATTCGGGAGTTTTCCTGATTCTGAGTCGACTCCCTGGCATTTACAGTTTTAAGAACCAGTGTAAGTCCAGAAGAACCAGCAGATTATAACGATTAAATGAGCTTAGACTTGACCATCGAAGAGTTCGGAAGAGAGGTCAATTTCATCTTTTCCAGGAGTCGGTAAGGCCTGATCGATTTGAAGTTCATTCTGATTCAGATCAATTATATTATCTGGATCCGAAGGATCAGACCGTTTTCCATCAGCAGATTGGATGATTTGCACAATCGGGCTGGTATATAAATTTTGATTCCGTCTGATGACTCGCGCCGCGCTTCCATCAGTTAAAGTGACAAAACTACCAACGGGAAAGAGCGACAGCAAGTTTAATAAAGCTCGCATTGCCGCGGAATCAATCGTTTTATCATTTGTTTGTCTGAGCAGATATTCCATCGCAGCATAAGGCATCAGAGCAGGGCGGTCTTCTCTGGATGTTGTTAAGGAAACATAAGAATGAGCGACATTCAAAATTCGAGCAAACATGTGAATCATCTTATGTGTACGATTACGAGGGTAGCCTTGCCCATTAGGTTGCTCATGAACCTGATAGCAAACGACGGGAACAATACTGGGAATTCCAGCAACATTTTCGAGCATTTCCAGCGAAAATATCGGATGCTTTTGAATTTCCATGAGCTCAAGCGGGTTAAGCTTGCGCCGCCATGTGCCAATTTTGTCCTGTACACGCACCATTCCCCAGTCATGTACGAGTCCACACAATCCAATATTTCGCACATTATTTTCATCTAAATTCAGCTCTGCTCCAATCGCCATTCCTAAGAGTGACATCTGTAAACAATGCTGAGAAAGCGTTTCATCTTGCCCTGCTTCTGCTGCAGTTGAAATCACACTATCTGCATCAGCCGTCAATTGCGTCAGATAATTAGCGGCCATGCCGGCAATATCCGCTCCTTTGGGAGTTTCGCCTTTCAAGGCACCACGCATCATATCATCCAGCGATTCACCATATTCCTGCTGTTGTGCAAACAGCTTATCGCGACTTTCCTGGTCATAACCTTTACAACCATGCACGACCATTGAATCTCGAAGAGCTGGTCCGGTGTTAGCCACAAACATCGATCCAGATTCGATGAGAGTATCCAGCTTCTCGGTTAATACAGTCGAATAAATACCACCATCAGAGTCATCGATGTCTGCAAAAGCACTTAAACTCACTGACGCAGCATCATCACTATGAATTTCGACATTAGACATGTTTCGATCACGCAGTAGTTGTTTGAACCGTGAATTAACGACTGACCCCGCAGCTAATAACAAAACTCCATTGGAATCATGAATCGCATTGTTAATTGTTCTGCCGACAATCAAATCTTCAACACGTACGGAAACTGTCTGCTGATCATCTGCAGATGATTCGGCGGCCTGATCTATTTTTTCATTGATCTCAGTCGTCATTTTTACTACCTGTATCGAAACTGATTCCTAATTTTGCATCAAGGAAAACAGATTATGTCTTGTTTTAAATTGGGACACAGTTCTCTGATCCCATGAGCTAAAACTCATTAAAAACTTAGGTTAAAAACGAACTAAGGTTTTACGATGGAGGGGAATCCGATGAAAATTCCAATTCCAATCTTAACGATTGGTTTGAATAACCGGAACGACTGAGAATCCAAGGAGGCGAAACACTGTCTTTAATTATACTGGAGTCTGTTTTAAGAATGATGTGATGTCAGTCAAGACATCTGCCTCACTGAGAAGATTGGTGGAAACAAGACCACGTAAAGGGAGGGGTGTTCCATCAATTCGATAAATGGAACCTGGAAAGTGAATGCCGTAAACACCTGTTGGAATATACACATTCAAATCTAAGTCATCAACTTTAGCAGGCCCGACTAAGATGGTGGGAACTTCTGTCAAATACTTCTGCGCTTCTTTTGATAAACCCGAAAGGGGTTGCGCTCCCACTAAAACACAAAGATCGATTTCACCCCGTTGAATTAATTGACTGGCTGAAAACTCAATGGGAAAGTAGCGTGGATACCCAGCTGCAAAATTCACGTTAGCTGCATAACCTGTTTGCCATGCCAACACATGCTCTACGCCTTTGGTATCGCTCGCAGGCGGTACACTGATTGTGTGACATCGGCGATCAGCTTGAATCTCGCGTACCAATATTGACAAGGCTTCGATATCACGATGTGATAAATGACCTTGTTTAAATTCTGGCCCAAAAAAGAAAACAATATATTTGCTCTGTTGGATGAGACTGACTAATTCCTTCAAATCAGATATATAAGCCCCTGCTGACTCACCTTCATGGAAATCAATTCCTTTTAACAGTCCTCTCAAGTACCAGATCACCTCAAACGTGTTTTGTGCTTCCACCTGAATCGATTTATCGACATCTTCAGAAGATTCAGGAGTTTTCGTTCCCATTGATACAATCGTTCGTGGAAACTCTTCGTGCCCAGCAAGAAGAGTTTCCCGGTGACAATGATTTGTGAGCAATGCATCTGCGCCCCAATAAATAATCAAATCGGCACGACTGCGAACTTCTCCCAGCGTACAAGAGGCCTCTCCTACCTGTTGTAATGCCCTTACGTTGGAGGACGCCGCGGTATCTATGGTAGCTCCAATTTGATCTGCCAGAGCGACTGCCGCTCGATTTGAATCAGTAGAGGATTGTGACATCCCCCAAATCAGAGGCGCTTTCGAAAGATGAATCAGATCGACTGCCTGTTGGACAGCGTCGGAATGAGAAACCGTACGACCATCAATCAGGGGCAACAATGGGTCCGTCTGTCCAAATTGTTCAAACCAAGATCTTCCTTGCGAACAAGTTGTTTGAACATTGAGGATTTGGGTTCCATCAGTTGTGATTTGAATATTATCACATACGCAACAACATCCTGCACAAGTCACATCTTCAATCACATTCGCCACAAACGGACTCCAAAACCACGCATAAAATGAAAGCAATAAACAGGCAGGACACCTTAGCCAATTTGTTCTTTCAATTCATTTAGCAGTGCAACGGCTTTCCCAATATCGGCTTTTTGTTGTTCTCGATCTTCCGGTATTTCTCGTTCAATAGTCAGAGGACCGGTATATTCAATGTCGTTGAGAGCACGTAAATATGTTCCCATACCAACATCGCCTTCACCGAGAGGGACTTCTGCCCCCCATTCAATTCCACGTTTGCCTTCTGCAGCCCAAGTCGCATCTTTACAATGTACACTGGCTACAAGGTGGCCAACGCGTTTCAAGGCAGCAATGGGGTCGCCTGTTCCATAAAGAATCATATTAGCAGGATCAAAATTAATTTTCAGATTATCACGGCCGACATCACTAATGAAATCAAGCAAATGATCTGCGGTTTCCTGTCCAGTTTCCAGATTCAGAGTCTGGCCATTCACTTTTGCATGGTCGAGTAAATTCTGAGTCACAGAAACCAGCTCTTTATAATCCTCCGAATTCCGATCTTCAGTGACAAATCCAATATGCAAGGCAATTGTGTTGCACCCTAGCAACCTGGCGAAGTCGGAGATTTCTTTCATTTCTTCAACACGAGCGGCACGTGTCGCTTGGGGAACCAGCCCAACTGTTTGTTTCGTTGTGGGAATATCAGCATAGCTTTCTCCATCAAACCCCCCAAAAACACAAGTAATGGTAATGCCTGCAGCATTGCACCGTTCTAGAAATGCTGCTGCTGCTTCTTGAGTCCGTGTTTCTTTATGTGGAGCATGAACTTGGATCGTGGGAATTCCTAGTTCCTGGGCTACATCAAGATGAACCCCCAAACCTGCATCTACCGAAGCGAATACACCAATGGGCCATTTTTCCATAATTCTATCTCCACAAACTGATCTTTTTGTGATTCTTTAGATGATCCAATTCAAAAACTGATAGAACCCTAAAACAATTGGGAACTTGTCTGTTATCATAAAAAGAATTCGCTGGTTTCACAAATGAGACCCTTGTTTTCTTTACAATTTAAAGAAACACACAACTTAATGCTATTTTACAACTTGCCCCGTCTATTGTTTCCAGACAGAGTCGTCATATAATGGATGCTTATCAGGAAGATCAAAACAAACTGACCAAACAAAAGAGGTAATCTGCCATGATTGAAATCAATAAAATTCTCATACCAACCGATTTTAGTGAAACAGCACAAGCTGCTACCCAATATGCTGTCGAACTGGCAAAAAAATTCGATGCAAAATTACATTTACTACATGTCATCGAAGACCCGGTCGTTTATATGCCGATGTTTGAAAGTTATGCGCTACCTCCCAAAGAAGATTTTGAGAACTTCGCTGAAACACGATTAGAGAACTGGATTCTGGACGAAGATAAAGAGGGGCTTACTATTGAAACAGAGTGGGTTCATGGCAATCCGTTCGTAGACATCCTGAAATGCGCTAAACGTGAAGATGCAGATTTAATCGTTGTTGGCACTCACGGACGTTCCTTTACTGCCCATTTATTATTGGGTAGTGTTGCGGAAAAAGTAGTCCGCAAGGCAAAATGCCCCGTATTAACAGTTCGTCCGCAAGGGCATCAATTTATCCATCCAGGTATGGCAGATGATGAGTGAGCAATCTCTTTGTCTTTTCAATTCCTTTTTCCTCTCTGGTGAATGATTCACTCAGATAAATCAGGTATTTCAGATTTGTGATTGGCGACTCATCACATTCAGCAGAAAGCCGAATTCCCTTTTATGGGAAGCTATTCAGTATTATCGCTTTATTGATCATACTGAATCTACCAACCCCACAAGATATGTCAGCCGCTGCACAACGCCTGGCTGCTGTGACAGCTTTGATGGCAATTCTCTGGATGACGCAGGCGCTCCCCATCGCAGTGACGAGCCTGGTTCCTTTAGTGGCATTTCCCATCTTTGGGATTCAAGACCCCAAAACAGTCAGCCAAGCCTATATTAATCAAAACATTTTTCTTTATATGGGCGGTTTTATCATTGCGCTCGGAATTGAAAAATGGGGCGTTCATCGACGCATCGCCCTACATATCATCAATGTGATCGGCTCAAGTCCACGGCGTGTGATACTGGGCTTTTTGTTCGCAACAGCATTCTTATCCATGTGGATTAGCAACACGGCATCCACATTACTCATGCTGCCAATTGGTATGGCTATCATTGGTTCAATCACAGAATTAACAACACTGGAATCTCCAGAAGCATCTTCCAAGGCGATACACCATTTCTCAGTCGCACTACTGCTGGGGATAGCATATTCAGCCAGCATTGGAGGTGTGACAACTCTGATTGGAACTCCTACTAACATTGCCTTTCAGCAGATCTGGCTCGCCCAATTCCCCCAGGGGCCTCAACTGTCCGCTGGGGAGTGGATGGTGATGGTTGTCCCTTTTGGAATCACCTTTTTATTTTTGACCTGGGTAGTTCTCTGCTGGAAAATGCCAAGTTTATCTAAGTCGCAAGATTCTTCTCAGGCAATTATCCGTGAGCACATACATAAACTGGGGCATGCTTCGCGACCTGAAATTCTGATGCTGATCATCTTTGTCATGACCGCGATTTTGTGGGTGACACGTAAGCCTTTAAAATTTGGTGCTTATGAACTCCTTGCCGGATGGGAGCAGTTTCCAATTTACTTTCTCACGAAGTGGGGGATTCCAGTGGAAAATGTTTCTGGCTGGGTTCATGACTCCACGGTTGCCATGGGAATGGCCATCTTAATGTTCGCAATTCCCGCACAAAAGTCAGAACAGGGTCAGACAGAATATCTCATGGATTGGGAAACAGCAGAACGACTTCCCTGGGGTGTATTGTTATTGATCGGTGGTGGCTTTGCTATCGCGGGCGCATTTCAAACGACAGGTTTATCAATTTGGGTTGGTCAAATATTCTCTGAAATTGTGACTGGCTGGCCTCCCTGGGCACTCATCTTTACTGCCTGTTTGATGCTGACATTTCTGACCGAGTTCACGTCAAATATTGCAACGGTCAACACCGTCCTTCCCATTCTGGCTGCCACTGCCATCAGTCTGAATGTGGACCCAAGAATCATCATGATCCCTGCGGCGATTTCAGCCAGTTGTGCGTTTACAATGCCCATTGCAACTCCTCCCAACGCGATCGTCTTTGCTTCCGGGCAGATTAAGATTTCCGATATGCTAAAGTACGGAATCATCTTGAATCTGATTGGAGTCTTCCTGTTAACCGCATTTATGTTATTCTACTTCATCCCACAAATGGATATTCAATTTGGAAAAGTTCCAGATTGGATCTATCAACATCAACCTTAGCTTGATCTTTATTTCCCAATACAGAATTTACTGAAAATTCGATCAAGAATGTCATCGGTATATACTTGCCCGACAATTTGACCAAGGTGCTGTAAAGCATCACGAATTTCGATCGCAACCAGTTCTTCACCCATTCGTAATGTGGCTGCTTCTTCAGCCGCCTGCATTGATTGACTGGCAGACCGCAAACTTTCTCGACAGCGCGAAGCAGTGGAACCAATCAGAAACTTGCTGCCACGGTGGTATTCTGTCAAACGTGTTAAAATCAGATTCTTAAGCGCTTCAATTCCCACACCCTGCGTAGCACTTAACATGACATCACAATCAGGAAATGATGTATTTTTGAGTGGTTCAGAGGAGAGGTCACTCTTGGTCTTTACAATGATGACATTTTGCTCTGCAGATAATTGATCACGTTGTATCTGGTCTTTATCTTTCAGCTCTGAGTCAATATCTGCCGCAGTGCACCAGATTACTAAGTCTGCTTGAGCGATTTGTTCTCGCCGAAAATCCTGAGCACTAAGAGATATTTTATGTTTTCCTGATTCCATCCCGGCCGTATCGATCAGGTGAATTGATTGGCCTTCCCATTCTAAAGAAGTCACCAGATAATCCCGTGTCGTTCCTGCCACATCTGAAACCAACGCAGCTTGAGCATCACCAACTAAGGTATTATATAGCGTACTTTTCCCCGCATTTGGCAGACCTGCCAGGACTACAGTAAGCGTACCCGTTGATTCCATGCGCTGAGAAGAATCGTCATAAAGTTGTTCACAAAACGTTCGAATATCATGTAAGCGGGAAACGAGTGTATCACGATCAATAAATTCGATATCTTCTTCTACAAAATCCAAGCCTGCTTCCAATTCAGAGAGCAATTCGAGCAGATTCATTCGAGCCTGCGCAATACGAGTAGAGACGCCTCCTGCGAGCTGACTGAGGGCTAAATTCAGTTCTTCGTGATCATAGGCATCAATCACGCCCAGGATTGCTTCTGCCTGCACTAAGTCAACTCGCCCGGCGAGAAATGCTCGTAATGTGAATTCTCCGGGCCGGGCCATCCTCGCACCATGCGAACCGAGATTCTCAATCGCAGATTCCAGCAATGGTGGAGCACTGACCGTGTGAAACTCAGCCAATGGCTGCCCCGTGAAACTGCGTGCAGTCGGCCAATAGTATAATGTTCCAGGGATGCACAAGGCCGAATCAGTTAACTGTAATTGCCCAGAATGGCGTTCCGATCGTCGGGATCTTTGCCATGCGCTGGTTGATTCAAAACAATTTGATAAGCAAGGTACTATATCGTCCCCACTAATTCGAATGATTCCAGCTGCACTACTTCCTGGAGCAGAGGCAAGAGCAACGATCGTATCGTCAAATTGAAGATTCATGCCGAGTCTCTTAGGGAATCATCGTTATCGACGTTTTTTGGACTTTTTACCTGCCCCTTTTAGACGAGAACTTTGCTGTTTCTTCTTTTCATTCAAAGCAGCCTGCTCCTGTGCTTGATCAGCAATTTCCTGTAAACGAGCGAACCATCCTTTTTTCTCAGGCTTATCATTATTGGAAGCCTCTTTTTTAGGAGCTTGATTTTTTTTAGATTCTGCTTTGACTTCTATTGTTTTTGAGTCCGTCGCAGCGGCAGGAGAAGGATGTCGTTTTGATTGAAAATCAAGTAGTTTCCGCTCACAAATCCCCCATAAGCTGGAAGCAATAAAGTAAACACAAAGACCAGCGGGAACTCGATAAAACATGAATCCCATCGCGATCATCATGTAATTCATAATTTTGTGTTGTAATTCCTGATCTTTATCGGTCGGTGGTGGCATGAACAACTTTTGCTGCACAACAAATAAACCGACTGTAACGATCGGTAACAGATTAAAGTAATCACCCAGAAACGGAATTGCAAAGGGAAGCTGAAACAACTCATCAGGTGCGGCTAAATTATCAATCCAGAGGAATGGTGTTCCCCGTAGCTGGACCGCATTATTTAACGCAGTATACAAGCCAAAGAAGATTGGCAACTGCAAGAAAATGGGGAGACAACCTGCTAACGGATTGTAATTGTTTTTGCTGAACAATTCCATTTGCGCTCTGCCGAGCTTCTCGCGATCATCGCCATATTTCTTTTTGAGCTCTGCAATCTGGGGCTGGAGCTCTTTCATCTTTTGAGCGCCGACTGCCTGCTTTCGAGAAAGCGGATAAAGACTACCACGGACCATAATTGTCAAACCAATAATGGCAAGCCCGTAAGACAGACCGATGCTGTGCAATGTAGTCAACAACCACAACATCAGTTTGGCAACCGGACCAAAAAAACCGAAGTCCATAATTTCGGTCGCCTTCAAAGGAGGCCCGAGCAATGACTCTCGTTTAGGTCCGACATACATGGCATAGGTATGTGTTTCTTCAGCACCAGCCGCCAGTTCCATATCAACCGAATTGATTTTAACAGAAATGCTGCTTTGTGATACATCTTTCAAAGAACGGCTGATCAAAACAGGTTCAATGCTCTTATAATAGTTTGACCGCATCTCACCATTGATTAGTTCTGGCTTGTAATTATTGCCGTCTGGTGTCAGAAGAGCAGCAAAATATTGAATATCAACCCCGGCAAATTGAAATGCGCGAGTTAACTTCTCAACATTACCAGCATCGACTTCTTCAACAATGTCGGGAGCATACAATGTAACCGTATCGATTTCCAAATCATCTTGAAGAAATCCAATCCGCACATCGCGAAATTTACGCGTATTATCGGCATTTTCAAGTGGAACTCCAACAGGGCCTAAAAGCTGGTAATCCAGTTTCTGTAATGCATCGCCGTGATTAATCACGTTAATTTTAAAATGAACCAGATAGCCAGCCTGATCTGTATCACGAAACTCACGAAAGGTCTTACCTTCAGGTACTGGATATTTCTTGAGACTGTACTGCTTTTGAACTTCAATGGTGCCATCAGGGGCTGTAAGTCCCATACGAACCGACTGGATGATTTTGGGGTCACGCGGATCTTTAACCTGTTCCAGTATTTTCCAGTTTGCGCTCTTCGAATCTGTTTTTAATGGTGCCAATTTCGCATTTAATTGTTTAATGTCCAAGTCCAACGAACGCTTGACATCTTTTTTCCCCGCGATAAATTCATCCAAAACTTTTAATGGCTGATTATTTGCCTTTAACTCCTCATAGAGTGGATCATTTAAATGAGCATCAATCAGCGATGCGCCTTCAGTCGTAACAGACACCTGCAAAAAATAGCCTGACTCGGGATCAAGCGATCCCAGAACTACCTTTTGACGAGGATTGTTGAGAAGGTCTGCTTGTTTTACAGCTTGTTGCTTAGGCTCATTCTTTTCAACTTCCGCAGCCTCTCCTGGTTTTTTCGCAGCCAGAGGGGCCTCTGCATCAGGTTTCTCCTGCGCAGCGTTTTCTGGTGCCTTTTTAACCGCTGGTTTTTGGGGAGGGGCAATGAGGGGAACGACGAAAAGTTGCCAGGCAAACAAAACAGTCGCAGACAGAGTGACGAATAGTAAGAGTCTTTTTTGTTCCATTGTTATCGACCATCACGCAGACGGTCGCCCAAGAAGTTATCTAAATCAGGAATGTCGTAAATTTTTTCTGCGGTAGTATTGAAATCGTACTCGACTCGGCAGAAGGTCAATTTTTCATCATCAAGAATAATGTAGGAAGATCTGTTGTCAGTATCACGAGGTTGCCCAACAGAACCAACATTCACCAGAAATTTTTCTGATCCAAAGTCGTAAACGTAATCTACTTCGTCCGGTGCAAGAAAATTCATACTTTCTGTAAAAATTCCCGGAATGTGCGTGTGGCCTTGAAAACAATATTGATCTACCAGTCCAAAAATACGTTCCATTTTTCTCTGGTTGTAAATGTCTTCCGGAAAGACATATTCATTCAATGGATTTCGTGCTGATCCATGAACGAACAAGAGTTTTTCTTCGCGAATCATACGGGGAAGTTCGCCCAAAAAATCCCATCGATCCTGATTTTTTGATGCATCACCCGTTTCCAACATACGTCGCGTCCAGAAAATGGCACGCTCCGCACCAGCATTGAAACCTTCGGGATCAAATAGAGCAGCTTGATCATGATTTCCCAGGAGGGATTTCTGGCAGCGTTTACGAACCAGATCAATACACTCGCGCGGGTTGGGACCATATCCAATGATGTCTCCCAGGCAATAAATCTCGCTGATTTCACGGCGGTCAATGTCAGCCAGAACCGCTTCCAACGCTTCAAGATTTCCGTGAATATCACTTATTATTGCTCTTAACAACGGATAACTCCCACTATCTGTTACCGGAGCCTCATAACAAACAGGCAAATCTCCCGGTAATAATCATTGAAGACACCTCAATCTGAGAGGCGACCTTCGGTAAATAAAACACCCTGCATTCGAAAGGTAAATTGATACCGCGTACATAGAATCCTGTCTGTTCCTAACAGGATGTTTGAGAGTCGACTGCAAAGCCCTTTGAGCTACTTTGATACGATTATTTATGATCTCAGACTACTATACATTCGCAACCCAAGTCTGGAATATTTCAATTCAGCACCAATAGTAGCAGTACACGGGTACCATCTCAAGGCTCTGTTTGCAGTTGTCATTCGCTATTAAATGGTAATTCTTTCGTATTTCGTAATAAATTCCATTAGGAATTCGATCTCAACTTATAAAACAATGACCCAAAAGGATCTAAATCACAGTAAAGTCATTAGCCACTTCAAATTTATCTGCTCGCAAGCTCCCTCAAGATTGAATTCTCTCTCTTATTTCTTGTCAATTCAGGTGATTTACCGTAGATCGAATCAAATGCACCTTCATTTCACATTATAGGAATTATACACATCTTAACAGAATAGGATACTCCATTACGAAGGCATTAAAACTCGCACAATTGACACTATTGTTCTTCTAACAATGTTGTAGTGTTATGAATGTTGCTTTTTTGCAACGGCCACACCTGGGATTTCAGATTCTGATTCCGTTCTGATTCCCAAAAACAACAGACGTCATAACAGCATGTTGCCAGTTTGAAACTTATGCCCTATGTTTTCAATATCCCTTCATTACTGTTTGCTCCCCAGCTTCACAGTTAGACAAAAAGTTCCTCCAATCAGGTAACTATGTGTCTGGTGTGAAATTTAACTCGATTTGCTCATTTGTTTCGAGGAAATCAAATTTCCAGCGAGCTCTGCTTTTGAAATCAATCATTGATTTTAAATCGAGCAATAAACAGATTTTCAATTTCAAATTTTGAATCCAAGTGAAACATCCTATGTACTTCACAATCAGATTCAGCTGTACGACGATTACAGCATAACTAGCACACTTTGGGTGAGACAAAATCAATGAAGACAAATTCTGGTTCATTACTGGTAGTTGACGACGATCAAAATATTCTGGAAGCGATGGCTGACTATTTAAGAAGTCTCGGCCATCGTACAGAAACATCATTAACATGTCTGGATGCTATTGAGCGTCTGAAGGAATTCCCATTCCAAGTGGTCGTCTGCGATGTCAATTTACCAGACCAGGATGGCTTTCAATTGTTGGAATGGGTGAAAGAGAACTCTCCTGAAACTGCCGTAATTATGTTGACAGGATTCGGAACTATCGAAAGTGCCGTAGAGGCGATTCGGCTTGGTGCTTTCGAATATTTGACCAAACCAGTCATTGATGAAGAACTAAGCCTGACCATTGAACGATGTTTGGAACAGAGGCAGGTTGTAGAGGAAAACAAGTCACTAAAAGCACAACTCGATCAGCGTTTTGGTCTGGCAAATATCGTGGGTCAAGACTACAAAATGCAGAAGATGTTTGATTTGATCGAAAGTGTAGCAGATACTCGGACGACGGTCTTGATTCTGGGTGAAAATGGTACGGGAAAAACGATGACTGCACGTGCGATTCACCAGCTTAGCGATCGCTGCAGTAAACCATTTGTTGAAGTTGCCTGTGGCGCGCTTCCAGACACTTTACTCGAGAGTGAGCTATTCGGTCATAAAGCTGGCGCCTTTACGGGGGCAACTCATGACAAAATTGGCAAGTTTTTACAGGCGGATGGTGGTACATTGTTCCTAGATGAAATTGCCACGTCTTCTCCCAGTCTGCAGGTAAAATTGTTGCGGGTTTTGCAGGATCGTGAATTCGAAGCAGTTGGTGATAATAAAACTCATTCTGTTGATATTCGTCTCATTCTGGCAACCAATCAAAATTTGGAAGAGATGGTAGCCAAAGGAGAATTCAGACAGGATTTATATTATCGCATAAACGTAATTACATTGACTCAGCCTGCCCTTAGAGAACGCATCAGTGACATTCCGCTACTGATCGAACACTATCTCAAAATTTATAACGAACAAGTTGGCAAATCCATCAAAGGTTTTGATGCTTCTGCAGTTCAAGCAATGTTAAAATATTCCTGGCCAGGTAATGTTCGAGAGCTCATTAATGTCATTGAGCGGTCGGTTGTGTTGACAAAAGGTGATTACATTCGAATTCATGATCTTCCCGAACAAATTCGTCAGGAACAATCATTTTTGGCGTCTTCTAGCAATCGAGTGGGGAATGCCTCATTGAAGAGTGCTTTAGCAAACCCTGAACGTCAAATCATTATCGAAGCCCTTGAGGCCAATGGATGGAATCGACAAAACACGGCCAAAGCCTTGGGAATCAATCGCACAACACTTTATAAGAAAATGAAGAAGTACGAAATCGATTTCGAAAAGCAACTAATGCACTAATGCACTAATCATTAACCTTGCTTTGCTCTACTTATCAAGGATGCACGTCGTTCAAACGTGCATCCTTTTTGCATTCTGAAACCTTTCATATGCAGTATTACCATTCATTTGAGTAAAACAGATCAGGTTTGTTTTATCCCTTCATCTTACGAAATAAAATGACCGATACTTTTGAGAGAATAGAACAATCTACTTACGTATTTAGCGAACAAACGCTCCATCATCTCATTTCCAGGAGGGGGGAAACATGAGATTCTCGCTGATTATGATCGTCACGATTTCGTGTACTCTTACCAGTTCGGCAATTTATGCCGAAGAGGCGGTTCAACCACAAACCTTAGCAGATGTATTATCTCAAGGAGTCCTCGAACAAGATGCGGCACCAGCGCCCCCTGTCTTGGATGACGATGATGATTCTACTCTTCCGTCCGACTCAGAAACAAAACTGATTCATTCGCCAAGCAGTAAACCAGCACTGAGCCAACCCGCGCACGGGTACTGTTCTTCCTCTGTCTGCAACGATCAAACTTCTGTTTGTGACTGCCCAATATGCAATTGTAGCTCATGTTGTACAATATGTGATCGAATACCGTTATTGAATAAATTTCCCAGCGATCGCTGTTTTGATGACTTTATTATGCCGGTAAGTAACCCCGTTTGGGCGATTGATCCACGCTCGCTGACCTATGTACGCGGTGTTTTCATCAATCAAATGATTGACGCTCAGACCCCCGTGCTTGGAGCAGGGGACTTGCAAGTCTACGCTCTCCAAATCGGAATTGCCTTGAACGAACGACTCTCCTTTCTGGCGATCAAAGATGGGTATAATACTTTACAAACACGTGGTGTGGGAAATAGAACAGGCTGGTCAGACCTTGGACTCGGTCTGAAGTATGTCTTAATCAGAGATGTAGAGAACCAATTTTTACTCTCTGGTGGACTTATTTATGAAACGACTAATGGAAGTACACGCGTGTTTCAAGGAAATGGTGATGGAGTATGGACGCCATATGTTTCTCTCGGTAAGCAAATTGGCAGTGGTCATGTCATCGCCTCAGCAGGTTATCATATTCCTGGTGACACAGCAGAGGAGTCGCAATCGATTTATTACAGTGTGCATTATGACCACCCCATTACCAATAAACTCTCGGCGATCGCAGAATTGAATGGAATTGTTTATACCAAAAGTGGTCAGGCCCTGCCGCTAAGTATTGAAGGGGGAGACTGGATCAATCTTGGTTCTTCCAGCGTAGCAGGAAATAATGTTGTGACGACCGCTTTTGGAGCCAACTACCGCGTCAATCGCTGCTTGTCTCTTGCAGGCGTCTGGGAATTCCCGCTTTCTAATCGAAAAGATCTTCTTGACAGCCGTACGACGATTACTTTGACCCTGACTTTCTAATCCAAAATCAATCGATTCGGTTTAGTGAGGTTTGGAACTCATTCGTGATCTGACAATTTGTTCTAATTGATCCAAAACCTCTTCAATTGTCAAAGTGGAAGTATTGAATTCTATTGCATCGTCGGCCGGCACTAACGGGGCGACGGTGCGTTGTTCATCGCGTTGGTCGCGTTCATCAATTTGCTGTAAAATATCTGCAATAGGCATGCCTTTCCCTTGCGCCTGGAGTTCTTCGTGTCTACGACGCGCGCGTTCCTGCGGATCGGCAATCAGAAAAAACTTGCAGAATGCTTCAGGAAAAACCACAGTTCCCTGATCACGACCTTCGCTGACGATATCAATGCCTTCTGCTGTTTGACGCTGTAAGCGCACCAGTTCTGTTCTTACTGCCGGGTATTGTGCAACGAGAGAAGCAATCTCAGTCACTTCAGGGGTGCGGATTAATTGCGAAACATTCTGTCCATCAACCAGCACTTTCGCATCAGAGAACGAAATTTTAATTTGCTGACTGACTGCCCCCACTGCCTGCTCATCAGCGGGATTAACGTTTTGATCAAGTACACTCCAGGCAACACAACGATACATTGCCCCTGTATCAAGAAACTCAAAGCCTAAACGCTGCGACAAACCTCGTGCCGCGGTACTTTTCCCAGATCCTGCCGGACCATCTATCGTCACGATCATCAACCAGGATTACTCCTCAAACTGGATTTCAATCTCAGCAATTTCATACTGAGACATTTCAATTAGAACAGCGTCTTCTTCTATCGGAAGTTCCACTATTGTTTTACCATGAAAATCACGTTGTCTGGCGCTGACGGGTGATTTCCAACATCGAAATTTGACAGAACGATGTATCCCTTCTGTCTCAATCAAGCGCACTGCAAAACCAGTCGATACACCAGACGTATGTCGTGAGGAACTTTCTTCAGGATGTGCCAGATCCAGAATTCGTGTCAGTTGTACATTGCTGGCTGAAACATGAAATAACCAACCATTGTCCCCCATACGAGGAGGTCCAACCGGACTTGAAAATTGACCTGGGGGCACCATTACATTCTTGGCTGTTTGCATAGGAAAACTCTGGTTGACAGCAATCGAGAATCTAAATTCGCGTTTGGTTTCTCCTTCAACAACCAACATACTATCCAGCATGCGAGGCCCTGTTTTACGATGAAACGGTAAACCATGATTGAGAATTGTTACCCGTTCTTCACCTTCTGCAATCTCAAAATAATGAGGACTTTCAAACCGTTCTCCCTGAAATGCATGCGCACTCTCTAATAACGATCTTGTCAGAGAAGCCGTACTATCCCCCCATGCAAATCGAGCTGCAAAATAATTGTCCCAGGGATTTCCATCCGGCATTGTCTGTATATCAAGCTCAATCTTCACATCAAGAATAGGCCGCCCGCGCCAAAGCTGGAAAGTTTGTCGAAATGTTGCCAGCGTGCTCTCACTCACCTGATCAAATATTTCACCGGTTGTTACAATTTCTCCCATGCCTGGACCATCGCATGTCAGCTCTACTTTTACTTCTCGTATATCGGAATAAGGAGTTTTATTATCCCAACTCCCTAAGGGGCCTGTTGTAGAAATATTTCGCTGGTAGGGAAATCGAAATGCTAACTGCTGGCTTAAACGATTCGGCTTGCGACCATATTCTTTAATCTGAGCAATGCCACCAGTCTCTTCGTGTATATGAACTTCAAAAAATTCATTTCTCAGCAAGAGTGGCTCCGCGATCGGTACATTCGCTTTGGAGCTTTCTGGTGGAGACTGAGCTGGCTGAAGCCAGACAAAACCCGCACCAGGGATCTCAACAACGGCTTTCTTTTGTCGATCATCAAATTGTGTTGCTTTGACTGAATCACTTAGCTCTGGTGCATTGGGAAAATCAGGTAAATCGACAACGGCACACCTGTTAAACGATAGGGAGTTCAACAATAAAACTCCATGCTGTTGTTGTTCCATGCCTTGAAGAATTACAGCAGCCAACTTTGCTACGCCCGCTTCACAAAAGCCTTGCAGCGACGTGACTGCGTTTTGAACATGTTCATCGCTCGCATCGGGATGTCCATGTTCGATATCTCGCTCTATTGTTAAAAGTGAGGCGTCTTGTATCGTTTGTCCATAGATGGCTTTGGAAATTGTGTGAAACCAGAGCCCGGAAGTAAACTCATCATACCTTTGGAAATGATCAATAAAGCGGCTAAGAGGGTTGGGCATTCGCATCGCCACAAGTTGACTCAGGAAAGGCGATAAGTATTCCCGGGCATCATATGAAGAGTGTCGTCCAGACGATTCCGTGTTTTGAAAGAAATCATTCAACAACACAAAGCTCCCCAACACGGGTGCATAATGATGGATGCGTTTAAAATCCTCAAAGAATGGCGATTTCACATCAGGCCAGTGGGCAAACATCAATGCCCCGACCTGATCTTCTTCCATCGACTCAGCCATCCGCTGTGGAAACCGAAGATAACTGGCGGCACCCTCAGCAGACATGGGAATTCTGGAAAAGGCATCCAATATCGTTCCATCTGATCCTTCCCAGTGAATTTTACTCTGCTCATAATCGGGATAAACGCCGTCATCCAATACGAGATGCAAGGCAGAATGGAATCCAAATCGATGAAGTAACATAGGCAGAAGAGAGGCCAGGCCAAAACGTCGTCTGGCCCACGTCGTAGGTGTTCGTCCTGTCCGTTCCCGAATATTGTTCGTACCCGACTTCAGCTGCCAGATGACAGACTCGACTGGTACAACCGGAATGGCAATCTGCTCCTGTTCTCCTCCAATAACCTCTGTTTCCTGACTCCCACAACTCCTTTTCAGGTGATCTATCAATTCAGGATCGTTTTCAGTGATCGTTTCAAGATCATCCGAGGTGATCAACAAATTTAAAGGCCGCTCATCAATAATGGACTGCTTCAGTGAATCGTCAACTGATTCTTGTGTTACCAGACACATGTCAAGCAAATAACAATCAATGGGGTAAAAACGTTCCCGATTTTCCAGTAGAACTTCAAAGCATCCCTTCAGGTGCGCGCGGGCTGCTTCTCTATCATTAGCTAACGCTGCATCGGCAGCGGCAATGGCCTCCCGCTGAATGGTTGCCTCATCTAAGCTACTAAAATGGTGCATACAGCGGGTTAATAATTCTAATTGAATATAACAGAGCCCCAATGCATAAAAATCAGCAACCAAATCATCCGACAAGATCTCATGAGCCGAATCTTCCTGTTCAGAGTTGAGTGGCTGAAGAGCTGCTTCTGCCATTTCATCTCGCTCAATCTTGCCACTGACAACAGTAGCGCCATTCGACTCAGCCTCTTCAATCCAACCGTAAGGCAGCCAATCCTCAGAAGTCTTGGGAATGAGCAGCAAACGATCTGTCAAAAACTGCGGAGGTTCATCGGAACGATGCCAACTGGGAATGACTCGTGATGAGGCCAAAAGTTCAGGATGCCATGCCACCGCAAAGGCATTGAGCAGGCTCTCTGCGTCTTTTTCATCCAATTCCGTTGGAAAATCTTCAAGACTATGACAAGGGATCAATATCACAATATCATTGTATGTCATTATATTGCAATGCTTTACAAACTTTGTGTCATTCTATAATTTTGCCGGGAAAGCCCTGTTTTCGACGCTGACAAAGATTAGCATAAGCAAACCGCCACTGAGGATCTATAGAACCATCTCCAACAGCATTGATAAATCACAAATGCAAGATGAACTTATACTTAAATAAGCCCTATTTTGAACCCAAACCGATCAGCAACAGGATAAAATTGGTCAAAATCTTTTTTGAGAATCCATCAAAAAAACGACAAAATCGTATTAAATAACAGGATTTGCGGGAACTATACTCAATTAGCTCTCATCCTAAAAAATGAAAGCGTCATTACTAAAAGATTTCTGCCTTAAGTTTCTTACTACATTTTAGTTTCATTTAAAGGTAGTAAAATACTCAGAGTATTTATATTAATTTTCGTGAAGTCGTTTTCAAACGTCCTTTATTTCATTGACTTTAGACGAAATCCTGTGATAGCCTTATGTTAGGGAATTATTTGCTCTCAAAAGTGATTCTCTAACCTTTCTTAATACTAAACTAATTTAGAATGATTCTCATTTCGCTCGTCTGAATAATTTTCTTCAGCAAGTGGAAATTCACTTCGTTATTGATTCTGGCAACCACTGACACAGGTCGAACCAGAAAGTAGGAGTAACCGGACACATGGCAGATAATCAAGCTGTTTGGGGCATTGAGATTGGACAAGCTGGCTTAAAAGCCATACGTCTTCGCTATGCAGAAGCCGCCGACCAAGTGATTGCTGTTGCCTTTGATTATATTCCGCACCCTAAAATTCTCAGCCAGCCAGATGCGGTTCCTGATGAATTGATCAGCCAGGCTTTAGAAACGTTTCTGTCTCGTAACGAAATTAAAGGGGATCAGATCGCAATCAGTGTCCCAGGGCAGGCTTCCTTGGCTCGATTCATTCAATTACCACCGGTTCAATCGAATCGTGTTCCTGAAATTGTGAAATATGAAGCGAAACAACAAATCCCCTTTGCTCTTGAAGATGTCATCTGGGATTATCAGCCTCTGGGTGGAGGTGTCGAAGAGAGCGGTTACATGCTGGATGCCGAAGTCGGTATTTTTGCGATGAAACGTGATCAGGTCTTACAAACATTAGAACCGTTTGTCTCTCGAAAAATCGAAGTCGAATTGATCCAGATTGCCCCTCTTGGTCTGTACAACACACTTTGTTATGACTCATTAGGCATGCGAGTTGGTCAGGAATACGAGGGAGATCCTGAAGAGTCTTCCATTGTGGTCGATATGGGTGCTGACAGTACCACACTGATGGTCACGAACGGCAGCAAGATTTGGATTCGTAATGTTCCCATCGGTGGAAACCACTTTACGCGTGCTCTCACCAAAGAGATGAAACTTACATTTGCCAAAGCCGAGCATCTCAAATGCAATGCTACGCGATCAGAAGATCCACGCGCGGTTTTCCAGGCCTTACGTCCTGTTTTCAATGATTATGTCTCGGAAATTCAAAGGTCCATTGGATATTTTTCCAGCGTCAACCGCGATGCAAAAATTTCCAAAGTCTATGGGACAGGTAATGGATTCAAGCTTGCTGGTTTACAAAAATTCTTACAGCAGAACTTACAATACGAAGTGGAACGACTCGATGATTTTCAGGCATTGGTCGGTGATGCGGTCCTTAACGAACCACTGTTCCAAGATAATATCCTGACATTTACTGTTCCCTATGGGCTTGCGTTGCAGGCCTTACAACAAACATCCATTCGCACTACATTGTTGCCGCCTGAAATTGCGACAGCCCGTAAGATTCGTCGCAAAAAACCCTGGGCCGTTGTTACAGCTGCAGCCTTGTTAGTCGGGCTTTGTATTTCAGCAGTGGGATATAGCAATGTTGCCAACTCAGTTAGTACTGAGCGTTTTGGTAGCGCAGAAGGTAAAGTCAAAAATTTGACGACTCAAGTGAGCGGATATAAGTCCAGCTATGATAGCGCAGAAAGTGAATTTACTTCTCTCATTGAGACGGGAAACAAGCTTGTTTGGAACTTGGAAACAAGGGACGACTGGTTAGAGGTGTTCAAAGCCATAAATGAATGCCTACCCCGAGACATTGGTGACGAACTTGACAATGAAAAAATTGAACAAAGTAAGCGAATCAAATTACCTGGCATTACAGTAAAACACTACGCTGACTTGAATGAGTGGTTTGAGAAACTACCCGCGCGAATCAAGGCGGATATGCTGCAAGAAGACCAGGATAAAGCTCCGGAAGGAGAAGGCTTTGTCTTTACCCTGAATGGTCTACACTATCACCATGATGAATCAAAGCCGCAGACCGATATCGGTGCTTTATATGTCCATGAAACGTTACTAAAAAGCCTCAATTCATGGACAGTGAAAAATCCTAATTCTCCACAGGTCGATGTACGCAAAATGGGTATCACACATGCCGTCATTCTTTCAGATGAACGAAGCCCGTTTGATTTCTACCCCAAAGGTCGTCCACGCGGAATGCAACGAGGTGGCGAAGGAGGGGCCTTTGCTCCCGGTGGATTTGGAGGCTTTGGGGCCCGTGGTGGAGTCGGAGGCGCCCTGCCCGGGGAAGACGCCATAGGTATCGCCGGTGGTGGTTTGGGTGGCGCTGGTCGACCGCGCCTCGGTGGTAACCGTGTTGAAAAAGAAGCCAAACCAATGCGAATTCATCAAACAAAATTTATTTTAGAATTTGTCTGGAAACCGATTCCGGTACTTGAACGTCTGGAAACGCAACCAGAATCCTCTTCAAGTGAAGGGGAAGAAACTGCAGAAGCAGGTTAATCAACGCCTTACTTTCGAATTAAATACTGTAATATACTGATCAAAACTACTGATACCTTATTTGAGTCAATAAATCTCTGCGGAGAATCGAGGACAAACTCATGGACAAACTAAAACCGATTCTTGCTCATAAATTCTGGATTATTCTGTTTATCGCACTGCTACTCCCTGTTATTGGCTGGAGCATGGCGACAGGCAGCCTCGCCAAAGAGATCGAAGAACGAAAAACGGCTATTGATAAAGCCTTTACCGACGCGCAAATCTCTCCGAATCCTCCTAATGAAACATGGTCAACAGCCCTCAAACAAATCAACAAAGAAAAAGAAAATTATATTGGCCAATCGCATAAATATCTGTGGGACAAACAGAAGAGCTTGTTTGTATGGCCAACAAATATTGCTCCCTTGATGAAAGACACACCTTATCGTGGTGAGATATCTCGTGTACCACGAAACCTGTATCGTAGCGCTTACAAATTTGAAATTTTAAGAGTCCATAAGCTGGCAAACCCCTTTGACCTGAGAGAGGGAACCGGAACAGTTGATCTCTCTCCCAATGTGATTCCCCATGTTCCTTTAGACAAATGGAAAACGCTGCCACCAACTCCTAAAGAAATGTGGGACGCCCAGGAAGATGTCTGGCTTGTGACGTCCATTCTGGAAGCAATCGCGAATGTCAATAAAGGTGCGGCCAATATCAGTGAGTCTGCCGTTCGACAGATTTCCGTACTCGAATTGCGGGGTGGAACAGTTGGCGATGACGGCAGCGCCCCTGCTGGTGGCGATGGCATGGATCCCGGCATGAGTATGGAAGGAGATTTTGCTGCAGGCGGCGGCGGGGGACTATTTGGTGGTGGTAACCCTGGCATGGCAGGTGGCAAGGATGGAATGCAGAGTATCAGCGTTGATATGGATTTGACAGAAATCTTTGGAAATGATGTTGATGGCTCTGCTGGAGGAGGAGACGAGTCAGGTGAGATGATGGAATCTGCAGATGCTATGATTCCTGGAGGGCTCGGCGGCGGGTTTGGTGGGAGGGGTGCACAAAACCTCAAACGATACTACCACGAAGAAGAAGAGCTTCCTTACAAAACGCGTGCCTTTTATATGAAAGTGGTTGTTCAATCAACAAAACTACCGCACTTACTCGCAGAGCTGACAAAAATGCCTTGGCCAGTCGAAATTAAACGTGTTCAAATCGCAGATATGTTTGATGATAATCTCAGCCCACTTGGCCAAACCGGTGGTGGCATGGCTGGCCGCAGACCGGGCAGAGGTGGAGCTATGGCAGGCGGAAACGAATTTGATCTCGAAAATGGTTTGGATGGAGGCGTGGGTCGTCCAGGCGCTGGCTTTGAAGCAGATGGACTTCCTGGAGCAGGACGTGATCAAGGGCTCGAAAACAAAAGCTTACTTGATGCTGCTCTCAATGACCCGGAACTGGCTGTTGTTACGATCGCAGGCCTGATGACACTCTACAAACCGTACACACCTCCGGAAGGAGATGTCGTTGCTCAATCAGAGGGAGGGGAAATGAGTACAGATCAGCAACCAGCGACTGGCACAGAGCCACAACCTGCAGATTCTTCAACAATACCCCCTACAGAAAACCCAGCAACTCCTGTAGAGCCGACTGTTCCTGCAGAAAATTCAGAAAAGCAACCTGATGAGTCGAATACTGAAGAAAAACCAAAACAACCAACGGAGTCCACTCAACCGCAACCAGCAGACTCCGATCCTAATAGTCCACAGCCCCCAAAGACTGAAACCAAGTCAGAGGAAGCTGTAAAACAATAAAATCTGTTTACCTCAAAACTAAGTTTGACTAATTACAGTAAAAAAACTTAACCAAACGGAGAAGGTCCCGTGAAAAACTTGATGTCCAATCTCAAAGGAATGAATTACAAAGAATTTGCAGTAAATCACGGTGAAAAAATTGTCCTGTGTTTTGTTGCATTATTCATTGTATTTGCTGTCTTTACGTCAAAGTGGACAACCGAAAAACGCACTCCAGTTGAACTGAATCAAAAGGTAGATACTGCGCAAACACTGGTCAGAAACAGTCAATGGCCTGAAGAGAAACGTAATGAGTTTCTTAAAGAAGACGACTTGTTCGAAAATGTAAAAGATGTGATTGATAACGGAGTTGAAGTCTCCAAGTTTACATTTTCGACGCCAATCTCCTGGCAAATATATCGCAAAAAAGAAAAAGCCAAAGAAGTGGACTGGGTTCCTGTTGAAGACCTGGTAGCCGATTACGGCCGTTTCATCATGATGATAAGGCCTCCTGAAGTCGCCATGGATGGAGAAGGCGACGGATCTGAAACCGAAGGATCGGAAAAAGCCAAGCCTGACGAGCCAGAATACGATGAATTCAAACGACGTAGAACCGGCGCTGGTATGGCGGGTGCCGGCGATTCTGCTATGGCGGGTTTAACCTTTGGGACTATGTCAGCAATGGCAATGACTGAATCCGCGGAAATGATGGCTGCCGGTGGTGGTCTTGATTCTAGTTTCGCTTCTCCAGACAATATGGAGTTATCTCTTGCTGAAGACGGAATGATGGGGATGGGAGGCATGGCAGGCCCCGCGCGTGAAGGCCGTGGTTTGCGATATGTCGCCGTTCGAGGTGTGTTTGATCTCGCGACGCAGCAAGATAAACTAGAGCGTTCCTTGGGCGATGCATTCTCACTCCAAAATATGCAGGCAGGCAGGATCCTTGAGTTCCTGGATTTTGAATTGCAACGTAAAAAGGCAATTCCTGGTAACGATCCCTGGTCTGGGCCTTGGGAAAAAGTGGATATCGAAACTTCCATTGAAGTTTTAAAAGAAAGTGCCGACTTTGACCCGCCCGTTGTCAATACCAGCATCACTGATCGTGTCTTTACGATGCCACTTCCCAGTCGTATTGCTGGTTTCTGGTATAAAGTAGCGACTCATCCTCGGGTCGAAAATTTCACACTGAGTCAAGAGGAAATTGAACAGGAATTGGAAGTCAATCGACTTCTTCTGGAGCGCTACCAAAAGACTCATGCAGGTGAAAAAGTCTTCAAAGAAAAACAAAAAGGGTTCTCACAACTCCAGATTGGTATGCGGCAAATTCGCACTGACATCATGATGGGTGATGAATCTTCAGAAATGGACGCTGCTTTCAGGGGCATGGCCGCAAATATGATGGGTCCCCAAGCAACTAGAGAACCTTTGGATGAAAAAAAGTTTGTCGAAAAATTAAAAGCCAATGTCACAGCAGCTGGACGTTTGCTTTTGTTCCGTTACTTTGACTTTGATCTGAATCCTGGTGAAACTTATAAATATAGAGTGCGACTGGTTGTGAGAAACCCTAACTTCCAGCGCCCCATTGATGAAGTGGAACTACCTTCTGTTGCTGAAGGAGAAACACGTACAACTCCCTGGAGCAATGAAACGGCAGCCGTTACTGCGGAGCAGGACGTCTATTATTTTCTTCAAAATGTCAAACCTCCACGTGGTGTCAATGGAACCACAGCCTACTTTGAAGTCTTCCAATGGTATCCCAAAACGGGAACAACAATTCATTCTGTTCTTAAAACAGCCGTTGGTGAAGAGATTGGCGGCGAACAAATTACTGAACTCTATGATGTAGCAAAAGAAGAATTTGATGATAAAGCTTCTGTTGAATTTGATACCCAAAACTATCTAGTCGATGCGATTCCTTCGCCTACAATTGTTGCAGATGAACATCCCGATTTGAATTTGCCTGCCAAATTACGAGGGCGTCTGCCTGTCGATGCAGAAGCAATCATCGTTGACAACTTTGGAAATCTAAAGCCATCACTGACTCCTGCAACATCTTCGACCTATGGTAAAGCCAAAGCAAAGCTTGACCGGGAACGAAAAAGTCTTGCCTGGGTTAAAGAAGCAATGGAGGCACGAACGGCTGCACCAACAGACGGCTTTGATGCAGCAGGCTTCGAGGGTATCAGTGCCCTTGGTCTTGAAGGGATGGAGGGCGAAATGCTTGGTCCACCAAAAAAAGGAAAGAAAAGCAAACGTAGAAGAAATCCGATTCGCGTGGGGCCCTAATCTACTGATTCAATAAAACAAAAGGGGCAGGGGAAGTTTCATATCCTGCCCCTATTTTTGTGCTCATTACACTCGCCAGAGTTCAAATCTGATACGAAATTGCCAGGCTTCTCATTAAATATTCAGAAGTAATCCACTTCTTACAAGTTAGCAAGATTCTGAAATGAGGATTTCATCAGCCGTCCCAAGAAGAAGCTCCCTCATTTCTGCAGCAATGAAAAAAGACCCCGTCACACAAGTTAAAGTATCAGACGTCGAACATGCTTTTGCTCTTAACCAGGCATCGTCTGGGCTTGTAGTAACAATCACTTCAGAAGTATTCTTTGTTTCACATTGAATCGATTGCATTAATTCGAGTAATTCATCTACGAGAACACGCCGTGGGTTTGATAAATATTGAGTTAAAATGACTGTCTGGAAATGTGGTAACAGGGTGGTCAGCATTTCTTTGATGTCTTTATCTCGCGAAGCGGCAAAAATCAACAAACGATTCTGATGTCCAAAGCTTTCCTCAAGTGTTTTTATCAGTGCATTAATCGAAGCGTCATTGTGAGCGGTGTCAACAATCACAGGAGGACTCTTTTGAACAACTTCAATTCGCGCGGGCCATTTAACAGAAGCCATACCTGCACGCATTCGTTGAAGCTCAATCGGCGTTTCCTGATGTCGAAGATAATCTAATATCGTTACCGCCAGTGCAGCATTGGCCGCCTGATGTGTTCCCAAAAGATTCACTGGCATTTCATCAATCGCAGACCAGGGAGTTTTGACCTGAATTTTTTGAGTTGGAATCTGTTCCTGAGTTTTCTTAAATCCAGGCACAGGTAACTGATCTTCTGTCTCAAAACTTGGTTCCCAAAAATAATCCCGATTCAGCAAGAACAATGGTGCTTGTTTCTCAGCACAAACCTCTTCTAAAACTTCGATGGCTTCTGGTTGGGTGACTCCGCTAAAAACGGGGACTCCTGGCTTGATAATCCCTGCTTTTTCACGTGTAATCTTCGCAATAGTATTTCCTAAAAGAGCCATATGGTCGTAGCTGATATTTGTGATTACACAAACAAGCGGTTCACAGACATTAGTTGAATCCAATCGACCTCCCAGTCCTACTTCCATTACGGCAAAATCGACTCGCTGCTGATTGAAATGCATCCAGGCCAAAGCAGTTGTTAACTCAAAAAACGTAGGGCCTGATGTATCCTGATCGAATTTGACCTGCGTAGTAATTTCATTCACAAAACCTATAAGTTGCTCAGGTTCGATCTGGTGCCCATCAATGAGAATTCGTTCTTCATATTTTGTCACGTGAGGTGAAGTAAATAAACCTGTTTGATACCCTGCAGCAGAAAGCATGTCCGCGATCATCACTGAAGTGGAACCTTTTCCTTTTGTCCCTGCCACATGAATTGTAGGCACCCCGGACTGGGGATTGCTTAAAAACCTCAAAAGCTCTTGCATTCGATCCAATTTAAAATCTTTGGTCGAATACTTGCTGCTCCCCATTCGTTCATAATTGAGACGTCCAAATAGGTAATCCAGACTTTGTTGATACTGTTCTGCCGAGACTCCCATGTCAGGCAGTTCCTTCTATATAATTGTAAATAAATATATTGCGATTGATTAAGTGTCGACCTTCATACGCTAACAGGAACGCCAACAAATATCACACTATTATAACTAAGCACTTTTCTGATGTAGACTGTGAGATATACAATCAAACTGAGAAATTTACAACTGTCTAATTCAGTCAGAGATTTAAGGTAAACAGGAAAATGAGTGATTACATTGCTACAATACAGCAACTTTTAGAATTTAATCGAAATATGACATTAAAATTACTGGAAGAAATATCGCAATTAGACGACCCATCTAGTGCTCTGACATATCAGCCTGGCCCCCAAAGGGCACATATTGCCTGGCAGATGATGCATATCGCCATTACAGAAGAATTATTTGCAACGGACCGTCTAAGAAAAACGACATCCAATTTGTCGGCTTGGTTCCCTCAATTTCAAAAAGGAAGCATTGCTGATCAGACCATTCCCTCCGCGGGTGAAATACGAGAAATCCTTGCCAAATCACGTGAGAATTTGCTTGAAACACTTTTGACAATCCATGAGTCAGATTTGGATCAAATTCCGGAAGGACTTAAAGAGCGGGGCTGGACAAATCGTCTGGCATTGCAAGTCATTTGCTGGCATGAGGCCCATCATCAAGGACAAGCCCATCTATTGCTCAACTCCTGGAAAGCGGAGCACTGACTTCCTGATTCCAGTTAATTCTCTCTTGACATTTTTGGGACATCGTTGAAAATTACGCTTTGACAGCAGTGCTTTAAATCGCATCCTCTGATGTGCAACCTGATCTTGGTAGCTTGCAAAACGTGGTTAAAGGATCAGTCATTATGAGTTCGATCAACCCTAGTGCGTCCAATTTACAAAGTTCTTTTGCCGGCGCACAGAAAAGTGAAGCGAATGTAGATAAGCAGAAAGCAGAAGCTGCTCAACAAAATATGTCTATCGACAAGAAAGCAATGACCGAACATCAAATGCAGGATGTTGGTAACGCCGACAAATCAGGCGACCGTGATGCCGATGGTCGTATGCCATTCGGATTTGATGGCGAAGAAGAGCATCCTGAGTCTAAGGATTCTAAATCTGAAGAACACCATTCTACAAGAGCCCCCGATGCCGAGGGGGAACTTGGTACAAACCTTGATCTTGATGCTTAGTCAGACAGATAGCAAACTCTTAACTTTTATTTTGAATGATTCAAAAAGCCAAAGAGGCTTTTCTTCTTTTTCGCTGTTGAGTCTTCGTCAGTAGTAGAAAGATCACCGCCAATACTAACTGCTAAATCCATAATCGTTCTGGTCAACTTCGCTTTCGGCGACTGTAAGACGAGAGGAACTCCATTATTTCTTGATTCAACCATTGTGGCATAATCATTTGGTATTTGACAGAAGATATCACGACCAATGGTTTCCAACGCTTTACTGATGCTGATTTGGGTGTCTTCCAATCCTAAGCGGTTCATTACAACTTTGATTTTGTCTGAAAGATGTTCGTTCGTATCAAAAAATTGTGATAAACGCACCACATTTCTAAGGCATGGCAAATCCAACTGAGCTGTCAACAAGACCGTATCAGACAATTCCATCGCTGCCATATCAAGACTGTTATATGATTTGCTGACATCGATCACCAGATGGGTAAACGTAGCTCGTAAAAGTGCAATAATGCGTTTTAAGACTTCAGTCGTGATTTGCATCGACTGATCCATTTGTACTGGTCGAGGCAATAAAAACGCACCACAATTATGTTTGGTCAAAGATCGCTTCAATAACGAATAGTCCAGTCTTGCGATATTTTCTGCAACATCCTGAATGGTGTAGTCGGGAATAATATCCAACCAGACATCGGTATCACCCAATGCTAAATCAAGATCGATTACCGCCACACTATTTCTTTCATTGCTTGCCAGACAACAAGCCAGATTGATGGCAAGAGAAGTACAGCCAACGCCTCCACTCACACCCGCTACCGTGATCACTTGACTTGAGCGTGGCGCACTTTGCTCACCCTCGGATTTCCCAGAGGTAAGCTGTATCCGATTCAGGGCAGACAGAAAATCTTCCAAGACCAAAGGGAAACCTAAAAATTCTTTGGCACCATTACGCATTGCCTTTAATATCAGGCTGCCTTCCTGCGAGCTACTCACGACGATGACATTACAAGATGGTAGATCCCGAGTGACTTGAGCAATGAGATTGAGTGCCATCTCAGGATTAGCATCCAGTGATATCAAAGCAATGTCTGGTTGAGTCTGTGATACAACATCTGAAAAGAATTCGTAACGGCTACATTCTGCTTCAAGCCAAACCATATCGACACCAATAAGCATATTCTTTAGCTCATTGCGTGTTGCTTCATTAGGATCGATTATTGATAATCGAACAACTCCACTCATTTCATGATCACTTATTCTTAAGGTTACTTACTCGTAATTGACGTTTACGATTATCGATTCAGATCATACTTTTATTTCATTTCCTATTCACTTCCAGGGCCGATTAATCCAGGACGCTTACTGGGAGGTGGACTACTTAGATTACTAGGAGCCTTTTTCGGATTCGTACTTGTTGTATTTTGTTTGGCTTTCCATTTACCAGCCGAAGGGCCATTGAGAGTCGGCACCTTTGGACTAAAAGGAGTTTTTGTAGTCGCTTTTTTCAATTTTTGCTGTTGCTGTAAATTTTTCATCTCTTCTGGTGAGAGAGTCGACTTCTTAATGACTTCAGATTTAACCGAGGGTGCTGCCGGTACAGGTGGTACCTGTGAAGCAGACGCAGGAGGCAATACATGATCTGAAGAGTACATCATAGATTCTGGACTGATTGGGCCAGGTACTGAATAACGACATTCAGGACAATCGTCCCCATAATTGGGCACTTCAAGCACACCATCCAGGTACAACTCACGATCTGTGGGTGTCGCTGTAAACAACCCAGGGCCTCCCGGAGGTGTTTGCCCTGATTTCAGTGGAGAGACCAATTCAGGTGTTACCATAATGACCAACTCCGTCTCGCCTTCATTATATTTCACTCTGCGGAAGGCTGCTCCTATCACGGGAAGCTCACCCAAAAAGGGAGTTTTCGAAGTTTCAGCTGTTTTCCGACTGGAAATTAACCCGGCAATCACCATCGTTTCCCCGAAATTCATTTCCACTGCCGTATTCGCTCTGCGGACTGTTAAACCAGGTACTGTTGTTCCAGCGACCTGAACCGCATTAGAAAAGTCTCGTTCACTGACTTCCGGCTGTACTTCCAATCGTAAACGACCGTTGCCGAGAACAATAGGAACCGCCTCCATTCGAACACCAAACTCGCGCCACTCAATCGTAACAGTACCCAAACTTTGTGGTACCAGAATTGGAAATTCACCACCAGAAAGTAAGTTAGCGGGACGACCACTGGTCGTTACCAATTCAGGTTCCGCCAGAATCTTAAGTAATGCTTCCTGTTTTAATGCTTCAATAAACGCCTGGAAGATGCTTGAGCTGTCTACCAGTCCAAACCCCAGTGAAGTTCCACTGAGCAGATTCTGTGAAGCAGTCAGTGCAGGGGGGCCACCAAAGGGAACTGTAATTCCTGTAATTGGAACAAGAGAGCCAGGCGTACTGTAAACGTAAGACGACTGATTTAAGAATAACCAGTTTACGCCTAATTGCCGTATCTTTGAGCGTTGAACTTCCATTATTTTAACTTTGAGCAAAACCTGCTGAACGCCAGCCAGTTTCATCTGGTTCAACACACCGTTGGGAAAAAACTGCTCCGCAATTTCGACCATTTCGGTAATGGCTTCTGGTTCAGTAACCCAGCCACGCAAGACTACGGAATCTTGCACTTTGATCGCAGTAACAGAAGAGCTGGGAAACAATTCACGGAGATAGGCTTGTAAATGTCGAGCATCTCCACTGACAAAAGTCTCAACAGAAAACACTTTTTTGTTTTCATCAGTGATAACCAGAGTTGTAACCCCAGGTATGATGGCTTGAACCCGAATCTCATTTGGAGTTAAAGCAGTTACCCCCAGCACAGTCGGATCAAATCCGTCGACACGTTTGATTTTGCCTGGAAACTTAAGAATCTTGGAGAATTTCTCTGTAATCTCCAGCTTCATTTTGGGGGCAGTGACTTGAACAATCGGCTCGCTAGCTCCGGGAGCCGCGGCTTGCTCTTTCTGCGAATATCCTTCTACATTGGTAAAACAACATACCAATAATACAACTAAAGGAAGTCTAATCATTTTTAATTGTTTTTTTAAGGCCAGCATCCATGCCCCTTACTTTTTAAATAGTTGAGCCATCAAAACCAGGTAAAACCAGGTAAAACCAGGCTTCAAATCACTCTCTAAAATAATCCAATTCCCTATTGGGACACTCTTTTCTTGGCCCAGAAATTATTACCCCCTGTATCTGATTAAAGAGCAGGGGATATTCAGACTAATTTATTTTTTCATTTTGTTTCTTAGTAAATACTTCCCACAAGCCTTTCAAAGCTGCCGTTTTATCTTCCAGTTCTTCTTCCAGAAGTTCAACTTCCTGGATTGTTTTTTGTTCTCCTGAAAAGATTTCAACTTGCCACATTTTTTTAGCTTCTTCTAGCTCTGCCTCGACTTCTGCTCCCACAGATGTCATCTCCTGCGGTTGTTGCTCTTCATCCAAAAACTGTTTGGCTGAAGTTGTCTTGCCAGAGTTTTGAGCCAGATCCGCTTCTTTTGAAGAGTCTTCTTCGTTTGTTTCGTTTTCGTCCTTATACTCACCACCTTCAATCGAAAACACTTCGGCTAAGTCATCCTCATTAAATTGGATATCCTCTGTATCCGAGGTGTCAGATTGCGCTCTTAATGCGAGATGAACTTCTCCTTTTCTTTCAGCCATTTTTAAGATCGCACCTTCTTTAGGTGACAGTAGTATCGAAATATTTTTTGACTTTACCTGATTGCTATCGGCCCCTCCGACATCGGTAAGATGGTCCGTCGCGAAGATCTTGACACGCTCCAGAATCACCTTCGTAATTGTGGTTAAGCCTCCCTCTGGTTTACGCGCTGAAAAAGTCACATAAACGTCAACAAAATCACCAGGAAGAATTAAACCACTATGAGTTTTGGTCATATCAACCGATGTTGTAAAAACTCGTTTTCCATCTGGAATTTCTACAGATGCTCCACGTGCTCCCTGCTCACTGAGCTTTGCCTTCATCACGATTTCACCAGGAACCGCTCGGGTTTTGATGGAACGATCCTTATAATCCTCCAGTTTTGTAACAGAACCTTCTGGTATCTGATCGATTGGCCATGACTTAAACTTCACATTCGACTCGTTCAGAGGAGTACCGGGAGCAATCTCAGCAATTGTCACCAGAACATTTGCCGTTTCAATTTCCTGCTTCTGATCATCTCGATTGAGCACCTGCCTTACGCCTAACATCGCAACCAGTCCACAACCAACTGCGACGACCAACATCATCAATGACTTTATTTTCATGTCTGTCACCCACCAAAGAGAAACAAATCAAGTGACTCATAACAAAAACAGACTCGTTACCAATTCGTGTCTAATTCTATGTTCCAAAGTGCCAAACTTGATTTGATCCTGCTTTCACAGGTTGACAGAAAGGAAACTCTGTCATCATTCTCAATATCGGCACTTCGAGAGTACTTGCTTCAATTTATAACGATTTTATCGTTTGAAATAATAATTCTGGTTAAGTAGCCTTGCCCTAAGGCCTTCATCCAAAATACACACTCAACACAAACTACTTATTTTAACTTTTAATCACTGACCTCAATTCCAACTTAAAGCAAGCCGGCATAGAAAAAGTAAGCGATTGAACCAATGCAAATTGGAATTCCGTAGGGAAGGAGAAACATCGTCGGCTTTCGCTCTTTTGCAATTCGTGATAATTCACGTGGATTTTTAACAGAACGCCATTCGTCGAGAATCACCATGGCCTGTGCTAAATGCGTATAAAATTTCTTGCGATAGAGCACCATAGCAATAGCCATGATTGCCCCTACAATTGTTGTTACACAAAATGCATAGAACGTGATTTTGACGCCCAACCAGGCTCCGATACCTGCCATCAACTTCACATCACCAGCCCCCATTCCACCGACGCTGTATAAGGGGAGCAGGGTAGCCAGACCAACAAGCATCCCGAGTAATCCCCAACCAAGACCAGCCAGTCCACCCGTCCAAGTCATATAGATCAAACCAGAAACCACCATTGGATATGTGATCCAGTTTGGAACTCGAAGTTCTTTTCCATCAATGTAAGCTGCATAAATCAAAACGATGGATACAAATTTTACGTGCCAATTCTCTAGAAGTAACTGTTGCCAATCCATCAATATGGCCTTTCTTATTAGTCTTATTGAAATACTTTTTTCGTATTTCGTTGGGGATGTTTATGTCATTCAAATTCACAAATCAGGACTGTTGCCACTTGATGAAAGCGCTCAAATCCCCTGATATTGGTCATTTAACTTTTGTATTCTTATTATTAATTTAGGTCACAGGCAGAGCGGTGAGGTGATTATCTTGAAAAATATTGCTGTTTTTTCACAACCAGATTAAAGCACACCGGTTGCCAGCAATACTGTTGTCTCCTTGTCCCGACCAGTTAGCAACGGCTGCAAGTCAGAAGGGAGGTGAACCAAACAATTACTGGAACGATCAGCAGGATTAACTCCATAACCGCTCCCACCTGGGGATCTATGAAGTAAGGAAACATGCTGCTTTCTCCTTGGGGTAAAGACTTTTTTTCGTTATTCACTAAATCAAACTGTTTGAAAACAAAGATTCGCGTTTTGAGAATCTGATACGCAATAAAACGCTCAGCCGAAAAGTTCGACTGAGCGATTCACTCGTACTCGTGTTGTAATACGATTGACTGCTATTAGGTCAACGCATCACGAACTTGTTCGAACTTCGCGTTAGCGTTTGTTCCGACAGCCTGAATTGCTGTTAAACAAACAATCACAATCAGAGCAAGCATCACAGCGTATTCTACAGCTGTAGGACCATCTTCTGAAACCAGGAAATTCTTGATGCTCTTTGTCAGATTCTTCATTGTTGTTGCTCTCTTTCTTTCCAATTGGAGTCGATTCATGAACCACATTCACCGACACTAAACAACTAAGTTATGAGAAATATGTGATTTCTCACAACTCACCCGAAACAATTGCTTCTCTGAGTCACATCCTCAGGTGAAGCATCCCAATATGCCCCCTCTTTTGAAGAGCAAAATCTCTACACTCAAAAACTGAACTGCAGAAACGGTATTGGACTTTTCATAAATTACAATATATCGAAAAACTAATTCCGAAATGATGCCACTCGATTTGTTCTCACTGATTGGCCCGTTGAGTAACAGATCAAAGTGTCAACACTCAAAAGTAGGTCACAGGAAATAACAGTCAAGCAGTGAACCAAAAGATTTTTTTGAAAAAACAAAGGTCTTTCAAAAGAAACATTAAAGCGGCCGTAAGGTCTATCTAATCAAACAATTAGAACGATGATGACAAAAATCAACGGCATATTTTTTTTGTGGGGCCGAGAAAAACTGAGTCTGATTTCGTTCAGAATTTCGAAATCGAACCAGGCCCAACTAGTGAAAGAGGGGTATTCACGTCATGCTTAATGTAGAATTATTGTTGTTTGACCATTATCTAAGCTGCTCCCATTCCTGAATCTTTTGTTCCATTCTCTGGCGATCCAGTTCATCAGGTGTTGTACTCTTAATTGCCCGTTTGATAATCTCAATCGCCTCTGCATGTTGCCCCTGATTGTGATAGCTATTGGCTAACTGAATCTGGACAACCGGTATTTGAGGTACTTGCTGTGCAGTATATTGCCACAATGAGAGTCCATCCTTCCAGACAGAGAGATATTGTTCAGTCTGCAAGTTGTATCTGGTAAGCAATGGCAATACCAATCCACCAAAAACTGCAGGAACCAGATAACCAGAAATCGGTTTCCCATTTCGCAAAGGTACAATTACCTGTTGTCGTATTTTCTCTAATAAATTCATAATGGCACTAAAAACGAGAGCAAAGAAAGGAATACAGGGCAGGTATAAATAACGATCATTCATCAACGTCGTAATGGGAAATAAATTGAGAACAGGTAACAGTAGTAAGAGAAAAGTAACACCTGCAAATGGAATTAATGGCTGATGTTTCCCCATTCGAACAAACATCAAAGCAGCGACCAGCCAGCAAAACAGGGAGATTATGATTTCCCAACCGATTCCTGATACAGGTGGATCATAAAGCACAGATCTCGTTTCAGGCCATAATAACATTTGCACATATTTTGACATGATCACAGTATCAACACCGAGAAGTTCGACTTTACTCATGCCAAAGTGATCGCGCACTCCACCGAGTTCGCTAGTTTGAGCCAACATGGTGATAATCAGCAATAAAAGGGCACAACAGCCCGGAAAAATCTGTCTTTTAACAGCTTCGCGAAATGGTACTTTCGCCACCAGAAAGTCATAACAGAATACAATCACAGGTACCACAACTGCTAATGCTTTTGAAAGCAACGCACAGATAAAGAAAATAAATCCACAAGTATTCTGCTCCAGAGTTCTGTGCTTTCTAAGCCAATACCAGAGTGAAGCCAGTATAAAAGCCCCCGAAAGTAATCCTTTACGGGACGAAATCCAGACGACAGTCTCCACCTGGACGGGGTGAATCGCAAATGCGGCAGCAGTCGCCCAGCCAATGAAACGATTTCGGGTAAAACGAGTGACCAATAGAAAAACGAGAATCGTATTGATGACATGCAATAAAATATTCGTGAGATGATACCCACCGGCCCAAAGTCCATAGAGACTATGATCAATCAGAAACGAAAAGATGGTTAAAGGGGCATAATTGCGTGTGACAACCTGAGTTGCGATCTTTTGTAAATTATCGGGATGCCAACTCTTTGCGAGGGGATTGTCAATGACATACCAGGGGTCATCCCAGTTTACAAAATCAAAACTGGTTGCCATGCCAAAACAGATCAAAACAACGAATGCCAAAGAGAAAACAGGCACTTTCTGGCTTTTCATTGTCTGAAATAGTTGCCAGGGAGGTTCTTGTTGTACTTGTTTCATCATATTTATAATCCCATTCACGACAGGGATTAATAGAGCATCTCCCTGGTTACCTTTAACATAGGTCTTCCTCAGTTCACTGCCGAAATTTCAGGAAAAATGATGATTAATTGAAACATCAACCAGGGTAGAAAACCTGATAACCGGCACAATCGATTTAACAGGACCAAGTATCCATTGGTACCTCGTTTATAAGCATCGCGGTTCTAATCAGATGAACCATCACCAAAACTATAAGCTAGATTTCAATGATAATGTGCGCCTATTGCCATTAGATCGAGTCTTTGAGTTGCAACAGCGAGGGAGATTATCATGCCAATACACACTTCATTAATGAGTCCAAGTATTAAACAATTAGAACCTGCTGTTGCTCCTGACTGTGCCGAGGTGATGACACAAATCCAAAGTATGGAACCATTGCTTGAAGAAATTGAGCGAAATTGCATTCCACAAGGTAAAACGATCATCGTCATGCCCGCATTTAATGCAGCTTCCACCTTGAGCAAAACATTAACAGATCTTCCTACAGGTATCGTAGACGAAATCATCCTTGTTGATGATGGTAGTACCGACAATACAATTGAACTCGCTTTGAGTCATGGCTTAACAGTCATCAAACATAAAGAAAATCGTGGTTACGGTGGAAACCAGAAAACCTGCTACCAATACGCACTTGAGCATGGCGCCGAGTATGTCGTCATGCTTCATCCCGACTACCAATATGACAGTCGTGTGGTTGGTGTAGCCATTCAGCTTTTGAAATTAGGGATTTGTGATGTAGTGCTTGGCTCACGAATTCGTACACGGCGAGAAGCGCTTGCAGGTGGCATGCCGGCCTGGAAATATCTTGCTAATCGTCTTTTGACTATTACAGAAAATGTGGCACTAGGTCAAAATGTAGGTGATTTTCATAGCGGATTTCGTGCTTACCGGAAAGAGGTCCTGGAAACGATTCCCTTCGAATATAACTCAGACGACTTTGTGTTTGACAGTCAGTTTTTAGCACAAGCAGTTCACTTTAACTTCCGCATTGGTGACATTCCCGTACCAGTCCGCTACTTTCCCGAAGCCTCGAGCATCAACTTCCGACGCTGTGTTAAATATGGGCTGGGAACTCTGGCTGTACTGGCACGATTCTGGGCGCAACGCTTGAGAATTCGTCCCTCAAGAATTTTCTTCAGTAAACAAATTGATTCAGACTCAGAAAACCGCATCCAATTACAATAAGCCTGCTTTTCAGGATCAAAATCGCAAATGGTGGAAACGGTAGCATTAAGTATCTTGGACAGTCGAAGTACTTTCTGAAGGCTTCCGCATAAAGTGGACAAGAATCGCCAAGCCAATAAACGCTGCTAAAGTGCAGAACCCGGCAAGAGGGTAGTCGCTGGACTTGATACTCCAGAAGCATCCGAATGTGGCCAGCAACGTTGAAATTCCCATGGCCAAATTCCAGGCAATTCGCTTCCCGCCTTTGGGCATGTGCTCTCCCAGAATCTGGGGTGAATTCATCATGAAAAAGAAAGTGGCATAGGCAATCGGCAGTAAAACCATTCCAAACATGGATGTGGGAACAGCCAACCAGGCCTTGGCATCGCCTTTCCAGAAAAATGAACCAACGGCTCCTGTAATGGCTGGCAAATAACAGCCCAATCGGTGTACGGTCCCCTTAGGCTCAACTCCCAACATCTCACATAAAACAAAACCGTTGATTAACATCAGAATGATAATCGTTGAAATGGCCATTGCCACAACTCCCATACCAAAAACCAACTGCGATACAGTTTTACCGGCAAGAGGTTTGAGCGCGGCTGCCAATTGAAATGCATCCCGATTAACGAGCATGGCTGCCAACGTTCGCTCTGCGAGTGGAATTTCAGCACGTTTTTGATCTAACACTGTCGGATTCTCTTTGATTTTTTCCCAGTCAGCATCTGATGCTTGTTCTTTTTTCAAACGTTGATCCAATAATTTATGATACTGTTTTAACAAACCGGGATCTGCCTGGACAACCTGGCCTTCGGCATTTTTCTCGCCCAATAATCCGGCAGCCGGCTTGGCATGAAACTGAGAGGCGGCAGCAATCACAACACAACTGGTCGCCAGTACGAACGGAACAAAGAGGCCTGTAGAGAGATCAAATGCGGCTAAACCACGGAAATCTTTATCCCAACCCTTCGCACGCATGGAATAAGGAAGCAGAAAGGTCATATTAATCCCCACCGCGGTCGCCGCAGCAGTAATCATGACTTTCTGTTGTTTTCCGACAATCAAGTTTTTCCAATAATCTGCATACGCCCCGGCTTGAGATAGAACGTCAGAAAATTCCGGAGAAGGATTAGAAAACAGACTGAAATTAGGTATGTAGCCGGCGAGAATTTTTCCCCAGTCGAGATCATTTGTGGAGAAACTCATTTTTGCAACGACACCAAAGAAACAGAGGACCACAATTCCTACTAGAATTTTCAAAATAGCTTCAAACAATTTGATTCCCCATCCACCGGAATCGTAAAACCAGATCACAATCCCCGCGATGATAAAAAGAGCAGCAACAGCCATGATCTTGCCGTTGTCATCGTTGGCAAAAATTTCTGGTGCCAGATTCTGCTGTAACGCGGCAGTCCCTAACGCAAACTGCGGCATACACCAAATCAAATTCGCCATCAGGGTGGCGATTGCCCATCCCCAACCCAAGACAGGATTGATATGTGTATTGATCGATGCAAAAGGTCGCTCTTTCGTCGATAAAGCAACATAGCCGATCGCACTGAGCATGATTACGCCCATGATCATTGCCACAGGCTGCAACCACATCAGGTGATATCCGGAAAGAATACCAAGATACAAGCCCCCCGCCAGTGAACCACCTCCCAAGGTAATCGCACTTTGTAACCAACCTGGCCCAGAGAGGATGGTATACGCTTTGAGCTTGGCACCAACGCCTTTTTGCTTCGCTTCCAGGATTAACTGGCGGTCTTGTTCGATCCGTGAATTTGCTTGGTCGTCTGTCATTGCAAACTCTTGCTATACCAATATTTATTGGCTATGTTAAATTACAAAGAAAATGTCAATTCTGAGAAACCAAGGTAACCATTTCCGGATTGAGAATCAAGCATTGAACAGAATTAGAAATCCACTGATTCTAACGAGTTCATTTAGAAATCAGTAACATGAGCTTCAAATCAACTTTAAAAAAAGCAGTTTCTTACTGTGTAAAATTCGATCTCATCTGGAAAACCCTCAATGCAACTTTTCTGCAACTTGCTCGATTTATCGAATGGGAACATCACACTCAAACAGTACGTTTGAAGGGGATCCCTATCGAAGTAGAAGCAATAGAACGTTTTTGTCCGGACTTCATTGTAAAACACGGCCCTTTTGCGGGGTTAAAATATCCAAGCTCAACAATCACCCGTGGGACTTTCAATGACGTCACGTATGCGGAAATCAATCCTGTTTGCGGTAATCTCTTTCCCAAATTGATTGGTTCTTACGAGTCTGAACTGCATACTACCATTAATACAATCAGTAACTATTCCTATTCGGAAATCATTAATGTTGGTTGCGCTGAAGGATATTACACCGTTGGCTTCGCATTAAAATTCCCGGAAGCCAGAATATACGCTTACGACATCAAACAGCAATCACAAGAGCATTGTTTACAGTTGGCCCAATTGAATCACTGTGAACAAAGAATTGAGATCAGTGATTTTTGCAGCCCGGAAACCTTATTATCCATTCCCATTTCAAGCAGAGGACTCATTATCTGTGACTGTGAAGGATACGAAGCAGAACTCTTTTCTGATCGAGTGATTGCACATTTAAAAAAATGTGACTTGCTGATTGAACTCCACGATTTTATTGATCTAAATATTTCAAATAAAATCAAACAGCAATTTGCTGATACTCATGAGATCACCATTATCAAGAGCTTAGATGACCTCGAAAAAGCGCGAACCTACCCCATCGCAGAATTAAAAGACTACGATCTCAATGATCGGAGAGAACTATTGCGTGAAAATCGTACCTGCATCATGGACTGGGTCTTTCTGACACCACTAAGTGAAGAAAACTCGCATTAGTTATCACACACACTTTCGAACAGCGTTTCTAATTTCTTCATCCCCGAATCATAACCAAACGTTTTCTCAACACGTTCGCGGGCAGCCGGGACCAAGGATTGCCAGGCTTCAGAATGAGATACGGCATCGAAGATAGACTCTACTAACGCATTGACATCACCGGGCTGAACGAGTCTGCCATATTCTCCATTCCCCAGAATCTCCGCAGGTCCACTAGGACAATCAGTTGAAACAACGGGAATCCGACAAACCATCGCTTCTGCTAATACCAAACCAAATCCTTCATACAATGAAGGCAAACAAAACAGTTGTGCTTCACGATAAAATTGAAAGGGATTACTTTGATAACCTTCTAAAATAACATGGTCACTCAAACGTTTTTGTTTGATCTGTTCTTGCAACGCTTCGCGACAGGGACCTTCCCCTAAAATATGAAATCGTAAATCAGTCAGACCCCGATCATAAACCAGCTTCGCAGCCGCGTCGATCAAATAAGAAAACCCTTTCTGTTGATGAAGCCTCCCACAGCTTACGACATGATATTTTTCTGAATCCAGTTGAAGCGTTCCCTGTTGATACAACTGATCAATTCGTTCGATATTAATGGGATTGTAATGAGTTTGGACCAATTCTGGATCCAAATCGTAAAAGGTAATTGCTGCTTGTCTTACTCCTTCTGAAACGGCAACCACAATTTGTGCAGTTTGATAAGCGCGCTTTAAAATCCGTTTCTTGAAGAACTGAAAACGGTGTTCTGTGCTTATAAAATCATTTTCGGGATCACAGACAATTAATGAGATTCTGTTCGTCTTTGTCTGGGCAGTCGCAGGTCCTGCAATCAGTGTCATGTGGAATGTATGATCGAATACAAGATCAATCTGCTGCTCTTGAATGACTGCCACCAGGTCAGCCACTAGCTGTTGATGGATTCTCCCCGGCCAATTCCACTGAGAAGCTGGTTTGCGTAAGTTGAAAGCAAAAACGGGAACATCTTCTGGAAGCTCATCAAGAAGTGAACCTGAGTGATCAACAAGATACAAGAGCGGGGTAAACCGCTCTCGATTGAGTTTTGCCAATTGATCTAACAGCACACGCTCGGCTCCACCTCCTCCTAAGCTTCCAATTGCAAAAAGAATGCGAATCTTCTTTGTCATCGAATGCTTAAACTAACTCCATTGAGAGGAACCGAGCTTCCTAAACTCTGTCAATCAGAATCGAAATTCGCAGCACTAATCCGTCAAACTACCCGAAACCGTAATGATTAGATTCTCAGGATGAATATATTTTGCAAACGCCTGCTGTGCTGCTTCAGCCGTCACAGCGTTAATTTTTTTCTCCAACTCGGAATAATATTTCATATCCCGTTTGGCAAATAAATTCGCAGTTAGAATCGAAGCCAATGAAGAATCGTTGGTGCGCGAGACTTCCTGCTGTTCCAGATAACCTTTCTGTGCATTGGCAAGCTCTTCCTTGGTGATGCCCTTGGAGCTTAAAAGGGTGAGCTCTTCTTTGATCGCCACTTCTACTTTATTCATGTTTGCAGGATTACAACTGGCGTAAATTGAAATCGAGCCTCGCTCATCAATCGAGTCAGCATGAATGAATGCACCGACACCATATGCCAGGCCTTCTTTCTGACGAACACGATCACCCAAACGGGATGAAAGGCCGCTTGACCCCAGTACCGAACCTGCAACGATGAGGTCGGGATAATCGGGAGAGGACGTATTCATCGGAAATGTCAGACCTGCAAAATAAAAGGCATTTGCTTTGTCAGGAATGATAATCTCTGTGAGGTTACCGGGAATCTGATGCGCCATAGCGGGAATGTGCTTGTAGGCCGCCTTGGACTCCCAGTTCTCCAGCATCGAATTGAGTTGTGAAAATGTCTGATCTTCAGCAAAATCACCAACGACGGCAATTTCACCAACGGAAGCCCCAATGAAGTTCTCATAAAGTGATTGCAGGTCACTCTGCGTTAATGCTTTAATTCGCTTAATCTCCTGGTCAATGTCAGGTACATAGCGAGGGTCTTCAACAGAGTAAGGTCGAAGCTGTCGACGGACCGACAGAATCGCCCGCGATTGCGGGTCAGTCTTTTGTTTCTCAAGCATCGCGATTTGCTGAGTTTTGAGAACTTCCAGTTCTGATTCTGGAAGAGTGGGCTCACGTAAAATGTCTTTCAGAATGTCTAAGACTTTACCCAGATTTTCGCTGCGAGTTTTAATGCCTACAGTTATTTGACCGGGAGAACCAGAAATACTTAATTGTGCACGTAATTTATTCAGTGCATCCTCAATTTCCTGACGAGTCATCTTCTTCGTTCCCCGTTTCATTACCACGGGTAGAAATTCACAGGCGAGCCGTTTTCCATTCAGGTTTACCAGGTTGCCATACCGCAACGTCATCTTCAAATTGACTTCTTCTCCACGTGTCTTCTTTGAAAGCAATGCGACCTTAACACCTGACGATAACGTTTTAACGGTTGTCCGTTTATCAATATTTTCAGGGGAAACATCGAAGTCTTCCCCCATCGCTACCGTTTCACGTCCTTTGTAATCACCAATCATTTTCGCAATGTCGTTGACTTGCGGAATGGAAACTTTTTCACTTTTATCAACGGGTACAAAGATCCCCACTGTGCGGTTATTTTCTTTGAGATAGAGGTCCGCTACACGTTTCACATCTGCAGGAGTCACTTTTTCTAATGCATCGCGATAAAGAAATCGAAGACGCCAATCTCCCATTGCGACCCACTCAGAAAGCTCGACTGCCAATCGGGAACTGTTATTTTCTGCCTGTTCGTATTGTTTTAACAACTTCTCTTTGGCACGAGTCACATCCTCAGGAGAGATTCCTTTGTCAATGACAGTCTGAAGAGTGTCAAACATAATCCCCAGAATCACCTGTGGATCATTCCCTTTAACGACTTCGACGATTAAACGTAAAACACCCGGGTCATGCAACGCGAAGATCGACCCTGAAACGCTGGACGCTTTCTTGGTCTTGACCAAAGCCTGATAGAGGACACCTGAGGGATCACTTGTGAGCGCAGATTCCAGTACATCGAGGGCAGCCATATCTTTGTGGGCAGCAGCAGGAATATGATAGACCACGCCGACAACAGGAACTTCTCCCACACGACGAAGAGTGACAACCCGCTCACCTTCCTGAGGAGGTTCTTCAGTATAAGTCGAATCCAATTTTCGCTCAGGGCGCGGAATCGTACCAAAATATTGATTGATTAACTTCAATGCTTCTGTCTGATCAAACTTACCGGCGACAATCAAAACCGCATTATCGGGCTGATAGTATTTCTTATAAAACTTTTTCAAACGATCAATGGGAACACGTTCGATGTCTGCCCGGTTACCAATCGTAGACTTTCCATAATTATGCCATTCAAAAGCGGATCCCATTACTTTTTGCATCAGCATCCGAGATGGGCTGTTTTCACCTCGCTCGAATTCGTTTCGTACCACCGTCATTTCAGAAGCGAGATCTTCTGCTTTCACATAGCTATTCATCATACGGTCTGCTTCCATCTTTAAAGCAAACTCGAGATTATCCTCACTGGCAGGCAATGTTTCGTAATAGTTGGTTCGGTCAAACCAGGTGGTACCATTGAATTGGGCACCACGCGCCTGTAATTCTTTGGGAATATTTTTATGTGTGGGAGTCCCTTTGAATAACATATGCTCCAGCAGGTGAGCCATACCTGTTTCCCCATAACCTTCATGTCGCGAACCGACTAAGATAGTCAGATTCACCGTGACCTTAGGACTGGAAGGGTCAGGAAACAGCAACACTTTCATCCCGTTTTCCAGGGAATATTCGGTAATCCCTTCTACCGTTCGCACTTTTTCAGGAGGAGCAGGGGACTTGGCAGCTGAAAGAAATGAATTTGATGCAAAGCTCATTACTAAAAATACCCCTGCAGTTAAACTCCATTTTTGTCGATTCATCATTCGAAATCTCGCTCCACTTGAGAGGGTAAGCAATATTGTTTGTCCTTAACTCAACTGTGTTCAAAATCCAGTTTGGGAATTATAGGCAAATCCAGGAATACCAACAATCGCCGACTATTAGAAATCACAGAGATCATCTCGATTTACCAGCTTGTTTTAAAAATGTCGTTGCGACACCGATTGCCATACCAGTTCCCAATCCAAATCCATGAGCCATATTTGCAACCGGTCCAACAAAACCAGTCATGCAGAGAAAAAACCATCCGATCAGAATAAAAACCATGTTGGGTGGCACAAAGAAATACGATTGCGGATCAAATTTACTTTTCATCCACATATACCCAAACATTCCATACACAACCCCCGAGAGGCCTCCAAAACTGGGACCGCTCCAATAAAACTGTGCCAGATTAGAAGGAATTGCCGTTAATAACACTAATAATAGTAGCCGACCGCTCCCACGATTGGCTTCAATGGCACCTCCCAATTGATAAGTCATGATGCAGTTGAACACAATGTGCATAATCGAGAAGTGAATGAAGATGGGTGTTACCAACCGCCAGACTTCACCTTCCCGGACGTCAACCAGACGTTTGTCATAGCTGATCATATTACCTGAAACTTGAAAGGAACAAATACTCAATGCCTGCCTGACTTGAGTCTTAGATTCATCGGATTGCATGAAAAGAAACACGACCACACTGATACCAATTAACAACGAAGTCACAGGACAACGGCTCGTAAAGGGACGATTCCAGGTTTCGCGAACGTCGACTTGACGACTTTGGTTCTCGCGCACTTTTTTGATTTTTTCTTCACGAATCGATTCCGCCTGTTGAGAAACTCCCTGATATTTTTCCGCTGATGTGTTCTTTAAGAATTCATCTAATTCTGATTTAGACTGTTCCACATGATCTTCATCGTATACCCAGACAGTCCATTGATCAGAGGTCGACTCAACAGTGACATCGATTCCCTTTGTTAGCAAATAGTCTCTAAACATATTTGCCTGCTGCCCTGATTCGAGCGAGCCAATTTTTCTCATCGTGATTTCAATCCATGCCTAGACAAGAACTGCACTAATCGTCTTGTGACCGGCTTATTCTTGTGCCAAGGCAGATAAATGTTTCCTGACTGATTTTTGTAATGATTCGTGATCTGACCAGGGAGCATAATGCGCCCGCATGATAAATCCATAGGCTTCCCCAACCTGATAATTGGGAATAAACCATTGAAAATCCCAGGCTGGATTTAGTCGTCCCCCTCCTGTCGGAGACTGAGCAAACCAGATATGATCACGATCTCGAAAAATCTGAGTATAAGAATATTTTCCACGAATACCATAGTACCACGGTTGTGAATACACATAGTCAGAAGGGTGATTGACGAGAGTGAGCGGGAAATCCGAAGCGACTTTGGGAAAAAACACCGCATTTTCTGGTGGATGAGTGCTATCGACACCATGCGAAGGCGTTTTGGCAGAAATTAAAGCTGCTGGAACATGTAAATTCTCTTTAGATTTCCCATAAAAGTGAATCCGACGATCTTTTGGAGCCTGCATATAACTGGCCCAAAACAAGCCGATATAACCATTCTTGAATAGATCCGCATGCGGAATACATTCAAACGTATATTCGATCGTACCATCTTCCAAAATCTGATAGCGTCCACAGCTCTCCAGTTTCCAATTAGGAGTTGGTGCTTGATACAGTTCCACCGTATCATCTGAAATGATTCGTAACTGCATCGGAAATTTACGTGGTTCGAATTTCTCTTTCAGCGCAGGAGTCCCGTCATGAATATGTTCAAAATTCAGTCCTGCAATCGTTGGTACAAAAAGATTGTCTTTTTGATCTTTATGTCTTAGCGATGCAAGGCCATTATAGCCTGCTCTGTGCCCGGGAAGTTCTTTTGTATTGACGGCGGCGTTATCGACCACAACTGCAACAATATTTCCTCGTTTTAAAATGGCTGTATGCTGATCGGCCACACGGTATTTGACCTGGGAATTTGTCAGACTTGTCACCCCGGGAGCACGGTAAGGGTGAGCCCCTGACATAACAGCCGCAAACCCCATGAATATAAAAACATTAAAAAAATATTTCATCAAGCGCACGTTAATACTCCCGGTTCTCAACCAATTTTGTTTGAAACAGATTATTCAGGTTGCTTCACTGTTGTTAAAAAGCTTCTGAATTCATGTATGCGGCGTAAATCAAACCCTTCGGGTGATTTTTCTAAGAGATAATCGGCATCCACAATCGCTTCCGTGATACGTCCCGTCTGGTATCGCAAAACGGCACGCAACCAGCGTTCCTGAAGCAGGTCGTCATCGATGGCGATCATCGTTTCAACATAGCGTAGCATGGAAGGAATATCTTCACTATCGCGGGCAAGATTTAACAAATTTCTCAGCATACGTTTAATAATGTCTTTTTTGGTCTGAGCTTTCAGAAACTCAGCTTCAAATTGACCTTGGTTTGCATTCAGAATCATGATTTTGGCAGCTTCATCACTCAGTTGTTTGCCCCCTTCGAACACATCAATTAATTGCGTTTTCTCTTCTTGAGAATCGACACGTACGACAAAATGACCGGGAAGCCCAACCCCTTCAATATTGATCCCCAACCGCCGCCCCATTTCCATATAAAGAATTGCCAGAGTGATGGGAAGTCCTTCACGATCATCGATTGTCTCATTAATATAACTGTTGGATTTGTTATAATAATTGGTACGGCTGCCATGAAATCCAGTTTCGAGGAACAGATAACGGTTCAGTGCATCGAGCTTGATCTGTTGATTCGCATTCTCAGGCAACGAGTTTTGCACCTCTGCCACCATGCCTGCCACCTGATTGAGATATGACTTGAGTTCCACTTCAGAATTATCCAGTCGCGCCACCAATAAAGCAGCCGATAATAAATCAATGTCTGCTTCTTTTTTTCCGACAAATAGTTTTGCGAGTTCATTTCGTACAACGCGTTCATGGATGGACTGCGCTAGCTGCTGTAGACGCTCTGCCTGCCTTTTGAGCAACCGAGCCCTCTCCTGCAGTGCTTGTTGTGCACGTTTTTCGTCTGTCTCTTTCACAACCTTCTCGATGAGTTCATCCAAAGGGGGACGATCGACTCTGAGGTCTTCCGTCAGATCTTGAATTTTTTGTGCCGTCTCTTTAGAAGGGCGATACGGTTCAATCCGAGATGCGACTTGAAATCCTCGAAATGTCGCAATCGTATTCCGGAATTTCGCAAGGCCGACTTTTCCTGTTTGATACTGTCGGTCTTTGATTTCAAATACCTGCTGATCATTGATGAAACATAATGTACGATCTGCCTCTAGCCTGACTTTTAGATGGTTCCATTCTCCTTCACGATAGTAAGGACTCTTTTTTTGTTCGAGAACATTCCAGGAGAAGACATCCGCACCATCAAAACGACTAATTCGTAAATTTTTATTACTCGGATAAAATCCATAATGCTTCGTTTTTTCATCAGAATAAAAAATGAGACCAGCCGCTCCCGATTCATCATCCAGCTTCACTTCGACTGCAATTTCATAAGGCAGTTCTGGTAAGTCTTCCTGTGAAACACATAATGAGCGGCTACCTAACCCAGTGCCAAAACCATCAACCATAATGCGCCCCGCTCGCTGACGCCAACGCGATCCAAACAAAGGCTTCCAATGCTGTTCATCCAATGTCCCAATGGTTAACCAACGATTGATGGGAACAGGGTTTGGTTTCTCTAACAGTACTTTGAGCGCGCTGATATTGACGGCATAACCTAAGTTTCGAGTCACCGCTGATTTCAACGTAACAATGCCCTGAACACGGCCTAAAGAGTCCAGGACGGGACCTCCGCTGTTGCCCGGTTCGATGGGAATCGCCAGTTGGATCATTGGCTTTCCCTCAATTTCCCTCGTCCCTGAATTCACACCTTTCACAACACTGTAACGTAGCCCTTGTGGGTTACCGAGTGCGACGACTGCGGCTCCCTGTTTTAAGGAATCGGGTTCTGCTAAGGGAAGTGGGGGCAGATCTTTGGCCTCTATTTTCAACACAGCCAAATCCATCTGACGATCAGTGGCATAAACCTCTTTCACGTCGTATTGTTTCCCATTTAAAAATTGCACGGAAATTGGCCGCGCTTCACCAATCACGTGCAAATTCGTAGCGATGAGTCCCTCTGCTGCAATCACAAAACCGGTCCCCAGTCCTGCCTGTTTTCCATCTCGTCCAGCAAAAGAGACAGCGGCTACGGATTCTTTTGCATATTCAGCGATTTGCTCGGCAGTCATTTCCTGAGAGGAGGTTGATGTACCGATCGCAGGACGCTTAGCAACAACCGGTTGTTCAGAATTAGTTTCTGCAGCAAAGACGACTTGCGTCAATAACAAAACGTACAAACCAGACAACACAATCCCACCTCGTCTGTGATTGAGTTGCTCAATCGGACTTTGACGTTTGACCATCTGCAGAAATCCCATTAGTAAGAAATAAGATGAACGAGCGATATATCAGTCACTATTGTATTTTCTTGGGCGACAGAATGCAAAAAAGAACACCTGAATTCGTATTCATTGGAAAAATGGTCTATCAAGATCACACTTGACGGCCCTGTTCGTACATGACAAGCTGGAGTTCACGAATTGTAATTAATCTGGAAATAAGTGAGGTAAATCACATGTGGAACTCCCTGAAACCTTTTCTATTGCTATTGGTCATTTCAAGTTTGTTCAGCAACGTAGTCGATGCAGCCACACGACCGAATATCCTTTTCATTTTCACAGATGATCAGGCTCCCTGGGCTTTGGGACGTTCCGGTCATCCTCACGCACACACCCCACACATCGATCAAATTTTTCAAGAGGGTGCCTATCTGATTAATTCCTTTACGACAACACCGGTCTGTAGCCCTTCACGTGCCAGCTTGATTACAAGTCGGTATGGCAGTGAAGTCGGCATCACCGATTGGATCAACCCTCGTGTCGAACCCAAGCATGGGCTCAATCCAAAAACCATGACCTGGATGCAACTGCTGAAAGAATCAGGTTATCGTACCGGGCTCATTGGAAAATGGCATCTGGGTTTGCTTGACAAACAGCATCCGACAAAATTCGGGTATGACTATTTTATGGGATTTCGTGGAGGAGGCAACGTTCCCAAAGATCCGAAACTTGAGGTGAACGGCAAAGAAACCAAACTCAAAGGATTACTTCCCGATATTCTTGTCGATGATGCCATCCGGTTTATCGGACAGGAGCAGGGGACCCCCTTCCTGCTTTCGCTGCATTTTCGCGCCCCGCATGCACGCTGGCTGCCAGTTGCCGCTGAAGACTGGCAACCCTTCGAAAATCTTGATCCACAAATTCCGAATCCAGACTATCCTGACCTCAACGTAAAACGAGTCAAAACAATGACGCGTGAATATCTGGCAAGCGTCGCCAGTGTGGACCGCAACGTTGGTCGCCTTCTTGAAGCATTAAAAACACAAAATTTGCACCACAACACGATTATCATTTTCTCCAGCGATCATGGTTATAACATGGGACATAATGGGATCTGGCATAAAGGAAATGGTCATTGGGTCCTCAACACGAAACCGAAAGCAACCAAAAATATTCCCGCAGGACAACGCCCTAATATGTACGATCATTCAATCAAAGTACCCACCGCAGTCCTATGGCCTGGAGTCACCCAACGTAACCAGCTAGTCAAACAAACGGTTTCCAACCTGGATTGGTTTCCAACGATCTTAGAAATGGCCCACGTTGCCAAACCAGATCAGCTAACACTCCGTGGCAGGAGTATTGTCCCGTTGTTAAAAAATAGAAATGTGAATGACTGGGATAACGGATTCTATGCAGAGTACAGCACCAAGCACCAGTCAAAGACGCACATGCGTATGTTCCGCACACCGGAATGGAAACTGGTCCGTGACTTCTTGAATCCCACCAGAGATGAACTCTACAACCTGACTCAAGACCCGGCAGAAACCACGAATCTGATTGACTCACAAGATTCGAAAACGGTTGAAATGAAAGAGGAGTTACATCAAAAAATTCTCTCACATATGAAAGCAAACAACGACGAAGTTCTCGATCAAATTAGGCAGGGGACATAGCACCCGGAAATTTAAAAAAAAGAAAAACTGCCCTTGCAATAAAAAACAGAGGAGGTATATTTCCCTCAGCAATCAACTACTCGCCCGGCAGGTGCCGGCCGCATGCTCGCCGCTGGAGGAGCGAGCCTTATCGTCTTTTTAGCGACGCAATAGCATTCTCTTGCTGCGGTTAAGCTGTGTCTTCAGCTTGACAGCGATTTTGATTGCCTTTGTCTAGGTTCAGACTTTTTGACTGTTTTGACAACGAAATGGAACCGTCCTGGTGAATGATCTATCCAGGCCGATCCAAGCTCGGCTTGGCAATTCAAAAGAATTTTGAAACACGTTCCTATTCCACCATGACAAGAAGGAGTCTTTCAATGTTGGTTTTATCCCGCAAAACTAATGAGTCCATTCAAATTGGAAATCACATTAATATTACGGTTTTAGAAACGCGAAAAGGTGCTGTCCGAATTGGAATCTCGGCACCACCAGAAGTCCCCATTTCCCGCCCAGAACGTGCGAAACAAACCGTGACTCAGGAAATGACACTACACGATGGAACAAGGGAAAATTCTCAATTCTCACTTTCCTTTTGCGGAACGATTTCCTGAGAAAACTTGGGGATACATTTTGCACGAAGGAGAGTCACTATAGGCTCTCCTTCGTCTGTCTTTTACTAATTTCTATTCGGAATTACATTCCAAACTCTTTTGCATTCTTGAGATTAAATTGAAAATCAAGGTGGTGCAAAATCAGGCTCATGCTGTTCCGAACTGGATTTAATTCGTTCTGCATGGCCTAACCTCTCAGCTTCTGTGAAATAAGCAATTATGCTGTTAGTTGGTCATTAGAAGCTTTTCGCTACTTGCGAGTATAAAAATTTGCAGCCAACTCTCAATGGTGGGAGTCGGTTCAATGACCCAGCTTTGCCAAAACTTGAAGGCTTATTTGTTTGGTCAACCTCAATACTCCCATAGTAAGTATTTCAATCTAGTGCTTGCATGCGATTTGTTTTTTTTCGTTAATGTTGGAAATAATCTGCCATCTTGTATAGATCTTTAGAATATGACAAGGTATTTTCCTCCTAAGCCTGCCACAGGAACATTTTTCACAAACCAATGTATCCATATGGTTTTATGTGACTTGATGTTTCCTCTTAACACAATTGTTTAGACAACTCAATTTACTGGTCGAATGTGGCGAACCTTAACGAAATCATAGGTTCGTGAACACAAGAGAAGGAGTTTTTCTGTGCTCATTTCCAACTGGCTAAGTGCTCTCATTTCCCGTATACAACGACGTCCCCGCTACAATTCTCGTGCTCGCCGCGCGATCCGCAAACGTTGGGAAGCCGTTCAACAAAACCGTCTGACAACCGTCGATGCCCTCGAAGAGCGAACGATGCTGACGACCACGCTCTACCTGGACTTCGGTCAGGGTTTCATAAACGGTGAGTTGAATACGACCGTCTATGAACTGGCTACAATAGATGGAGTGGGAAATGGCTATGGAACAGGAACTTATCTGGGGGGGGAAGGGCCAGATGGAAAGGAACTGCAAAATAGTGATGTATTAACTCTTTCAAGCTTGGAGTATGATTTCGATGGTAATGGAACTTTTGATATCAATAGTGACCTGACCGCGTTAGCGAATTCAGTGAAGGCAATCATTGAATCGACACTGGAACCGTTCGATATTGATGTGCAAATTGCATCTTCCAGTAGCCTCACTGACGCTGCCAATAAGATGCAACTCAATGACTGGCCTGCCCAGTTAGGTCCCAATCCCACAGGAGAAAATGATGCCTATGTTTTCGTGACAGAAATGTGGTCAAGTAGATTTGGTGATGGGTCTCCAGGGAGTGTCGAATCTGTTGGTGAAACTATTGGTGCCAATGGCGCAGCTGCTGCCAGTGATTTGTACGAGAGCGTACTTGTTGATGGCGTAACCGTTTACGGACAAGGAAATCGGCGCGATGAAGCTGTGCTGGTTTTTGCTGATACCATATTTTCCTCAACCAATGGAACCCAGGGAACGACTGAGTTCGGCGAAAATCTCGCGCAACGGCTTGCGTATACAGCAACGCACGAAGCATTTCATACATTCAGCCTGTGGCATACCACAGGTCAACTTGCACATGGAGATGTGATTCTCACGGGAGTTGAAAATAATGACCGTGAAGATCCTTTTATGGTCACTCGCTTTGATCTTGACCGTGTTAATGATGTAAAGGTTACCAACTACAACAACTATGGATTGATTGCAAGCGACACTGATATCGGCCTTCGCGATAGTAATAATAATGGTATTCCTGACATTGCCTATGTGACAGGAACTGGAGCTCATGACCGAATAACGATCACCAAAGGCACTGGATCGAATATCGATGTGCTTATTGAAGCCTATTCAGATACAGCCATGACATCGTCGTTAGCCATGCCCGAGACGTATTCAATTAATTTAGACACAGAGTCTGATGGTACATTGCTTATCGATTTGGGAATTGGCGACGATGAAATCGTTATCGACAGCACCATTGATGCTCTGATCCGAGTACGAGGGGGTGGAGGCGATGACACTCTTAAATTCTCGGGAACTCCAGATCAAATCTTACATACGGTAGGTGCAGATTTTTCCGTTGCGTCTGAACTCACTACCAATGGTACGACCGTGACGTTTCAGTCTGAAGATATTGAATTTATTGATGATCGTAGTCAGCAGCAAAATGGAGCCACTTCATCAGTAACTATCTTGACCGGAAGTGATGATGATGACTTAAAAATCTACACTCGCACGATTGACGGCTCAGAAGTTTACAGGATCCAATCTGATCGAAAAACTGTTGGGTTCAGTCACAGTACGCTTTCAATAGATGCAGGAGCAGGGACTGATTCAATAACCGTTTATGATGATCTTGTGTTGCAAGGCCTTCAGTTAGATGCCGAGTTCATTAACCTGAATACAGGACTGATCGAAACGGTAGAAGATCAGATTTATGATGGTAGCGTTAAGCTTGATAAGGACACGACGCTAAATGGTAAAAATGTCATCTTTAATGGCACGCTTGATCAAAGGAATTTGAGTGATGAGAATAATTACTTTCTGTATGAAACTGACTATCACTGGGATGATATTTCAGGAAGTGGTACAGGATTAAATCTAATTCTGGATACAAATAATAAAGCGGAATCAGGATTACTTAATCTCGGTTTTGACTTTCAATTTTTTGAGAATCTCTATTCCGGAATTTATGTCAATGCACACGGGTTTGTTACTTTCACGGGGAACCAGAATCCTGGTGTTAATCCCACTGGGATTCCTGAAACTGCTATTCCCAATAACTTGATTGCTGGCTGGTGGAGTATCCTATCACCAGGCGATGGGAGTGTACCAAATCCAGGTCAAATCTATTATGAATTGCAGGGAACTCCTGGGGATCGTGTGTTTGTGATTCAGTACGACGAAGTTCAGCATCTGCTATACACACAAAACGGTACAGAATGGGATAACCCTGCTCCAGTGTCCTTTCAGATTAGACTGTATGAGTCTGGGAGTGAAATTGAAGTACATTACAAAGACGCTCCTTTGAACCTGAATACGGCTGAAAATGCCCTCTGGCCTCATTTTACAGGAATCGAAAATGCGTCAGGTACAATCAGTGAAGTCTTGCCATCCTCTGTTACATTGAATGGTATCACTGAACGATCTTTTCGCTACAGTGCTCTGTCACCAACGACTGATATTGTGGATTTAACTATCAATACCACTGAAAGTGGAACGACAACCTTCAACGGAGTTGTCGGCGGTACGAATGCGCTCGGAAATATCACCACCAACAGTGATGGCACGACAGAAATCAATGCCGACATCAATCTCAGCACGGGGCATACTCTAGACCTCAATGACGCCGTTGTTTTCAATAGCGATGTCACACTGACCGCTCCTCAAATTAATGTGCACAGTACGTTGGAAGGCGTTTCACATCTGACGCTGGCCCCGACTTCGAACCTGACGTTGGTCTCAGGATCGACGTTCCGCGTAGCGCTTAACGGAACCACAGCTGTCACTGAATACGATCAATTGATATTAGCAGACACCATCGATCTGACAGGCGTCAATTTAGATGTGGTTCTCGATTCGTATACGCCCGATGATAATACGTCCTACACGATCATCAAAAATGATTCAGCCAATCCGATCCAAGGGACATTTAATGGGCTACCGGAAGGAGCGGACGTCGTCTTCGGTAGCACCACGTTCAGAATCAGCTATTTGGGTGGAGATGGAAACGACGTTGTATTAACGGCTAACAATTCCAATCCTTTTGTGACCTCGATTACCGCATCAGGTACAACAACCACGAATTCGGAGACTGTCCAATTCAGAGTTTATTTTTCCGAAGCAGTATCAGGATTAGATGCATCAGACTTCGCGGTTAACACAACAGGAACCCTAACCGGAGTTTCCATTGACAGTATCAGTCAAATTAATGATTCCTATTATCGGGTTTATGTGAGCACTGGCCAAGATACCGGAAACGAATCTGGCTCCCTGAAGCTTGACCTAATTGATGATGATACCATCATTGATGTTTTTGGAAACTCGCTGGGAGGAACAGGCACGACTAATGGAAACTTCACATCTGGTGAAGTATTCACAATTGACTTCATTCACCCAACCGCCCCTGTGATCACCGGAATGAGCGATGATTCTGGTATTAACGATAGCGATCAGATTACAAATGATGGTTTTCCAACCTTTGTCGGTACGGCAGAAGTTGGGAGTATTGTTACTCTTAAACGTGACAGTCTCGTTATTGCAACTGCCGTCACCGATGCACAAGGAGACTGGTCTGCTGAATCCACCGTCTTCTTCCAACACAAAACCCACACTGTGACAGCGACGGCTACAGATGCGGCAGGGAACAAGAGTAATACCTCGGTAGATTTTATATTGACCGTTGATCATGTTACAGATGCTCCTGTCTTTAACGGACTATCTGCTGGTGATTCCGGAACTAACACTGATGATGAGATCACCAACGAAGAAACCTTTACACTTTCAGGCACCGCTGAAGCCAATGGTGAAGTCATCGTTTACCTCAATGGCAGCAACGAGTCTATTGGAACAGCGACTGTCGATTCCTCTGGCAACTGGAATCTGCAATACGAAGCAATTGATGGGGATGGAGATTACATCTTTACAGCAAACACCAAGGATGTCGCAGGGAATTTGAGCGTCGACTCAGCTGAATTTACTGTCACGCTTGATAATGTCTCTGATGCCCCTGTCATGATTGGGGTTATTGATGACACCGGGATTAATGGTACCAATAATGTTACCAGAGACCAAGAGTTGACTTTATATGGAACGACTGAAGCAAACAGTATTGTTACGGTTTATCGAACAGACTTAGGTTCAGACCAGGAATTGGGTACAACTACAGCCGATGATACAGGCAAATGGACATATGAATACAACACATCGTTAGCAGCTGGAACGACAGCAAACCCAGAGACTTATACATTTAAAGCGACAGCAAGTGATATTGCGGGCAATGCTGCATCAGGATTTAGCAATATACTCTCAGTCGATATCGTGAATGATTCTGAAGAGGGTGCCGAAGTCCGTGTCGATCTGCGTGTTGTTACAAGTAAAACAAATACTGATTCAACAACTGGAGAACTTGGAGTACCGATAGATTTTCCTGAAAACACACAATTCCTGGATGAATGGGGAAGCTATTGGGTCGAAATCTGGTTGAGCACACCTTATGCCTTTGATCCAGGAACTCCTGGTATTCAATCAGCTGATATTGATCTAGTCTATAATACGAATTTTACATCTGCCATTGAAATAGAATATGGCGCTGCATTTACCGCTAGTCAAACGACTCCAACAATTGATGACATTGGCGATGGTACAATCGGAACAGTGACAAATATCAGCGCATCAACTGCCTTAACCGGGATTGGAGTAGCAAAGCATCTCCTATTTGCTCGCGTAAAATTTGAAGCTACTGCTAACGATCAGGTTGCATTAGAAGTTGAACGTACTGTCGATATTCCCAATGGAACGGTGACTCGTAGCCTTGTCATGGCGGATCCAGGTTTTAATGCAAGCATAACTGAAATCGTCAATGATTCAAATACGGTTCTAAATTCTACTAACAGTGGGGCAAAAATAGGGGACTTACCAGAAACCCAAATATTACCCAATATATATGATTATGATGACGATGATAGTGTCAATTTCAGAGACCTCACACTCTTCGCTTCACAATATCAATTTGAACCAACAGATTATACCAATTCAACTGAAAGCGAATTTGAAAAATCTGACAACACTTGGCTTTTTGATACTGATAAGTCTGGGCAAGTTAATTTCAGAGATTTAACACTTTTCGCATCGAACTATCAACGGTCAAAATCTGGTACAGACACTATATATTACCCTACTAGATTCTTTACTGAAGAGCTTTATACTTCAGAGTCAGAGCTTCTATTCAGAGCGTCATCAGTCATGATTACTAATTTAGTTGCTGATGAGGACGCCAACACACTTACAATTGAAGTCACAAATACGGACCAACTGGGAACAGGCTTTAGTGTTGATGTTGAAACAACTGACTTAGTACTCGGAGCAGACGCTCCCATTCAATTAGATGAAGCTGATGTTGCTACTGCTGGAACTGATTTTAGTTCCAATATCAATACATTGAATTTTTCAGGAACTGCTGGGGAAAAGCAATACATTACTGTTCCTTTAATTGATGATAACGTCGTCGAATTCGATGAAAAAATCTATGTTAATCTCAATAATCTACAATACACTGGAGACGGGGTTATTGAGTATGAAAACACCATAGCATTCATTCAAGATAATGACTTCTCAAATATCAGTATCTCCGATGAAACACAGTCTGAGGGGGGAGTCTTCTCCTTTGAAGTGACACTCGATAACCCAGCTTCTGAAAACGTCTCTGTCTGGGCGAGCCTCGAAATGGGAACAACAGATGTTTCCGATTTTGTGGACTCCACCGCTAAAGAAATTGTGTTCTTACCAGGAGAAACCTCGAAAACAGTTACCTTCACACTAATTGATGATACCATTCTTGAAGGGGCGGAATCATTTAACGTCAAACTGACGGATCCCAAATTTGCTGGTGAAACGGATCTTACGCGCGTAGACATTGTAGATGCCATAGGTGCCGGAACGATCAATGACAATGATAGTGCGTCTCTCTCAATAGACGATCTGCAGATCAACGAAAATCAAGGAACAGCCACCTTTACTGTGACACTCGACAATGATGTCGACACTTCATTCACCGTTGATTTCGCGACAGCTGATAACCACAGTGTGGCTGGTACGGACTACCTTGCCAAGAGTGGCACACTCAACTTCGCAGGGATTGCTGGTGAAACCCAGTCCGTCACCATCACAATCAGCGACGATTCCACGGCAGAGTTAGACGAATCATTCTTTGTGAACCTCAGTAACGTTCAGGCTTCGGGCCGTAATGTCACTCTTGCGGATAGTCAGGGGGTGGGTACGATTCTCGGCAATGACACGGGAACTGCAGGCGATGATAATTACTTACTCAGAATGAACGCCGATGGCGTGACACTGGAACTGCTGAATAATCTTACACTTGTTGATTCCAGGTTGTTATCAGATCTTACTTCAATCAACATTGATGGAGGAGACGGTGATGACACACTGACTCTTGACCTCAGCAATGGCCTCCCTTTCCCTGTTGGAACAATCAACTTCAATGGTGGAGCGAATGTAATCTCCGGTGATTCATTAAGTATCATTCAGGGAAGCTATGCCGGCACGTTTGGAAACATCACGCACACATTTACCAGTAACAGTGATGGCAGCATTAATATCGATGGACAGATTATCAATTACACAGGGTTAGAGCCAATTACCGATGATCTGATTGCCGCCAATCGTGTATTCGATTTCGCCGGCGCCGATGAAACCATTACACTCTCTGATGATGCAACCACCAATGATGGTATCTTGCTCATCGATTCGACTCTGGGAGAATCTGTGAGTTTTGCCACCGCCACTAGCTCTCTCACAATCTTAACCGGCAATGGTTCTGGTGCTGATGTGGTCAATGTAGAAGGTTTGGACGGTCTGAACGCATCAGATCTCACTATCACCGGTGATACAGACGATGACGTCAACTTCCAGACGAACAGTACGGTCATGGGAGTGAATGATCTGAATGTTACCGCGCAGACGATTACGGTGGATAGTAGTGTTACATCGACATCCGGCGCAATCTCTCTGACAGCCAGTCGTAATCTCGTGCTCAGTGATGGCAGCAGTTTGTCAACCGTTGATGGTGGAATCACCTTGCTGGCGAATAACGGAGGAACGACAGCGGGCGACTTTATCGGAATCGTTGCCAATAACGCGACCATTCAATCAACGGGGAACGGAAATGTCTCGTTAACTTCGAACAGCGGTAGTGGTGCTGGGATTTATTTACATGGCGGCACTTCTGTCACTTCAACTGCGACAGGAGCTTCAGCAGGCACCATTTCACTGAATGGAACGGGCGGGAGCGCAGCCAGTTATCAGCATGGAATACTCTTAATTGATGCTTCAATCAGCAGCGTCGATGGTGCCATTTCTCTAACTGGCCAGGGGGGCGGTGATGGCACAGCAATTAATAATAATGGCCTTTATTTGCACGACTCCAGTATCAGTTCGACCGGTACCGGCGTCAATGCTGCTTCGATTACTCTGAATGGAACGGCGGGTAACGGAATCAGTATCAACCGTGGTATTCGGACCGCTCAGTTTTCCCTAACGAGCGTCGATGGTGATATCGCAATCACCGGCCAGGGCGCCGGTGATGTAACCGGGAACAGTAATGAAGGGATAGTGTTCGGAGCACCAAACACTATTACTTCAACGGGTACTGCTGCCATTAGTATTCATGGTTCGGCAGGCGCTGGATTGACCTACAATCAAGGTATCTCTGTGAGTTCTCTAAATGACATCAGTAGTGTTAACGCTGATATCACGATGATTTCGGATGGACATCTCTTGTTTAGCACCAATAGCAATATGACAGCCACCTCAGGAAATCTTCAAGTCACCGCTAATTACCTGAGTGCCAGCAATACCGGTAACATGACAATTAATGGTAACGCTATATTTAGTACGGGCAGTGGTGACATCGATCTGGATGCGTCTGGTGATATTTCGTTAACGAGTCTGGTGGCAACAGGAACAGTAACTGTTGATTCCACTTCCGGTTCGATTCTGGACAATGGTGATGTCAGGACTGACATTCATGCCACCACAGCAATTCTGAATGCCTTGAACTCAGTGGGGACCAGCGGTAATCCACTGGAGACAAGTGTTGCTAATCTCTCTGGAACAGGAACCAACGGTGGGTTTCACGTTAATAATTCGATTTATAAACAGATCATCGATGATGGTGATGCCGGTTTTAGTATCTCCGGTTCCGACTGGGTCCATTTTGTTTGGGATCAATACTATCAAAACGACGCTTATTACATTCTGAGTGGTGGAAGTGCTGCCAACGGTTCCAATACAGCCAGTTGGGCCTTTTCAGGTTTGAATGCCGGCAGGTATAGACTGACAACAACCTGGAATCCTGGTGTCGACCGTGCTGATAATGTTCCCTATTCTGTCTCAGGAATTGTCGGGGGAACAGTCAACAGTACCTTTGACATGAACACGCTGACTCCTGATGTGACTGATGACGGAGTAAACTGGGAAAGCTTAGGATATTTTGATGTGGCGCAAGATGGTACGTTAACTGTTTCAATTAGTGACAATCTGGTTAATGGAACGATCTACGCACAGGCGATGCGGCTTGAGCAGGTGCATAGCACTCTGTCCGTTTCTGATGTCAGCGTCAATGAAGATGCCGGAACTGCCACATTCACAGTGACATCAAGTATGGCGACAGGCGCGGCGTTTTCCGTCGACTACGCAACGGCAAATGGCACAGCAATCGCAGGCTCCGATTATAACGCCACCAGCGGCACCTTGAATTTCACAGGCACTGCCGGAGAGACACAAACGATTACGGTGAATCTCAACAACGACAATACTGTTGAACTTGATGAGAACTTTTTTGTGAATTTGTCAAACGTTCAAAGTCCAGGTCTCTTGAATATCGTGCTGGAAGACTCTCAAGCCTCAGGTACTATTACCAACGATGATACCACCATCATGTCGCTTACCAATGTGAGTGTGGCTGAGTGGGAAGGAGACAGTGGAACAACAACATTCCACTATGTAGTCAATATTTCCAATCCACTGGACGTCGATTTTCATTTGTGGGGTCGCGCATTAGACGACACAGCAACGGAAGCTGATGGTGATTTTACTGATCCACATATTGGCTATTGGGGAACCATTGCAGCGGGAGCTACATCTGCTGCATTTCAGTATTCCACCAATGGTGATACAAAAATTGAAGACCATGAATTCTTCAAATTTGCCTTTCCCAGAAATGCCATCTACAGTGATATTGGTACCGCAACTCCACTTGCAGATGGTTATTTAAATAACATCAATTTTGCAGGTGACGATCAGTCAACGCTTTGGGCGACTGGCGTCATTCTAAATGATGATTTTGTCAAAATCATCGACGATGGTGACGCCGGCTTTAGTATCTCGGGGTCTGATTGGGTACACTTTGTCTGGAATCAATATTATCAAAACGATGCCTATTACATTTTGGGCGGAGGAAGTGCTGCTGATGGATCGAACACTGCCAGCTGGGCTTTTTCTGATCTGGCCGCTGGAGTCTATCGTCTTTCCACACATTGGAATCAAGGAACTGGTCGTGCGGATAATGTCCCGTTTTCCGTGTCGGGTATTGTCGGAGGTACTGCCAATGGTACCTTTGACATGAATACATTAAACGCCGATGTGACTGATGATGGCGTGAACTGGGAAGATCTGGGATATTTCGAAGTCGCTCAAAATGGTACGTTGACTGTTTCGATCAGCGATAATCTGGTCAATGGAACAATTTATGCTCAAGCAATGCGTATCGAAAAGGCGAGTGCGCTTTCGATCTCTGATGTTACGATCGATGAAACAGCAGGCACCGCCACATTGAGTGTCACATCCAGTCGAGCCGTGGGGAGTGCATTTTCTGTTGACTTTGCGACCGCCGATGGAACAGCAGTCGCCGGCACTGACTACACAGCCACCAGTGGCACTTTGAACTTCACCGGCACTTTGGAAGGCGAAACAAAGACGATCACGGTTAACTTAACAAATGACTTGATTGTCGAATCAGATGAAACACTGTTGATCAACCTGAGTAACCTAGTTACAGGAGGTCAAGCAGTCACACTGGCCCAAACACAGGCGACAGTCACCATCACAGATAATGACAGCGCTAACCTTTCGATCGCTGATGTTACCGTTAACGAAAGTACTGGAACGGCCACATTTGTCGTAACTCTGGATCAGGCAGTCCAGGGAGGAGTGGCTGTCGACTGGTCGACCGCTGATGGCACTGCCGTTGCCGGAACGGACTATACCGCTGGCTCAGGAACACTGAACTTTACAGGAACTGCTAACGAAACACAGACAATTACTGTCACTTTGAATAATGAGGCAATGGTAGAATTCGACGAAACTCTGCAGGTCAATCTGAGTAATCTGGTTGCCAGCGGCAATGTGACTCTCACAGAGTCCCAAGCAACCGCAACGGTTACAGACGATGATGGCATCACGATAAATGGTACTGCGGGAGTCGATGATTTTCTATTACAATTGAATGCGGATGGTGTCACGTTGGAAGTCTGGAACGATGTGACTTTGGTCTATTCAGATCTGCTGACTAATATTACGGGGATTAATCTTCTCGGAGACGCAGGTGCTGACACCTTCACGATTGATTTGAACAACGGTTTGCCATTTCCAACAACGATCAACTTTGATGGAGGGGCAGACGGAGGTGCTCTGGTTCTCAATCCAGGCAGCTACGCAGGCACGATTACCAACATAACACATACGCTGAACAGTAACTCTGACGGCAGCGTGACCATTGATGGTCAGACCATCAATTATATTTCTACAGAAACACTGAGCGACAATTTGGATGTTACCAGTCGTGTGTTTGATTTTATAGGTGCGGCTGAAACAGTCACGTTATCTGATTCCGGAACCGGCAGCGACGGGCTATCCATCATCGATTCGACATTGGGTGCCGCTGTCACATTCGTATCGACTGCATCTGTTGTGACTGTATCGACCAGCTCAGGCAGTGGGGCGGATACAATCAACGTCCAAGGGTTGGACAGTTTGAATGCAGGTAATTTAGCTGTCACCGGAGATGCCGATGACAACGTGACCTTCCAGACAAGTAACATGGTAATGGACGCCAACGACCTGACGGTCACCGCGCAGACCATTATCATCGATAGCGGCATTTCTTCCACAACGGGTGCAATCTCGCTGACTGCCAGCCGGAACATCTTGCTTAACAGTGGCAGCAGTCTGACGACTGTTGATGGCGGTATTACCTTACTGGCCAACAATGGAGGTTTAACCGCGGGTGACTTCATAGGTATTGAGGCCAACAATTCCTTGATTCAAACGACTGGAACAGGAAATATTTCTTTGACTGGATTGAGTCGAGATGATTCAGGAGCAGGCTTTCAATATGGTGTGTCTCTACACTCAAATACATTAGTGAGCTCCACGTCAACGGGAATGATTACCGTTGATGGTACGGGTGGTAACGGAACGTTATACAACTATGGTATTAATGTTTCCAGTGCCGAGATCAGCAGTGTGAACGGTAACATTTCACTCACAGGTCAAGGGGGAGATGGAACAGGAATCTCGAATCTGGGAATTATGATAGACAGTGGCAGTTTGATCTCGTCTACTGGCACAGGCATCAATGCGGCAACGATCACATTGAATGGTACAGCTGGAGTAAGCTCTAATTGGGGCCATGGTGTCAAAATAGACAACAGCACTACGAAAGTCACCAGTGTTGATGGTAATATATTGATTATCGGCCAAGGGAGCAATAACTTAGGCGTCAGTGAGAATATTGGGGTCGCCCTGAATGAGGGTGAGGTTTCTTCAACAGGAACAGGTGCTGATGCCGCAACCATTACGATTAACGGAACAGGAGGAGCAGGAACGTCAAACAGTTATGGAACGTTTCTCTCTTTTGGAGCACTCGTAACAAGCATTGCTGGTGACATCGCCTTGACGGGTCAAGGAGGAGACGGAACCGGTGCGAGTAATATGGGCGTATTTGTTGACAGTGGTAGCTTGATCTCGTCTACCGGTACCGGAACCAATGCTGCCCGCATTACGTTAGATGGAAGCGGAGGTACGAGCACGAATTGGGGCTATGGAGTTTATATCAATGGGTCCACAACCAAAGTGACCAGTATTGATGGTGATATTTCCATTACAGGACGCGGACGTCGTAATGAGTCTGGAGAAGGATATGTGGGAGTCGTGTTGAATGGCTCTGAGGTAGTATCAACAGGCCTAGGAGTCGATGCGGCGACGATCACGATTGATGGGACAGGTGGTACCGGGACGGTCAACAATCATGGAGTTTTTCTTGCGAATACAGCATCAGTAACAAGTACGGATGGTGCCATATTACTGACCGGCGAAGGGGGAAATGGAACCGTCACAGGAAACTATGGAGTAGTCATCAGCAATAATAGTTTGGTAACTTCTCTGGGCACAGGTATCAATGCCGCGACGATTGCCATTGATGGAACGGGAGGTAGTGGAACGTCAAACAATTATGGAATTAACCTCAATAATTCATCTGTTACAAGTGCAGATGGCAACATTTCGTTGACAGGCCAAGGGGGATCTGGAACTGAAATCTCTAATATTGGCGTCTTCATAGATAATAGTGGGCTCGTTTCGTCTACAGGAACAGGCCCTGATGCCGCAACAATTACCATAAATGGAACAGCGGGAACTGGAACCAATGACAACCATGGTGTGTTGTTAAATAGTATCTCCATTACCAGTGTCGAAGGGGATATTTCACTTACTGGACAAGGAGGCGGCAGTGGCACAGGTACCAATAACACTGGCATTTACATGGTTGGTCCCAATATCAGTTCGACGGGTATCGGAGCTAATGCGGCTTCAATCACTTTGAATGGAACAGGTGGTAATGGTACCGCAAACAGCTTTGGAATGTATCTGAACGGTGTTACTCTTAATAGCATTGACGGTGACATTTCACTGACTGGGCAAGGGGGAGATGGAACAGGCATTAATAACGTCGGTGTCTACATGGATTTCGGAAGTATTTCTTCCACAGGCACGGGAACCGATGCAGCTACAATTACAATTGACGGGACAGGAGGAGCCGGTACTAATTTCAATCGCGGGTTCCTCATTTACCAAGGTGACATTACGAGTGTCGATGGAGATATCTCAATTACAGGAGTAGGCTCCGGTGGAAATACGTCTGACGAAAACTCGAATCATGGTGTCAATTTGCATGAAGCCAATGTGACTTCCACAGGTACCGGAGTCAATGCGGCAAAAATCACAATTGATGGAACAGGTGGAACTGGGCAGAACTCGAATGTGAGTACCTACCTCTATTACTCGGACATCACCAGTGCCGCTGGGGATATTGCCATTTCAGGAAGTGGAGCCACCAGTACAGGATCCCATAATTATGGCGTGATCTTACAAGGTGGGTCTGTTTCATCGACTGCTGTCGGAACGGATGCTGCCACGATCACCATTGATGGAACAGGTGGGACAGGGACCGATTATAACCATGGTGTTTTCATAGCAGCTGGTAGTGTTACAAGCGTTGATGGTGCAGTTGCAATTACCGGTACTGGAGGAGGAAATGGTAGTAACAATTGGGGAATCCATACTTCCAACGGAGCAATAACTTCGACAGGAACGGGAACGAATGCGGCAACAATTACGATTGATGGGACAGGAGGCACCGGTACCGGAGAAAGGAATTACGGAACACACCTTTGGGCCAGTGGTCTTGAATACGACTTGGTAACTAGTGTTGATGGAAACATTGTTATCAACGGTCAAGGAGGAAGTGGAGCCGGCGGAGTCCAATACGGATTGTTAACAAGTAATGGAACAATTTCCTCGACAGGCACTGGTCCGGAAGCAGCTACTATCACTATCAACGTGAATGGTGGAACAGGTGGCTCTTCGAATCATGGTACTTTCCTTTCGATTACAGAGGTCAATAGTCACTCTGGTGACATTTCTATCATTTCAGAAGATGATGCACTTTTGGGTGGTAACGCATCAATCAATTCAACATCAGGTGATGTGATTGTGACGGCCGACAATGCGGTCGGAAATAACGGTGGATTCATCATTATATTCGATGGGTCTTTAATTGATGCCGGTAGCGGAAACATTGATCTGGATGCTGATATCGAAATTTATCTGGGTGGGTTACAAACAACAGGACATGTCACCATTGATTCCACTTCAGGGTCGATTCTAGATCATGGTGACACTCACGTTGACATCATCGCAGGTACGGCAAATATCAATGCCGCGGGTTCAATTGGAACGGGCGCCAACCCACTGGAAACACAAATCGGTTCCTACGTAGCCTCTTCGGGTACAAACAATGGTAATATCAATAACCGCGAACTATTTTCCATCAACGATGTCACTGCCAACGAAGATGGTTCGTTTGTATTTACGGTCAGCTTAAGTCGCGCCACCGATCAAAATGTGACGGTTCTGGCCAGTACTTCAACGGGCTCAGCAGGTGCTGGCGACTTTACAGCCATTAGTAATCAACTGGTGACCATTGCCGCGGGGCAAACATCGGCTACTGTCACCGTGAATGTGACCAATGATAGTACGATTGAAGGTACGGAAACCTTCAACATTGTGCTCTCTGATCCCAAATTTAATGGAGCCACCAATTTGTCCCGAGTCGATATCGCCGATGGGACGGGGGTCGGCACGATCATTGATAATGATTTTGTGAAGATCATCGATAACGGAGATGCAGGATTTAGCCAGACCGGTTCCTGGTTTACCTATGGTGGGAACCCAACCTTTTACCAGAATGATTATTCCTATGTGAACGGCTTTGGAAACGGATCCAACACATCTTCCTGGGCATTTACCAATCTTCCCGCGGGAACTTATCGTCTTTCTGGAAACTGGGTTCCTCATTCAATTCGCGCAACCAATATTCCGGTTACGATTTCGGGAGTCGTGGGTGGAGACGTATCAACAACCATCAACCAGGAAGTGCTTCAGCAGGATGTCTTTGATGATGGCGTCTATTGGCAGGATCTGGGATATTTTGAAGTTGCCAACGATGGTACAATTACCGTTACGATTTCCGATGATCAGACAAACGGTAACGTTCTGGCTGAAGCATATCGGATTGAAAAAGCGAGTGAGTTGTCGGTTTCCAATGTGACCGTCGATGAAGCTGCAGGAACTGCGACGTTTAGTGTTACATCCAGTCGTGCGGTTGGCAACGCCTTTTCCGTGGATTTTGCAACAGCCAATGGCACAGCGGTCGCTGGCACCGACTACACGGCCAACAGTGGCACTTTGAACTTCACCGGCACCGTGGCAGGCGAAACACAGACGATCACAGTAAATTTAACGAATGATGCGGCTGTCGAAGCGGATGAAACTTTGTTGATCAACCTGAGTAATCTGAACACAGGAGGTCAAGCAATCGTTTTGGCACAAACACAGGCGACAGCAACAATCAGCGACAACGATAGTGCCACACTCTCGATCGCAGACGTCACGGTCAACGAAAACGCGGGAACCGCTACGTTCACCGTTACTCTCGATCAAGCGGTTCAGGGAGGCCTGACGATCGACTGGTCGACCGCCGATGGCACAGCGGTCGCAGGGACTGATTATACCGCTGGCTCAGGAACGCTGAACTTTACAGGAAACGCTGGTGAGACACAGACCATTACTGTCACACTGTCTGATGATTCGATTGTCGAACTAGACAAAGACTTCTTTGTCAATTTGTCGAACCTGCAAGCCTCGGGACTGAATGTGACAATCGCAGACTCCCAAGCGTTGGGTACGATTTCCAATGATGACAGCGCCACCCTTTCGATTGCTGACCTTACCGTCAATGAAAATGCGGGGACCGCAACATTTACGGTGACCCTCGATCAAGCGGTTCAGGGAGGCCTCACGATCGACTGGGCAACCGCCGATGGCACAGCGGTCGCGGGGACTGATTATACGGCTGGCTCAGGAACGCTGAATTTCACAGGAAACGCTGGTGAGACACAGACCATCACTGTCACACTGTCTGATGATTCGATTGCCGAACTAGACAAAGACTTCTTTGTCAATTTGTCGAACCTGCAAGCCTCTGGTTTAGATGTAACACTCGCAGATTCACAAGCGTTGGGTACGATTTCCAACGATGACAGTGCCACCCTTTCGATTGCTGATCTTACCGTCAATGAAAATACGGGAACCGCAACATTTACGGTGACCCTCGATCAAGCCGTGCAAGGCGGTGTCGCCGTTAACTGGTCGACCGCCAATGGTACAGCGGTCGCGGGCACTGATTATACGGCTGGCTCCGGAATACTGAACTTTACAGGAAACGCTGGTGAAACGCAGACAATCACCGTCACGCTGATAGATGACAGCAATGTCGAACTCAGTGAGACATTTTTGATTAATTTGACAAATCTTGTAGCAGATGGCGATGTCACACTATCGCAGAACCAAGCAACAGCTATCATCACGAATGATGATAGCATTATTATCGATGAAGATGCTCTCGAACAAACAGTAAATTTAACCGGTATCGTAGCCAGCAGTAGTGGATTGCAAGTTCAGTCAGTCACAGCAACCAGTGACAATACTACTTTGATTCCCAACCCTGCAGTGACCTACACACCAGGCAACACGACAGGAACACTCAACTTTACGCCGCAAGCGAACCAACATGGATCAGCAGTTATTACTGTGACGGTCACTGACGAGCTGAGCATTCAATCAACACACACCTTTACTGTGGTTGTGAACCCGGTGAATGATGCTCCTGTGGTAAATGATCTCAATTTTACAATAGATGAAGACTTGCTTTCCTATTCAAATTCTTTGAGTGGTGATGATGTTGATTCAGACGATAACGCAAGCACTCTTACCTATCTAATCACACCTGCGGGTGCACCAGTTACTAATAATAATGATGGAACTTTTCAGGTATTGAATTTCCACCATAATTTAGCAGTGAATGAAGAACGCTACATTGTGTTTACTTATACTGCAACAGATTCGCATGGGGTCGTTAGTAATGTAGGAACTGTGACGATCACTGTCACAGGAGATAATGACGCTCCAACCCTCAATAATGAGAGTCTTAGCATCTCTGAAGACAGTGTTTCTACTACCACCAGCATTCTCGCTTCAGACAGTGATAGCGATGACGATGCAAACTCTCTTGTGTATACGATTACAAATCAACCAGCCAAAGGCACAGTTATCTCGAACGGAGATGGAACGTTTACATTCAGTCCTGGGACTGACTTTGAAGATTTAGCATCTGGAGAAACAAGTGTTGTTCACTTTAATTTTACTGCCGTAGATTCCCACGGTCTGAGTGGGATTGGTGTAGATCATATTGGTCCATTTCTTCCTGGTTCTGAACCAGATTACGGCACCGTGACGATCACGGTGACCGGTGCGAACGATGCTCCAGTGGCTGTCGATGATACCTTTACAGTCGATGAAGACAGTCTATTGAGTACGGGCAATGTGTTGCACGCCAATCCGACAACTCCCGACAGTGACATTGAAGGAAACACTTTGACGGTCTCAGAAGTCAATGGGGTTGCAGCCAATGTAGGAATGCAGATCACACTGACTTCGGGGGCCCTGCTGACGGTCAACGCCAACGGCACGTTCAGCTATGATCCTAACGGAGAGTTTGAGTCTCTAGCAGCCGGTCAAACCGCCACTGAGACTTTTACCTACACCATTGACGATGGGAACGGAGGCATCGATATTGCCACCGTGACCATCACGATCACCGGCGTCAACGATTTACCGACGTTGGATCCCATTTCGGTTCTTGATCCTATTGATGAAGATGCTGGGCAGCAGACCATCAACCTCACCGGCATTTTTGCAGGCGGCGGTGAAACCCAGACACTGACGGTGACTGCCAGCAGTGACAATACCGCCCTGATCGCGGATCCCGTCGTGGCCTACACCTCAGCAAATCCGACCGGCAGCCTGACGTACACCCCCATTGCCAATCAGAGTGGCTCGGCGTCTATTACAGTGACCGTTGACGACGGCCAGATGGGAATCATCACTCAGACCTTTACTGTTATTGTCAACTCCATTAACGATGCCCCCGTGGCTTCAGACGCCAACATCGCCGCCACAGAAGATGGAGTGGCTGTCACCACCGGCATCCTGGCCTCTGATGTCGATACCGACAACGATCCCAGCACATTGACTTACAACATCGTAATGCCCCCTGCGGAAGGGACCGCCAACGCCAATGGCGATGGCACCTTTACCTTCGATCCCGGCGCCGCCTTCCAGGATCTCGCCGCCGGAGAAACACGCCAGGTCACCTTCACCTATACCACCACCGATGCCCATGCGGCGGTCAGTAACACCGGAACCGTCACCGTCACTGTCACCGGAGTCAACGATGCGCCTGTGGCTTCAGACGCCAACATCGCCGCTACAGAAGATGGACTGGCTGTCACCACCGGCATCCTGGCCTCTGATGTCGATACCGACAACGATCCCAGCACATTGACTTACAACATCGTAATGCCTCCTGCGGAAGGGACCGCCAACTCCAATGGCGATGGCACCTTTACCTTCGATCCCGGCGCCGCCTTCCAGGATCTTGCCGCCGGAGAAACACGCCAGGTCACCTTCACTTATACCGCCACCGATGCCCATGCGGCGGTCAGTAACACCGGAACCGTCACTGTGACCGTTACCGGAGTCAATGACACTCCCACTGTAGGTTCCGTCCTCAGTTCCATGGTGAATGAGGATCAAGCAACATATAGTCTGGATCTGCTGGCCGGTGCCACTGACACGGACACCAGTGATATACTCAGCGTCAGTGATCTGCTCCTGACACTCGGCGATGACGCGGGTATCACCATCAATCCTAATACGTTGGACATTGATCCCACTGTTTACAACCACCTGGCGCCAGGACAATCGGAAATCATCACTTACACCTACAATGTCACAGACGGAAACGGTGGCACGGTGGCACAATCTGTTACGATTACGATCACCGGAGTCAACGATGCGCCTGTGGCTTTAGATGCCAACATCGCCGCCACGGAAGATGGACTGGCCGTCACCACCGGCATCCTGGCCTCTGATGTCGACACCGACAACGATCCCAGCACATTGACTTACAACATCGTAATGCCCCCTGCGGAAGGGACCGCCAACGCCAATGGCGATGGCACCTTTACCTTCGATCCCGGCGCCGCCTTCCAGGATCTCGCCGCCGGAGAAACACGCCAGGTCACCTTCACCTATACCGCCACCGATGCCCATGCGGCGGTCAGTAACACCGGAACCGTCACTGTGACCGTTACCGGAGTCAATGACACTCCCACTGTAGGTTCCGTCCTCAGTTCCACGGTGAATGAGGATCAAGCAACTTATAGTCTGGATCTGCTGGCCGGTGCCACTGACACGGACACCAGTGATACACTCAGCGTCAGTGATCTGCTCCTGACACTCGGCGATGACGCGGGGATTACCATCAATCCTAATACGTTGGACATTGATCCCACTGTTTACAACCACCTGGCGCCAGGACAATCGGAAATCATCACTTACACCTACAATGTCACAGACGGAAACGGTGGCACGGTGGCACAATCTGTTACGATTACGATCACCGGCGTCAACGATGCCCCCGTGGCAAATAATGCCAACATCGCCGCTACAGAAGATGGACTCGCCGTCACCACCGGCATCCTGGCCTCTGATGTCGACACCGACAACGATCCCAGCACATTGACTTACAACATCGTAATGCCCCCTGCGGAAGGGACCGCCAACGCCAATGGCGATGGCACCTTTACCTTCGATCCCGGCGCCGCCTTCCAGGATCTCGCCGCCGGGGAAACACGCCAGGTCACCTTCACTTATACCGCCACCGATGCCCATGCGGCTGTCAGTAACACCGGAACCGTCACTGTGACTGTCACCGGAGTCAATGATGCAACAACCGCCACCGCTGATGCCTTCACAACCAATGACAACGCAACCGTCAGTGGCAACCTCATTACAGCCGATAATGGCAATGGCGCTGACACGGACATCGATACCGCTGACACCTTAAGTATTACTCATATCAATGGGGTGCTGCTGACTCCGGGAGTCATTGTTCTCCCTTCATTGGCAGAACTCACGATTGCCGCCGATGGCACTTTCACTTATGACCCCTCAAACGGGTTTGCCGATATGCAAGTCGGTGATCCCAATCAGGCCGACTCATTCACTTATACCCTCAGTGATGGTCAGGGGGGAACCGACACAGCGACCGTCAGCTTTACAATCGTTGCCACCAACGATGCGCCTGTGGCTTTAGATGCCAACATCGCCGCCACAGAAGATGGACTGGCCGTCACTACCGGCATCCTGGCCTCTGATGTCGACACCGACAACGATGCCAGCACATTGACTTACAACATCGTAATGCCCCCTGCGGAAGGGACCGCCAACTCCAATGGTGATGGCACCTTTACCTTCGATCCCGGCGCCGCCTTCCAGGACCTCGCCGCCGGGGAAACACGCCAGGTCACCTTCACTTACACCGCCACCGATGCCCATGCGGCTGTCAGTAACACCGGAACCGTCACTATCACCGTCACCGGAGTCAATGATGCCCCGGCAGCAAACAATGATGCTTTTGCAACCGATGAAAACACATCTATTACTGCCCAAAATGTTTTCAATGCAAATCCAAATTCGGCTGATACAGACGTAGAGTCTCAGGCTTTTAATGTCACAGCAGTGAATGGAATCGCAGCTAATGTAAGTAGTTTAATTACGCTCGCCTCAGGTGCCTTATTAACTTTGAATCACGATGGCACATTTGTTTATGACCCTAATGGAAGCTTTGATTCTCTTTCTGCAGGAGTGTCTGCGAGCGACTTATTTAGTTATACAATTACTGATAATCAGGGTGGAACTGATACCGCGACAGTTTCAATTATTATCAATGGAATCAACGATGCTCCTATAGTCCTTAATGAGAGTATTGCTGTTGTGAGCGATGGCTCAACTATCAACACCAGTGTATTAGCAGATGATGTTGATAATGACGACGACCCTATTTCTCTTACATACACTATCATATCAGCACCATTAGAAGGTACAGCACTAGTAAACCACGATGGTAGTTTCAACTTTGATCCGGGAACGGATTTCCAGGACCTTCTTACAGGTGAAACACGGCAAGTGACTTTCACTTATACCGCCACTGATGTTCACAACGCCATCAGCAACACCGGAACGGTCACCGTCACCGTTACCGGCGTCAACGATGCCCCCGTGGCTTCAGACGCCAACATCGCCGCCACAGAAGATGGAGTGGCCGTCACTACCGGCATCCTGGCCTCTGATGTCGACACCGACAACGATCCCAGCACATTGACTTACAACATCGTAATGCCCCCTGCGGAAGGGACCGCCAACGCCAATGGCGATGGTACCTTTACTTTCGATCCCGGCGCCGCCTTCCAGGATCTCGCCGCCGGGGAAACACGCCAGGTCACCTTCACCTATACCGCCACCGATGCCCATGCGGCTGTCAGTAATACCGGAACCGTCACTATCACCGTCACCGGAGTCAATGATGCAACAACCGCCACAGCTGATGCCTTCACAACCAATGACAACGCAACCGTCAGTGACAACCTCATTACAGCCGATAATGGCAATGGCACTGACACGGACATCGATACCGCTGACACCTTAAGTATTACTCATATCAATGGGGTGCTGCTGACTCCGGGAGTCATTGTTCTCCCTTCATTGGCAGAACTCACGATTGCCGCCGATGGCACTTTCACTTATGACCCCTCAAACGGGTTTGCCGATATGCAAGTCGGTGATCCCAATCAGGCCGACTCATTCACTTATACCCTCAGTGATGGTCAGGGGGGAACCGACACGGCAACCGTCAGCTTTACAATCGTTGCCACCAACGATGCGCCTGTGGCTTTAGACGCCAACATCGCCGCCACGGAAGATGGACTCGCCGTCACCACCGGCATCCTGGCCTCTGATGTCGACACTGACAACGATGCCAGCACATTGACTTACAACATCGTAATGCCTCCTGCGGAAGGGACTGCCAACGCCAATGGCGATGGCACCTTTACCTTCGATCCCGGCGCCGCCTTCCAGGATCTCGCCGCCGGAGAAACACGCCAGGTCACTTTCACCTATACCGCCACCGATGCGCATGCGGCTGTCAGTAACACCGGAACCGTCACCGTGACTGTCACCGGAGTCAATGATGCAACAACCGCCACAGCTGATGCCTTCACAACCAATGACAACGCGACCGTCAGTGGCAACCTCATTACAGCCGATAATGGCAATGGCGCTGACACGGACATCGATACCGCTGACACTCTGACCATCACACATATCAATGGGGTGCTGCTGACTCCGGGAGTCATTGTTCTCCCTTCATTGGCAGAACTCACGATTGCCGCCGATGGCACTTTCACTTATGACCCCTCAAACGGGTTTGCGGATATGCAAGTCGGTGATCCTAATCAGGCCGACTCATTCACTTATACCCTCAGTGATGGTCAGGGGGGAACCGACACAGCGACCGTCAGCTTTACAATCGTTGCCACCAACGATGCGCCTGTGGCTTTAGATGCCAACATCGCCGCCACAGAAGATGGACTGGCCGTCACTACCGGCATCCTGGCCTCTGATGTCGACACCGACAACGATGCCAGCACATTGACTTACAACATCGTAATGCCCCCTGCGGAAGGGACCGCCAACTCCAATGGTGATGGCACCTTTACCTTCGATCCCGGCGCCGCCTTCCAGGACCTCGCCGCCGGGGAAACACGCCAGGTCACCTTCACTTACACCGCCACCGATGCCCATGCGGCTGTCAGTAACACCGGAACCGTCACTATCACCGTCACCGGAGTCAATGATGCAACAACCGCCACCGCTGATGCCTTCACAACCAATGACAACGCAACCGTCAGTGGCAACCTCATTACAGCCGATAATGGCAATGGCACTGACACGGACATCGATACCGCTGACACCTTAAGTATTACTCATATCAATGGGGTGCTGCTGACTCCGGGAGTCATTGTTCTCCCTTCATTGGCAGAACTCACGATTGCCGCCGATGGCACTTTCAC
>NZ_CP037920.1:6687299-6815961 GCF_007748195.1 Gimesia aquarii
TTGGTGTCGCGCAAGCTGAGTCAGGAGATACGGTTGAAAGTCTCTTCCGTAGAGCAGACAAAGCCTTGTATAACGCAAAAGAAACGGGCCGAAATCGAGTTTGCTCCTTAACGAGCCATCAATTACTTACAGGAGAAGAACCTGCTCAGGTTACAAGTGAGTCAACATCTGACGAAATGCTCTTTGAAAATACGTTCAACGCGTTCATCTCATCAGATATCGTTGTTTATAAGTTGGGCGGATTTGTTAACGATAACGACGCTAAACTGACAGAAGTCAATACAAGTCACGCTATATTGCGCCTTGGCCAAACAGGTTTGCTCCCTTTTTGGGGGAAAACTGACGACCGCAGACCAGTTGAAGTCGAAGTCGAATTCGGCAACTTTGTCAAAAAAACAGACGGTAATAAACGGTCTTCCACTTCGCAAGTTGAAATTAAGGTCAGGATTTCTCCTTTGGGATGGGTGAAACAGACCACTCAGTTTCAACAACGTGCCAATCGTGTTTTCCGACTTTTAAAGAACTATTTCGCTGCAGATTAGTTCGTTTACGCCAATCTCCGGCAGATTCTGCCACCCAAGTCCTCTAGATGCACCCACCGAGTCAAAACAGGCAAACCAACTGAACCTTACGCATTGTAGTAATCATACCGAATCTGGTAGTTCAAACGATTCTATCTTTCTTACGCCCCCCTATAATCAGTAAGACGCGAAAAACCATGCACAACGGAATAATACGAGTCCGATAAATCATCCGTATCGATTAACAATCAATCTGCGCATGGTGGTTTTATAGTGCACTTCAAAATACGAAACAACGTGAAGTATTTCATTTCGTTGATACCTGAATCTCTATTGCTGTCCGGTGCGTTCCTTTTATCAGTTCTAGTTGGTTTTCCAGGTTGTGCTAATACCGACAACTGTTCCGATGGAACTTGCTCAACAACCATCGGCCGGGTCAAAAAATGTTTCCTGTTTCATCACGATAAATGTTCTCCTCACCCTTACTATTCATTGGACGGTTATCAAACCGATCTTGATAAGTTTGTTGTAAAACATGCTGCTAAAAAATGCGCACATCAATCACTGAAAAACATGGCATGCCATTGTAAAGACAAACCATCGAAAGCGTTCCGAAAAGGTTATCGACAGGCTTATATTGATATTGCATTAGGAGATTCTGGTGAAATCCCTCCCGTTCCTCCTGAAGAATACTGGGCAGCCCATTATCGCACACCAGCAGGTTATGTGGAAATTCAGGAATGGTTCACAGGTTACAAACTCGGCGCCGAACATGCTTTAGCCGATGGACGATACGAATATAACAAAGTCGCGACTCCCTATTCCTTAACAGGTTGGGATCAACCAGAGTTTGAACAGTGGGACGAAAATATAAACTATCCTCAGCACGCAGTAGAGCCTGGACCAAGTTCAAATTACGCACCACCTGCGCCGATGAGCGGCCCTCAACGACCAACGATAAAGATACCAAATCAACAACCAGCGCCTGCACCTCAACCGGAAATTCCCGCGCAGCCAATTCCACAACGGCAACACACGCTTCCACCTCCGCCGATAACACCAAGACCTCAAATTCAACAACCCGTATTGCCCAAACCAAAAGTCCACAACCAGCCGCCAATTGTAGCACCTAAGCCTCCGTTGAGGTCTCAAGCTCCCCCTTCGAAAAAAAGCCATCACCCTGCAATCGGTAAACCTGCAAGACCTGCATATATCAATGATGATCCGCCGCCAAATCCATATTCACTACAGTCGTATCCTTATACTCCGTTACCCCAGAACATGTTGCCCTCAAATCAGTATAGGCAGTTAGATTACCGAAGAAATCCGCATGCTCTACCCTACTCTGGCTCTGGTCAATCATTCAGAAACAGGTATTAATTTTGGATGACATAAAACAGGTTCAGAACGTATTTAACGACGAAAAAAAGCCAAAGGGAATTTACGACAGGATGTCGCAACAATTCAACCACGCCATCATCGAATTAAAAGGTTCGGTCAGGATGCTGAAACTTAATGAATTAATGCTTTCAATCAAATGGCAAATACTTTGCGCACCGATGTTAATTACGATTCTGAATGGATGCGCTGCGATCCACCCGATCAAAGGGGTTCCCGCTCAATACCTGCCAACCGAATACAAGGCAGAAAAGAAATCCGGCAAGGAAACCATTGACCTCTCTTTACTCCGACAACCGACGCCAAAACATTACCTGCTCGATTCAGGAGACGTTTTAGGCGTTTACATTGAAGGCGTGCTTGGTCAATTTAAAGATGTGCCGCCGGTTCATTTCCCCCAAACTCAGGAGGTTGCCCCCTCACTTGGTTATCCCATCCCCATTCGTGAAGATGGCACCATCTCACTTCCATTGATCGGAACTGTCTTTGCCAGAGGGTTGACACTCACGCAACTCGAAGAAACGATTCGTCGCAAATACACAAGTGAAAAAAATATTCTGAGAGAAGGACGTGACCGAATTCTCATTAGTCTCCAGAAACCACGATCGTACCGCGTACTGGTCATTCGACAAGAAAATTCCAATGACGTTGTAGGCAGCGATGGGAATACTTTGAATATTGGAAGATCGAAACGGGGTACAGGTCGCGTGGTCAACCTGCCAGCATACAATAACGACGTTCTGCATGCATTGGCCGAAACAGGCGGACTTCCCGGGTTGGACGCAGAAAATACGATATATATCATTAGAGGTGGTGCACACAAATTAAATAATTCGATCTGTCCACAGCCCATTCATACGGGTTCCAGCAAGCCCCACCACCTGACATCCAACCAGAACATTCAACAGGTCTCTGATACTTATACGCCGATTCCACAATCACCGACACCGATGGACTCCGGGTTTCAAGTAGGACAGCCGCTTTACAATATAGACGGTGGAATAGACTACGATGGTTACATGACACCATCAATCATTAACGAATCGACAATGCAACGCTCTGGAATTATCAAAGTTCCCATTCGCTTGAGTCCTGGCGAGCAGATTCATTTGACGCGCGATGATATCATTCTCCATGATGGCGATGTTGTCTTCATCGAATCAAGAGACACAGAAATATTTTATACAGGAGGTTTACTGGGTGGAGGCCAATACACGCTTCCACGTGATTATGACCTGGATATTCTCGGCGCTATCTCAATTGCACAAGCATCACAAAATGGAGGTAACACCAGATCCAACGGTGGGCCTTCTGGATTAAATCAGGATGTTACAATCAGTGCCAGTAATGCCATTATATTGCGGCAGCTTCCTAATGGGACACAACTGCCAATTAAAGTCGATTTATATCAGGCAGTGCGACACCCCAGTCAACGCGTTCTGATTCAGCCCGGGGATTTTGTGATCCTGCAATATACCAAGTCTGAAGCAATTGCGGCATTTATTGAACGCCATCTCCTGGAAGGTGCGTTATTCGGGCTCGCCGCTTCTAATTTGCAGAATAATCGCTAACCGTTTAGATTCTGTTACTTGACGACCAAACACGGAATACAACTACTTTCGAATCACAAAGCCCTGTTTCTTATTGGGATCGGCCAGAAGGACTTTACCCGTATGCATCTTTTTAGCGTCCTTCGCTCCTCGACCGATTAAAAGCAGCTTGTCAGTGACGCGTTCTATTCCGAGGCTACAATCTATGTTGTATTTTTCAGTGAAATTAAAGGCGGCATCTGCTTTCAAAAGTTTTGTCCCGTAGCAACCAAACCACCACTGATTATCTGCAAAAGTAGCAGTTTGAATTCCCAATAGCGTATAGCCGCTTTTGAGAACGTGTTTTTTGACGAATTTAAAGTTCTCGTTATATTCATAGAGATAGTTCTCATTCACTCCCTTTGGAAGGCCACCAACGACAATGAACTTTCCATTGTGGGATGCAATTCCCCCCGCTCCGTAAATCACTTCTGGTGTCTGATGCTTGGCAATCAGTAACAGCTTTTCTGCATCATACACATAAACCCAGGAATCTGCTTTTCCTTGAGGATTATTGAAATCACCAAAATTGACAGCAACAAAAATTTTGCCATCACGAAAACAGAGATCACCATGATGATTCCCGACGGGAATTTTAGTCAAAATTTTGCCGGACGCATTGGTTTTAACGAGTTCTGTTGTAAAGCTCCAGAAGATATTCCCGAGGCCATCAATGCAAATTCCCTGCAAGTGGTGCGGATATTTTCCCTCGCACTGAGTATTAACATATTCGGTTTTCTTCTGGTTTGATTGCTTTTTTGTATCAGCGATTACATCTGAATGAAGGCTAAAAGCGATAACGAATGTCAAAAAGAAGTATAATAACTGTAAATTCATACCTCAGAAATCTCCCTCAGCAGACAGAACTCTTAGATAACAGTAGACCAAAATTCCAAATCAATGATGATATTTCAAGCTATAAAATAGTTCTGAATTACATACAATCTAATCAGAGGAAATGAGATCCGGACCATCCCCGGCCCTTTTTTCGTAAGTTCCTTTTGACGACTTTACATATTTCGTGAAGCCCAAGTCTCCCAAACGTTTGTCATCATTTAATGTTCGCTTCGCCTCAGAGTCAGACCATTTTCCGGAAATAAAAGCAGCTGAAATCACTCTGCGAACGGACTCACCAGTTTTGGGATGTTCGGTTAATACAGGGTCGCTCATTCTCTGAATGACTTCAAATCGTTCGCCCGGAGTTCCATCCGGGTTAATTACCTCATAAACATAAGTAGGCATTGCTACTTTTTTACCTCTCAACTCAATTTTAATTTGTTCCGGCCAATAATCAGAATCCAGATTCTGAACCGGTTCCTTATCTAAAGTGTCTTTAGCTTACACATAATATGACGGACGTAAAACAAGTTAATCCAAGTATTCGTAGGAATACTGACTCTTTTCTAAGTGAGAAAAGCCTACTGAAAATAAAGATACCGGAAGTCCTTGAACAACAGGAACTTTTTCTTATGGTTTCTATCAGAAAGTCTGTATAATCTTTCAGACAGGGTAATTTCGGCAATCGAAACTAAAGTAGCACAAAATTGTTTACTCCATAGATTTACGTGAAATAAAATACGAAATCTCTTATAAAATGGGTACCCAAAGCCTGATTCTGCCTGATTTCAATCATATCCAAACCATTTAGGCAAGAAAAGGTTCTGATGTTTGAACCTCAAGGTTAACAATTAGTGGCTGGTATTGCTGGACCTGGCCAGCTAGAATCTGTTAGCATCAGCGTCTATTGCTGGACCTAAACAAACTCACATAAGTACACATCCAATAGATGGTATTATTAAATAGGAGAACAGTCAGTGCAAGTTGCGATTACTTGTCGTCATGGTAGCGTTTCAGATGGTCTCCGTGATTATATTACTGAAAAGTCTGAGAAGTTACTGACGTACTTTGAGAGGGTAACTGCAATCCAAGTCACGATCGACCAGGGACAAAACCAGAATCGGGTCGAAATTCTCGTAGACGCAGAACATAAACACAACTTTGTTGCTCATGCGGAAGGTGATGAAATCAAACCAAATTTCCATTCCGCGTTGAGTAAAATGGAGCAACAAATCAAAAGATATAAGGAAAAAATTCAGGATCACCGTCGCGACCGTCCCATGAATGAAGTCGTAGAAAATGAGATTTCGGAAGCAGAATCTGAATAATTCCTGGTCGTCAGAGGAGACATTTCTCAACTGACGAATAAAAGTATGAGATCATCATTGTGTTATCAGCTTGGGAACACTTGCTGCTTTTTGTGTTCTTGAAAGCTGTAACAGTTTACAACAACGTCTCGCATCTTTAGATCGCAGACACTGAGTTTTTTTACAGATGTAGTTAGAAGGAAAAAATACATGAAGTTAACAGACTTCGTGGTTTCGGATGCCATCATTCCGGAATTGAATGTAACCACTAAAGAAGAAGCAATCCGCACGATGGTTGCCGGGCTTAAAAATGCAGGCAGTATTTCAGTCGAGGACGAGGAAGGCATTGTCTCCGCAATCCTAAAACGGGAAGAGCTGGGCTCTACCGGAATAGGAAATGGTGTTGCTGTACCTCACACCAAACATTCTTCCGTTGAAAATCTGACCGCTGCTGTTGCCCTGTCTTCGGAAGGTGTCGACTTTGCCAGCCTGGATGGTGAAGATGTTTATATTTTGTTTTTATTGATTTCACCTCTGGATCGTCCGGGAGATCACTTACGCGGATTAGAAAATATTTCCCGCCACCTGAGAAATCAAAACTTCTGTAAGTTCCTGAGACAGTCCAAGAACATTAAGGATATTGTTGAATTACTCAACGAAGCGGACAGTAACCAGCTGGACTAAGTAACGAGGTATTTCTGTCAGAGAGAACTCTGGCGAATACAGTTTTATCTGACATTAAAGTCAAACGTGCATCCTCAAATGCAGAAAGTGTGTTCTACTTTGGCTCATTGCTGGTCAAACTAAGAGGAAAGGGGTAATTACCAAATCTTACTGAACTGATCATGATTTCTGATTGAAACATGTTTGCTTTTCAGGTTGCTTGAGTAGTTATCAATTGTGCCATGCAAGAATCTGTTTGCCGTCAGAATGTCACTGTCAAAATGAAGCAAGGATTACATCTACGTCCTATTTCAGAGATTGTCCGAATTTCCCGAAACTACGCTTGTGATTTTAAGATCTCTAATGGAAGCCGGTCAGGGAATGCCAAAGAGATCTATGACCTCTTGGAGTTAAAGGCAATGCCTGAAACTGAGCTCGTTTTAGAGGCAAATGGAGATGATGCCAACAAACTCATAGAGGAGATTGTTTCGTTTTTTGAATCAGGATATAAAAAGTTTGAAGAAACGATTGACCCATCTGATTAACCCCCATGCACACCAATCGGGTGGTTTTCCACTCGTTCCCTGTCTGTTAGAAAGTGCCGTATTAGGCTCTGATTAAATGCTTGTTAAACGTGGAATTGCAGTTTCTCAGGGAGTGAACTTTGGCCCCGCGCTTATTCTGGGGTCAGAGGACTTTCGTATTCCGCGACAATTTGTGAGTGTGAATGTGATTGATACGGAAATCGCACGCCTCACATCAGCCTTGGATGCCGTCTGCGAAGAAATTGCCGAAAACGAACGGCTCGCATCAGATAAACTTGGAAAACAGTACGGAGCCATTTTTGCTGCACACCTGCAAATGGTTAGTTCACCTCGATTACGGGAAGAGATCGAAACGTTAATACGTGAGAAGTGCTACTCCCCAGAACATGCCTCCAGTCGCGTCTTCCGCAGATATACGAAGCTGGTCCAACATCTCGGTGATAACTATCTGGCAGAACGAGCCAGCGATATTATCGATCTGGAAAAACGGCTTCTCAAACAGTTACTGGGTGAAAAACGAGAAGAGCTCTCTAATCTGACTGAACCGATTATTGTGCTCGCGAATAATTTGACCCCCAGTGAAACCGCAAGCCTCACTAAAGAATACGTATTGGGATTCGCGACAGAGGTTGGTGGTCGAACCAGTCATACTGCGATTCTGGCAGGCGCACTCGAAATCCCTGCTGTGGTTGGCTTAGGTGAGTTCCTCTCAGATATTTCGGGCGGTGACATGGTCATCGTTGATGGGAATAACGGCGAAATCATTATTGACCCGGATGAAGAGACTCTTGCAAAATATAAAGATACGGGTGAACGGCAACGCTCAATGGCAGCGCGGCTGGCGTCCCGTCGAAAAATTCGTTCGGAAACAAAAGATGGAACTCGCGTTCATGTCATGGGTAATATTGAGTTCCCCAACGAAGTTGAACATTGTACTGAGCGTGGTGCTGATGGAATTGGCCTCTATCGAACAGAGTTTCTTTATCTGCAATCCAATTCAGAGCCTACTGAACAAGTCCACTATGACGCCTATTGTCGAGTGATTCAAGCGGCTAAAAATCGTCCCATTGTCATCCGGACTCTTGATCTGGGGGCTGACAAGATACCGCGAGGCTATCGACATTTGTCTAAAGAGGGAATGAATCCAGCGCTGGGACTAAGAAGTTTAAGACTGAGTTTACGCGACTTACCTCTATTTAAAACTCAGCTTCGTGCCATCTTCCGTGCGGCTGTACACGGTGATGTACGCATCATGTTCCCTCTCATTTCAACACTGTTGGAATGGCGGCAGGCAAAAATGATTGTGGGTGACGTCTTTGAAGACCTTGAAGAACGGGGGATGGAGTTCAACTCAAATATCCCCATCGGGATGATGGTAGAAGTTCCTGCTGCTGCGCTTCTGGCTGAAGAGTTTGCTGATGAAGTTGACTTTTTCTCCATTGGGACAAACGACTTAATTCAGTATACTCTTGCAGTAGACCGCTCTGACCCAGCTGTCTCATCTCTCTACAACTCATCGGATCCTTCGATTCTAAGGCTCATTAAAATGGTTGTAGACGCGGCAAATAAAAAAAACATTCCTGTTACTGTTTGTGGTCAAATGAGTTCTGATCTGAAATCGATTCCTTTATTGACAGGCATGGGAATTCGACAGATCAGTGCAACACCACTTGCAATCCCGGAAGTAAAAGAAGTCATTCGACATCTGACAATCGAGCGGGCAGAAGAAATTGCAGCACATGCGATGACTATCGATGTTGCCCGTGAGGTAGAAAGTTATTTAAGAGGAGAACTATATAAAATATGTCCTGATCTGTTTGATGAAGAACTACCTCTGTAATCAAAATTGATAAACCAGAACGTATCATCTAACGACAGATAGCACATATGACACAATTGGCTAATGCTGACCATTAAGGTCAATATTAATCATCACAATTTAACGTTTACATTTTGTGGTTGGTGGAATCCATTTTGAAATTAAATTAACCAACCGCTATCCATATCACCTCGGTGGTGAGTGGATTAAGTAAGAACTAATTCAATTAAGACGAAATGTATTGTAAATCATTTCCTGACCTTGAAATTGACAGCGTGTGAACAGAATAAGGAAAGTAATTAGAATTCTGCAAACGAATCTGACAATTCGTATCCAGCCAGATTGATCTTCCTGCTTCCTGTCTCTTCACATCAGTAGCAGCATGCATAAACGAACCAGTACTTTACAACAAGTAGTTCAAAAAGCGGTAAAATCCGACTTAGTGTGGTATGCTACGGCTAGTGCTTCTCATTTTCAGAGTCAACGAGGGGCTCTTATGCCTATTGGGACAGCCTGTTCTGCATACCAGCTATCCAGTGATGACGTGCGACACTTCGAGTTGCGATCCGTGACTGGTAACCCTGATGAGAAAGTAAGCAGAAAAGAACCTGTCCAGGCTAGATCAATACTCCCTCAAGACATCACACAGGAAGTGATTCGGCTCATTTGTCGTATCAAGAACACTCTCATTGATTTGATTTGTCCGGTTTCCTATCAGACAGAGACAATTCATCCCGAGAGACCTGCCCATTCCTGGACTCTCCGCGAATACTACAGGTTACAGACAGACAACGCTAGCGTATCGCTACAGTTAGCGCACAAAATGTCTGTCTCTTCAACGACTGATGGAGCATACATGATTCGTCGTGTCAAACGACAGAGGGTACTCCATGAAAAAGGAAATGCTGATTAATGTCCTCCAGCCGGAGGAAAGTCGAATCGCCATCGTTGAAGATGGAATTCTCGAAGAACTATATGTAGAACGCAACAGCGTCGAAAATCTGGTCGGTAATATCTACAAAGGAAAAGTAGTCAATATCGAACCAAGTATTCAGGCTGCATTCGTTGACTTTGGTGTAGGCCGCAATGGTTTTTTGCACGTCAGCGACGTCGAACACCAATACTATAAGCACCTTACCGAAGCAGCCGAAGAGAATGGGAAACCATCACGGGGAAGAAATCCAAAAGGCCGTCGGGGCAACGAAAGAAGCGTTGCCAATAAACCTCCGATCCAGGAAATTCTCAAGCGAGGTAGCGAAGTTCTGGTACAGGTCATTAAGGAAGGGATCGGAAATAAAGGCCCAACTCTGTCAACTTACATCAGTATTCCCGGACGCTATCTGGTTATTATGCCCGGTCTACAACGGGTAGGAATCAGCCGTAAAATTACTGATGAAGATATCAGACGACAACTAAGGACAATTCTTACAAAGCTTGCCCCCCCGCCCGGTCTTGGATTTATTGTTCGGACCGCTGGTATTGATCGAACAGCCGAAGATCTCAGACGCGATTTAAACTACCTCCTTCGCCTCTGGGGGACGATTGTAGGACGCATCAAAAAGCTGCCTGCTCCGGTGGAGATTTACTCCGAAAGCGACATGATGATCCGTACGATTCGCGACATCTACAATAAAGAAATTGACGCACTTTATATTGATGAACCTACAGCCTATCAACGCGCCAGAGATTTTATGAAAGTCGTGCTCCCCAAGCACGTTGATAGGGTAAAACAATACAGCGGCAATGATCCCATTTTCTATGACAGCGATCTTGATGATGAAATATGCAGCATTCAAAACCGACACGTCCCCATGAAAGGGGGAGGGTCGATTGTCATTGATCAGACAGAAGCTCTGGTCGCGATCGATGTCAACAGCGGTAATTACCGCGCAGATGACAACGCTGAAAAAACTGCGTTCAAAGTGAATATGAAAGCGGCAGAAGAAATCAGTCGTCAAATCAGACTCCGCGATTTGGGCGGCGTGATTGTGATTGACTTTATTGACATGCGAGAGGAGAAACATCGTCGTCAGGTAGAACGCAGATTAAACGAACTCGTTAAACGAGATCGAGCCCGCACCAAAGTCTTGCGAATTAGCCCCTTCGGTCTCATCGAAATGACGCGCCAGCGAATACGCCCCTCATTAAGGAGAAGCATGTATGAAGACTGTCCATCATGTCGAGGGACAGGCCAGGTGAAAACAGCCGAAAGCATGGCGATCGAAGTGATGCGGACCCTGATGAAAACGATCAACAAGAAAAAGATTTCCCGGATTGTTTTAAATGTACATGAAACAGTGGCCAATTATTTGAATAATAAACGCCGTAAAGACATCACGAATCTAGAAGAATCAGCTTCGACCTCAATAATAATAAACGCACGTACAGATGTCGAGCCGGAGCATTTGATTGCACGTTGTTATGACGATATTGGAAATGAAGTGAATTTCTAGTGGTTTCTGACTCGAAATTTCAAAAGTGAAGCTTTACAATGCCCTGCTCGCTACGAGAACGATTGGCGCATTTCTTGCGCATTGAATCATTCCCTCCTTAGCAGAGCACCAAGAAGACGGTTTTAAGTATCTACTATCAATAGCATTACGCAATTGATTCTGAATATAACTCGGACTGACTTTGAGTCACGCATCCGACTTCAGCAAATTATTGATTCAAGAGTAAGAAGAAAAGAAGGTTTGAGGATGTTTGCAGTAATCGAAGATGGCAGTCATCAATATACGATTCAGGAAGGGGACACCCTGACAATCGACTACCGTGCTACAGCGAATGAAGGTGATGCGATTACATTTGAGAGCGTTCTACTTGCCAATGGTGGTGGAGCCAGTTCAATTGGTGCCCCCACAATTGAAGGGGCCTCTGTGGAAGCAGAAGTCGTTCAACCCGAAGTAAAAGGGGAAAAGCTCGAAATTCAAAAGTTGCGACGTCGAAAAAATTCACGACGACACACTGGTCACCGCCAGAAATACACAACCGTTCGCATCAAATCAATTACTGTCCCTGGCTTAGAAGTCGTTGAGACTGCTGCTGTTGAGACAGCCACCGAAGAATAATCAATCTATTGATTATCGTCTGAGTGAGTTGAACAGACCAATAATACAAGCACATATAATATCGCTTGATAAGAAGCTCCCCGAAAATGTTTTCAGGGAGTTTTTTCGTGGATCTTACTTTTTTCCAAGGTCGTACATCTGATTCTTGCTCTCTAAAACGGGGTTGACCAAAAACCGTTATTCCGCATAGATTTACGCTGCTTTTGTAAATAATTCAGCAGCGATATACCCTTTGCTCTTTCGCATATCGTGTAAAAAGCAATTTCATAAAATGTCGAAATTCATTCTTCATTTGAGAATCGATTCATTAAATAGGACATTCTGATGCACCTGTTTTTTTCTGTGGGCGAGCCCAGCGGTGACCAACACACGGCACACCTCATTCAGGAAATTCGTAATCGAGTTCCACAAGCACACTTCTCTGCTTTTGGTGGACCAGAAATGCAGGCCGCTGGATGCCGTCTGGAAGTACGTCTCACCGATTATGCAGTAATGGGCATCTTTAATGTCCTGCCATTAATTTTTAAATTCATTGGTTTGATCAGACAAGTCGGCGCATATCTTGAATCAGAACGTCCGGACGCCGTGATTCTTGTTGATTTTCCTGGCTTTAACTGGTGGGTCGCTAAAAAAGCAAAATCACTGGGTATCCCTGTATTCTACTATTTGCCTCCACAACTCTGGGCTTGGGCTCCCTGGAGAATTCGTCGCGTTCGCAAAAACGTTGACTACATTCTCTCCGGTCTGAAATTCGAAAAACAATGGTATGAGGCACGTGGAGTAAACGTCGACTACATCGGTCATCCCTTTTTTGATGAAGTTATATCCAAGCCTTTAGATCAGGAATTATTAGAGGAACTCTCTGACTCGGAGAAGAAAATAGTTGGTATTCTACCAGGCTCGCGCACAAGCGAAGTTACGAAGAACTTTCCGGTCATGCTCCGCATTGTGCGGCAACTTTCACAAAAGTTTCCGAATGCAGTATTTCCTGTCGCCTGCTATAAAGCAACTCATCTAGAACTCTGCAAAAAAATTATAGAACAACAAGAAGCGACTGGACTTCCTATAAAACTCTATTTGAAAAAGACCTCAGAAATCATCGAGTCAGCACAATGCTGTCTGATGGTTTCCGGTTCCGTGAGCCTGGAGTTACTAGCGAGAAAAACACCTGCTGTCGTCATTTACCGAAGCCACTGGGGAATGTACTTTCTGGCTCACTTATTAATTACCTGCAAATATATGTCTTTACCAAATCTGATTGCTGACCGAGAATTAATGCCCGAGTTTCCTTCGGTCGGTTCTCCGAAAAAAGATATCGCAAAAATTGATACCATTATGAGCGACTGGCTCTGCACTCCACTTTCTCTTGAACGAGCCCGTAATAAGCTCAGCTCACTGTACGATGAAACTGTGATTTCTGGTGCCTCCGCGCAAGCTGCGGAAACCATTCTGAATCACATCCAGTCTGAACCTCAACAAAAAGCGGCCGCCTAGTAAACATGTGAACCTCACCACCTGCCGTTTATTCTGTAAAATAAGACACAAAACAGCACATTTCCAATGAGAATTGAGGGAACATCTAATTGTTTGTTTTGTGTGAATGGTCCTCCAGAAATCTGCTCGTTAGAATCTTGGATTACGACAAAACTGGCAAGTCATCAGGAATAGTCTACTTTTGACAGGCCATGATTTTTTAATCTGAATAGCATCTTGGACGATCGGGACTACATACTCTAATGGGAAAAAAAACGATTCAAATCGGAATTGTTGGCGCGGGAGCAAACACAAAAAGTCGCCACATTCCGGGATTTCAAGCAATCGAAGATGTCGAAATTATAGGTGTTGTCAACTCAACACCCGCTTCAACAGAGAAAGTGGCGCGAAAGTATGCAATTCCACAGACCTATACTTGTTGGCAGGAGTTAATTGAAGATCCTGAAATCGATGCCGTCATGATCGGGACATGGCCTAATCTACACTGCGAAATCACATGCATGGCGCTCGAGGCAGGCAAACATGTCCTGACCGAAGCAAGAATGGCTCGCAATCTGGCTGAAGCACAAAAGATGCTCAAAGTCTCTCAAGCCCGTCCAGATTTGATCGCCCAGATCGTCCCCAGCCCTTTTGGTCTCAAATACAATCAAGAAGTGATTAAACTGATTTCGCAACAGTATCTTGGAAAGCTACGTGAAGTCGTTGTACTAGGCGCCGATAACTCCTTCTGGGACTACAGCAAAAAACTACATTGGAGACAGGATAAAGAAATCAGCGGGAATAATGTTCTCACGATGGGCATTTTACACGAGACACTCAGCCGCTGGGTCCCTCCCACAGAAAGAGTCTTTGCTCAAAGCTCGATCTTTGAACCACAGCGTCCCGCGGATCATAGCCAGGGTTTAGTCGATGTCACGCTCCCTGAAAGCCTGCAAGTGGTAACCAGAATAGCGGGAGGTGCTAATGCGATTTACCACTTAAGTGGTTCCATTCTGTTTGGCCCTGGGTTACAGATCCACTTATACGGAAGTTACGGGACAATTAAGGTTCATTTCACGCCAGAAGAAAAACTGTATGTTGGGCATATGGGCGAAGAAGAAATGAAAGAAATTCAAATCCCCAAAGAAGAACAAGGACACTGGCGAGTAGAAGAAGAGTTCATTGGGGCAATTCGAGGAGAAGAAATCGTGCACCACACTGATTTCGCCACCGGAGTACAATACATGGAGTTTACAGAAGCGGTCACACGAAGTTATGAAAACAACGAACCTGTGACACTTCCCTTATAACCCATCTTTCTAATATTGCTTCAGATGGTCTGGTTTTGAATGAATCATGACTTGGTATGATGGCGGAAAGAGAATGTTTCGAATCCTTCAGATTTCCTTAAAACTGACCTAACATCGCTCTTAGATCGACACAGAATTATGACAATACCATTGCAACGGGAATTAGAGGTTGCTCTCTCAGCCGTAAAGCAGGCTTCGCTGATTTGTCGCTCAGTACAAGCCACGATTTCAGATGATGTACTGGAAAAAAAAGACAAGAGCCCTGTAACCATTGCGGATTACAGTAGTCAGGCAGTCATTTGCAGGGCTCTCAACGCCGCATTTTCAGAAGACCCTATCATTGGGGAAGAGGACGCCGGAGAGTTAATGCAGGCAGAAAACCGTGACTTTCTGGAGAAGATTGTTACAGAACTTCTTTCAGCCGGTATTTCAGAGGCAACACCCGAGAAGGCGTGCCACTGGATCGATCAGGGGGGAGCGAAAGAATATAGCCATCGATTCTGGACTCTTGATCCGATTGATGGAACGAAAGGATTTTTGCGGAAAGAACAATATGCCGTCTCACTTTCACTCATAATGGACGGGAAAATTGTGGTCGGTGTTCTGGGCTGTCCCAACTTGCCGTTCCCGACCGATGAATCGATGAAAGGAACGCTTTATTATGCAGTAGCGGGTCAGGGTGCTTTTGCCATTCCACTCGATCAAGAGCAGCCAGCAATTCCGATTCACGTCACAAAAACGAGTGACTATTCGCAATCGCGATTTTGTGAGTCCGTAGAATCAGGTCATAGTTCACATAGCCATTCACAACAAACAGCCGACAAACTAGGTATTCAAAAAGAGCCTCGGCGGCTTGATAGTCAGGCAAAATATGCTGTTGTTGCACAAGGGGAAGCAGATATCTACATGAGGCTGCCAACACGCGCTGGTTATCGGGAAAAAATCTGGGACCATGCTGCGGGAGTCCTGTTAGTAGAAGAAGCAGGCGGTAAAGTAACGGATATCCATGGAAAACCTCTCGAATTTAACCAGGGTTATGAACTCATCAATAATCAGGGTGTCATAGTTACTAACGGTCCATTGCACCCTGCCCTGATCGGAATTCTAGATGAACTCACAATCAGCCCGGAATAGGACTTTCAAACAATAAATTTACCTTCGTACTGAATTTTATTTAGCTTATGAATTTTTGACCGACATGGACTGGCAAATTGTAGTAACATTCCTGGTATTGGGAGGAGTTATTGGCTCCCTCATGTTTCTGCGTGCCGGCGCTGATACAGTTTTAATGGCAGGTCTCACGATACTGGTCATTACTGGTGTAGTTGACGCAAAGGAGGCAATCGCCGGGTTTGCCAATGAAGGTTTGATTACCGTTGCGTTTCTCTTTGTTGTGAGTGAGGGAATTCGGCAAACGGGTGGAGTGGCTTTTACCGGGCAACAGCTACTAGGTCGCCCCAAATCACTCACTGACGCCCAATCACGGGTAATGCTCCCCTCTGCCGTTCTTAGTGCGTTTCTAAATAATACCCCGGTTGTCGCGATGATGATGCCCGTCATCTCGGACTGGGCAAAAAAAATGCGATTCTCTGTTTCACATCTGATGCTTCCCTTAAGCTATTCCGCCATCCTGGGTGGTTTGTGTACTTTGGTTGGCACTAGTACCACGCTAGTCGTCGATGGGCTATTGCAAAGCAAAACGACTCACCCCGGCTTATCCATGTTTGAAATCGCGTGGGTGGGAATTCCCGTTATGATCGTCGGTTTGATCTACTTACTTGTGTTTTCGCGCTGGCTGCTACCAGAAAGAAAACCTGCAATTACACCCATGGATGATCCACGCGAGTATACTGTGGAAATGATTGTAGAGCCCGGCTGCCCGCTCATAGGCAAGACAATTGAGCAAGCTGGTCTGCGTCATCTACCTGGCATGTATCTAATGGAAATCGACCGTGATGGTGATGTAATTGCTGCGGTTTCTTCTAATGAAAGATTAGCCGCCAATGATCAACTCGTGTTTGTGGGTATAGTGGAATCTGTTATTGATCTGCAAAAAATTCCTGGACTCAAGCCTGCCACCGATCAACTCTTTAAACTCTCTGGCCCCCGATCAGAACGCTGTCTGATAGAAGCCGTCGTTTCTGATAGTTTTCGTTTTCTTAATATGTCAATTCGCATGGCAAAGTTCCGCTCCAACTATAATGCCGCCGTCATTGCTGTGGCCCGCAATGGTCAGCGAATCAATAAAAAAATTGGGGATATCGAACTACAACGTGGTGACACCCTACTCATTGAAGCGCACCCTTCATTTATTGATCAGCAAAGAAATTCACGAGAATTCTTTCTGGTCAGTCAAGTAGAAGATTCGTCACCCCCACGCCATGAACGAGCCTGGATCGCACGCTTAATCTTATTAGCAATGATTTTGATGGTGGCTGTTGGTGATGTCAAAATGATGGTAGCCGCAATGGTGGCCGCCGCACTGATGACTGCCACACGTTGCTGCAGTGCCATTGAAGCGAAACGTTCTATCGACTGGGGTGTGCTCATCACAATCGCAGCTGGTCTGGGCATTGGTAATGCGATCGATGTCTCTGGCACTGATGACGCTATTGCTTCCACGTTTAGCGGAGTGGCCGGGAATAGTCCTCTGATTATGCTGGCAATTCTTTCGTTGACAACTCTGGTCTTTACAAACTTGATTACCGCAAAAGCAACGGCGACTTTGATTTTCCCAATCGCCATCGCTGCCGCCTATTCCTTAAAAGTCGACATCATGCCGTTTGTGATTACAGTCATGATTTCCTCAGCAGCTTGCTTTGCCACACCTATCGGATACCAGACCAATCTGATGGTCTTTGGCCCTGGTGGATACAAGTATGTTGACTATATTCGCATTGGAGGACCACTGACTTTAATCGTCTGGTTACTGACCGTGATCATTGTACCTCTTGCCTGGCCTTTCCATCCCTGATAATGTTAGTAAAGCGGTGAAATACCACTTTATTCGGATAGAAAGTCACTCATCTTATCAAGGTTCTGCTATGATTCGTCTCGTTTATCTGTCCATTCTCCTCATGCCTGTTTTTTCAGTATCGATTTTTTCCAATATTTCAAAGTTGGAAGCACAAAAGCCCTCTCCTCAAGACCGCACGAAACTAGAGAACCAACTCAACGAACTTCAGCAACAGATCGAAAAGCTAAAACAGAATAAAGAGCTCAAACAGTCACTTTTGGCTGATGTTGAAGTCTATGCCAAAGCGGCAGAATGGATCTTGCGACATAACGAGTTTTACAAACCTCAATATGTGAAAGATACTTCTAATGTTCTCGAAACAGGATTAACGCGAGCCCGGCAACTCAAGTCAGGCAAACCCGACTGGATGCAGCAAACAGGAACAGTCATCTTCGGTTATTACTCAAAAATTGATGGCTCGGTTCAACCTTATGCATTAACATTTCCGAAAGATTTCAAATCGAGATCTCGTCACCGTTGGCCATTACATGTGGAATTGCATGGTCGCGGCAGCAGACTCAATGAAGTTTCATTCATAACCCGTAGCGGTCGACCTCCCCGTGAAGGCCATAACTGGATGCACCTTGCACCCTTTGGTCGCATTAATAATGGCTGGCGCTGGAGCGGCGAAGTAGACGTGCATGAAGCCATTGCTGATGTCACAAAACGCCATTTGATCGATAAAAAACGTATTACGCTTCGCGGTTTTTCAATGGGAGGTGCGGGCGCCTGGCACCTGGGTCTGCATTACCCTTCTCTCTGGAGTGGAGTCGGTCCCGGTGCGGGATTTGTCGACTTTTACCAATATCAAAATTACAAGGAACAACTTCCGCACTACCAACATAAAACTTTGCGAATCTATGATTCAATTGATTACGCTCTGAATGCGGCCAATGTACCTGTCGTGACCTATGGTGGAGGCAAGGACAAACAATTGGTTTCGAGTACAAGAATGGTTGAAAAATCCAAAGAGCAAAATATCGAGATTCCGATTTTTATCAGTCCTGAAGCTGCCCATCAGGCACGTATGCCTGCTTATCAGGATTATTTGCGTGAATTATTAAAACACTCCGAACAGGGCCGTCCAGCCTGGCCAGGCAAAAAACAGATCCGCTTTATTACTTACACTCCAAAATTCAACCAATGTGAATGGTTGACGATCGAAGAACTCGATGAGATGTATGAACCTACGATCGTGGAAGGAGGCGTGAATCCACAATCGGGTAATCTCGAACTATCGACGGAAAATGTAGCCGCTTTGTCAATTGCAAGAGACATCGCATTTAAAGTCGAACTCGATGGCACTCTACTTCCGCTTGAATCAGCTGCAGAGGGGCTGCTACCAGAAGTCTATTACGTAAAAAGTAATGGGGGCTGGGATGTGCTGAAATATGAAGATTCTAGAACATTCAACGATAATCCGAATCAAAGAAAACGACACAATCTGCAAGGACCAATTGATGATGCGTTTACACTCCCCTTCGTCTGTGTCAAAGGAACGGGAAAACCCTGGAATACCGAACTGAATGAGTGGTCTCAATCTGTACTGGCATTGTTTGAAAAAGAATATGATAAATGGCTGAGAGCGAAAGCACCTGTGATCAACGACCAGGAAGTTGGCGAGCAGACGATCGCTAACAAAAATTTGATCCTGTTCGGAGATCCGGGTTCCAATGCCTTAATTGCGAAAGTCATTGAAGACCTCCCCATTCAATGGACCAAAGACCAAATTACGATTCATGGAAAAAACTATGATACACAAACTCATGGGGTTGTCCTGATCTATCCCAACCCATTAAACCAGAATCGTTACGTGGTCATTAACTCCGGACACACAATACATGAAAAAGATTTTCGCGCTTCTAATTCATGGCTCTTCCCCAAACTGGGCGACATTGCCATTATTCAGTTCAAGAAAAATTCAGCAGGAACATTCGAAAACAAAACGGTCTGGGCAGAACTTTTTAACAGTAACTGGGAATTACCCTAAAGAAGATTTATACGACTCTTAATTCTCCATCAAACCAGGAATGTTTGGATTACTTACATGGAAGATCAGAAACCCTGTTTCGGTTCCGAAGGGGAATGGAAGCTCCAAGAACGTTATGGAACGCAAAAACGAGCCCAAAATTTCTATGCGCGGCAGATGATCGACTATCTGAACTCTGAGATGCAGGAGTTTATACAAAAGCAGGAACTTCTGTTTATTGCAACTTCTGATTCCAAAGGAGAATGTGATAGTTCATTTCGCGCTGGTCTTCCCGGTTTTGTTCGAATTTTGAACGAAAAAACACTCGCCTATCCTGAGTACCGTGGAAACGGAGTACTAGCCTCGCTCGGTAATATTTCAGAAAATCCTCATATTGGCTTGATGTTTCTCGATTTCTTCAAAGCAACAATAGGTCTGCATGTGAACGGAAAAGCGCGTATTGTAGAGAATGTTGAGTTCCTGGAGTCAACTGAAATACCAGAAGAAATCAAGGATGACATCTCAACAGAAGATGGTAAAAAACCAGAGCGCTGGGTACTAGTCGAAGTTGAAGAAGCCTATATCCACTGTTCGAAACATATACCCCTACTCACAAAACAAGATAAAACCATTGCCTGGGGTACGGATGACATGAAGTTGAAAGGCGGTAACTTTTTTAAAGTAGATCAAAAAAAAGAGAATCAGAAATAGTAACATCCACTTTAACCATAAACATTTTTATAAAAACAACTTACATCACAGAAAATATCGAACCATCCTCTTATTTAAGCTACCAATCAGCATGAATCGGCGGCCCTCCCGGTTTTTAGAGCTAAGATCTTGAATCGATCTTGCTTCAATTTCATTTTTTTCATAAAAACCCCATTCCTATCACATCATTTTTTAATGCGTGGACCAGTCTCAAGCTGTTCTATTCATCCCCACTTTTAATTTCGATCACCATCATATTCTTAGATTTTCCTAGTAATTAAGCCCCTTACCCAATGATTCGGGCAACGTAATGAAACAATTTCAGCTCAGTAAGGTACTCCCTACTGTTCTCATTTTATTTTTGATGAGTGGATGTGCTTCATCACCAGGCAAGCAAACGATGGCCTGGAAAGCTCCTACTGCGCCTTGGAAGTGGGGAATATTGTCTGCCTCAAAAAAGAAACCGACTGACACAAAAGTAGAAATTGCGAGTATTGAAAAGGCAGCTGAGAGTGATTCGGATACTAAGAAGAGTAAAGATAGAAAATCAAAAGGGGAACTAAAAAAAGTTACTTCACATAATGCCGAGCTCTTGGCACATATCAACGAGGAACTAAAAGACGCTTCTCCTCAAGAGCGTGCTCATTTTTTAAATAGTTTCAAAGGCGTTGATCCGGACATGATCCGGAATATTCTCCGTACACGGAGGATGGTCAATACCATGGAGCAACTGGCAGAACAAAAACCCCAGATCTCATCTCCTCCGATTACCTTACCCGGCCTGGGACATACACAACCGGGAGATGAACAATCACAAGTAATACAAACCGGTGCACAAGGAGTACAACCTCCCGGGCAATTGCCCTCAGATAATTCTCAGATGTATGCTGCCTCTAATCCTGTAAGACTGGGAAACCTTGAAGCAGTCGACACAAATAACGATCCCAATCTGCCAGACATCGTACCCACACAAACGCAACCTTATTCCAGATCCCAGACGATCAGCCAAGGGCTCGACAACATTCCCGTCGTAGGTACATTAAAAACGAAGCTCTCTTCAGCATTGCAACAAGGCACTTCGGCATTACAGAATGGAATTTCACGCACGAGTACTGCAATCATCGGACAACAGGAAACTAGTACTACGGAGACTGTGGCAGCCTCAAATTCTCAAGTATCACCAGTAGAACAACAATCAGCCGACTTAAACGTAAGACCTGCAGTTAACTTGACTGAGTTAGCAGCTGGTTCTTCACAAGATCAACTCGCACAGCTTATCGCTGTCGCTGAATCAGAAATTGCTCAACTTCAAATAGGAAGCACTCCTGAAGAAAAACATCATTTTATTGAACGGCATGTTTACCTCCGCATGTTGTATTTGATGTCGGGACAACATGAACGTGCCCTGGAAGCGATTCCTGGAATTGATCCGGCTGACCAGGAATTCTGGCAGCAGACCTTTTGGTCTGTCGCCAATTATTTCGATCAGGAAGCAATTCCGAACGAAGCAGATCGTGCCACTCAAACCGTAGCACAAATGAGACAGGCAACTGCCCGCTTACAGGAAAAAGCCAATCTCAAACTGAAGAACGTTGCTTTCTGCCATAAAATTAACAGCTTTGGTAGTTATGAGCGTTTCGAACGCGATGAATATACCCCCGGCCGTCCAGTGCTGGTCTATTCCGAGATCGACAACTTCACCAGCGAATTAACCGCTGAAGGAAGTTATCGAACGCTCTTGAAATCGAAAATTCAAATTTTTAAGGCAGGTTCTAACGGCGATCTCGTCGCGGAAATTCCCTTCGAAACCACAGAAGACCTCTGCCGAAATATTCGCAAGGATTACTTTCACAGCTACAAATTTGAAATACCGCGCAATATCTCGTTGGGACCTCATGTCATGAAATTAACTGTGGAAGACGAAATCAGCAAAAAAGTTGCTACGTACACACAAAACTTTACTGTTCGGTAAACGACGAATGTTTTCCACTCGCTCTCTTTCTGACAGTTATCCGCAACCCAATATAGTTGCAGAAAACTCTCTCAACCATCTTCACCACCACAACTCCTTAGCGACTTCATTTCGCTGGAACTGGTTGGTACGTCAGCTGCAGGAAGCATCTTTAGAGTACGCCTCTGATCATGCCGTTGATACCAAACGCAGTCTGAAAATGGCAAAAGTAGAAGCGGTCTTGTTTGTTGCAGACAATGCACTCTCGACAAGAAAAATTTCTCAATTAGCAACACTGGCAAATGCTTCAGAAGCAAAAGAAATCATTGAAAAACTCAACACTGCATTCAGCGCAACCAACTCAGCATTTCATATCAAGCGTGTTGCAACTGGCTATCAATTGATGACGCAACCACAGTTTTCATTCTGGCTCAATAAACTCCATCAACGGCAAGCGGCCCTCAAACTCTCCTCGCCAGCAATGGAAACGCTGGCAATAGTTGTTTATAGACAACCGATCACTCGTGCCGACATTGAATCGATTCGCGGTGTTCAAAGTGCTGAAATGTTGAAACAGCTCATGGACCGCGGCTTAGTTAGGATTGGTGGTAAAGACGATTCACTGGGACGACCCTTTTTATATGAATCCACTCGGAAATTTTTAGAAATCTTTGGACTAAAAAATTTAGACGACTTACCAATGGGAGAGACTCTCCGCATCAAGCCTGATCGGAAACCACAAAACATAGAAGTACCTGCCGATGCCGTCGCAGATGTGGAATCGAACTCAAGTACGGAGCTCCAAACAGAAACTCTTGACCAGAAAAATGAAGATCTGGACGCGGCCTGACTCTATAATGGCTACATTATGCCAAATTCTTACTACTACTCTTTTCGTTTATCATGTTCAGAGTAGAGCTTTTTGATGTGTACTTCCGGATCACCGGTAATTAAACGCGAACGCCTGGTTCGAAACATATAATTCCACAACCAGTCCATCATGACTTTAAATCGGTTTCGAAAACCAATCAGAAACATCACATGTAATAAGTTCCAGGAAACCCAGCCTAAAAAACCTCCGTAATGGATTTTGCCAATGGCCGCGATGGCGTTACCACGGCCGATCATGGCCATTGATCCTTTATCATAATAACTGAACTCTGGACGTTGGGAAGGTGCATTGCCTTCGATTTCCGCTTTGATGATTTGAGCAACAAAGCGACCTGTCTGGATTGCTCCTTGGGCGAGTCCGGGCACGGGCTTCCCCGTTTTCGCATCAGTCGCGTGGGCAGCATCTCCGACCACAAATACTTCGGGATGCCCTGGAATTGAAAGATCCGGCCCAACAATGATATGACTTCCTCGATCAATTTCCGCATCTATCGTTTTCGCCAGATCCTGTCCCTGGACACCAGCGGCCCAGAAGACATTTTCTGCCTTGATTGTTTCGTCTCCAACGACAACTCCATCTTCATTTACATCATTCACATGCACATTGAGTTGAATCTCCACTCCCATTTTTTCGAGTACATCTTTTGCGCGTTTACTAAGATCTTCAGGCATGGGGCCGACCAGTCGGGGGCCCCCATCGACTAGAATCACACGTGACGAATTCTTGTCAATATTACGAAACTCTTTGGGCAACGTTTCCGAAGCGACTTCTTTAATGGCCCCTGCCAACTCTACTCCCGTAGGCCCACCGCCGACGATCACGAACGTCAATATTTTACGACGTGCCTCCTCGTCTGCTTCCCACTCCGCTTCTTCAAATGCCAGAAAGAGTCGCCGGCGTATTTCCTGTGCATCATCGATGGATTTCAAACCGGGAGCAAAAGACTGGAATTCGTCATGACCGAAATAAGATTGCTGTGCACCTGTCGCAATCACGAGGTAATCGTAGTCCAGTTCACCCCCATCAAACTGGACCAGTTTTTTATCGAAATCAATATTAGTAACTTCTCCTAATGCGACACGGGCGTTTTTTTGTTTCCATAATATTTTTCGTATCGGAACCGCAATATTGGTTGCATCCAACTCGCCTGTTGCCACCTGATACAGAAGAGGCTGAAAGAGGTGGTAATTCCGTTTATCGACTAAATCCACTTCAACTGCTGTATTCTTCAAGGCTTTGACGACATTGATACCAGCAAAACCTCCTCCGATGACGACAATCCTTGGCAGCTCCGAAGAAGAATGATTCATAGTGTTTTAAGTTCCTGATTTGTGTAGAGGAGATCTGTTTTAATCGCTCATCCGGTTTAATCAATCACAGGTGCCTTAATCAAAAACATGACCATGTTCATAGCGTTCATCTTTACCTGCAGCTTCGGTCAACGCGGCGACATTTGATTTCGTGAAAAAGCCTTCATATCCATGACAGCGTTCGACATATTCAGTAATTAAAATGGAATATTTCGAATGCTTCGAGAAGATTTGTTTCAAATTCGGATCGTCCAGGCATTCACCCACAACATGTGCCAGGAAGGGAATACTTTTCTCCATTAATGTATTCACCACATAATCCACATTCTTCTCACCCGCGCGATGATTTCCATCGACGACTTCATAAGCCATATGGTGCAAACGTCGTCCATAGTTGCGGACAAAATCCTCCGTGGGCATCGGCAGATTTTCAAAAGAATTGACAAATGATGGAGTATTATTGGCAGTAAAAACTTTGGCGGGTGATTTTTTATCATCATCAACGTTGCCGTTGCGAGTCACATTCGTTGAAGAATTCATATCAGCAATGTTGTAAGCACCCCAGAAATAATGATTCGACATCGTCAGGAATTCCAGAATCGCATCTTCGCGTTCACCAGCAAGAATCCGTGTCGCCAGATGATCAATCCCCAATATGAGTGAATCCAGTTTTTGTTCTTCAACAAATTGGACAACCTGATTGAGCGAGTCGACGACGGAAGCGTCCAGATCAAAGTGTGTTCCCAATTGCAAAGCGTCATAATTCCCAATCTCTTCCTGACAGTACCCTACTCGATTAAAGGTAAAGTCAGATGGAAACGTAAAGGCAAAATGAGATTCGGTAAAAAATGGGTTTTTGGTCTCGTGATGATAATTAAAACGAATGTTATGAGATTCAAGCGTTTTACGAGTCTCAGCAGTATCTTTTGTGCTAAATATTTCGCCAATATATCTCGCATTAGGCTTTTCACTGGAAAGTGGGTAGAGCCGATTGAACATGGTAATTTCATCAGCATAGTCTTTTGAAAGTGGCTCCAGAACGATGAGTCGGGGAAACTCTGGTTGTGAAATGAGCACATATACATTGTGTGTCTCGTTTTTAAAACCAGCTGAAAAACGATAAGGCCCCATTAGATAGAGTTCATGTAGATACGGTATCGCCTCCTCCTGCTCAACCTGAACCACTACCGCACACATTTTCTCCAGTAAATCTTCAACACCACTTTTTTGGCGGCGCTCATATATTTTCATCCGATATTCATCGAAGAATTCGGAATTTTTTTTGTCACCACCCGGTTGATATTCTAATGGATTGATGCTCATGGGTATCTTCACTCCGTTTACTTTATTGAGTTGATCGACCTTGCCTAGAACTGTACGAAAGGAAAAGCAGGTTTTAAATCAAAATGACTCAGATCTCGGGACTCGCATATGTGTTATGTTACCGACCAATTCCGATTTTGTAACGTTCATAACCCGTACTTTTAATTTTTTTCAAGTGCTGGTTCGAATCGTCAACGTTCCTGGAATTCAATAATTAGCTCAGAAAGAAGAATTCTCGAGATCTTGTTTTGATCTAAGAGTGCAAATCAAGACCAGTATCTTCAGGAAAAGCTGAATTGGATGACGCAATTTCAGAATGACAAGCATCGTTTCACAAGTTATGCTGAAAAATAGTCCGCCCTGCAACTTCTCAATGTGAGAACTGACTCGATTCTCTAATCAGGAAAATATCCAAATCATGAAATACTTTTTTATTTCTCATGATCTGACCGAAATCAAACAGAGCTCCCGTTGCACGTGGATCAGTTTTGGTCTCATAATTTGTAGCTTATCTGCAACTTCTATTTCTTACGCCGCGCAGCCATCAACTCCCAATATCGTAATGATTATCTCGGATGATCAAACCTATCGGGATTTCGGCTTTATGGGAAACAAAGAAATAAAAACTCCTCATATCGACCGTTTAGCAAAGCAATCAGCACGTTACATTAATGGTTATTTACCAACGAGCGTCTGTAGCCCGTCTCTTGCCACGTTGCTCACCGGCCTGTATCCACACCAAAGTGGCATTCACTACAATCATCCACCACCGGGCAATAGCCGATTTAATCAGATGACTTCGCGAAAAGAATATGAAACAAAACGCGGTCAGGCGTTTCGATTGATTCAAAATGTTGACACGTTACCACGTCTGTTAGCTGCACGCGGATATCGTTGCTTACAAACGGGGAAATTCTGGGAAGGCCACTATCGCAATGCTGGTTTTACAGAAGGAATGACTATTTTTAAACCTGTTCCTGATCAGACATTTGGTGGGAATCGAAAACTGGCTCATGGTGAATTGGTCGCGCATGGAAATGGTGACTGGGGATTAAAAATTGGCCGCGAGACAATGCAACCCATTTATGATTTCGTTCGCGATTGTGACCAGAAACAGACTCCCTGGTTTGTCTGGTACGCTCCCTATCTACCACATCAGCCCCACGATTCCCCTCAAAAGTATTTTGATCTGTACCGAAAAAACCAACGTGTCTCCCAACAGGAAATCGCTTATTACGCAAGCTGTTCCCAATTTGATGAGACTGTTGGAAAACTGATACAGTTCATAGAACAGGAATCCAATCCCAAAAGCACGCTGTTTTTATTTGTCATTGATAATGGCTGGACACCAGGACAAAAACCGATGAAATATCGGGAGAATTACCATCATACCAAAACGAGTAAACGCTCTCCATTTGAAGATGGATTGCGTTCGCCAATTCTCATTCGCTGGGATGGCGTTATCAAACCGGCAACTCATACTGCACTGGTTAGCAGCATTGATGTCGTGCCTACACTCTTACATGCGACAGGACAAGAAGAAAGAACTCAAGCACTCCCCGGAGTGAATCTACTGCCTTCTGCTCAAGGAACAGAAACGTTACCAACGAATCGAGCAGTATTTGGTGCCATTTATCCAGGAGATGCTTCATCGCTGGATCATCCCGAACGCGATGTCGCGTACCGCTGGATTCGTAAGGGGAATCTGAAGTTAATAACAACTCACAACACGAATGCACAAGGAATCGCATGGAATGATTATCACCGTGGCGACGTTTTATTCAACCTGGACCACGATCCGCCCGAAACAACAAATCTCATTAATGAAGAGAGTTATCGTCCATCTCGCGTTGAACTCAAAAGCCTGTTAGATGCATGGTGGAATCCGGAAAAAGTGAATTCAAAAAAGTAAGCTCTCTATAAAATTCCATACTTCGCAAACGCCTCCGTGGCAGACATCCCATTTTTGATGCTGTCGCGAAATATATTTTCTTCGTGCACTTTCTTCCACGCCAGTTGAATCACTTCTTGTTCCACTTCTTGAGGTACGACAGCGATTCCATCAATGTCAGCAAACACCAAATCCCCGGGCGAGAAAATAACACCACCGATTTCTACTGGTACATCGATGTCTACTATTCTTTGTCGGTCTTTGCTGTCATAAGGTGATGTCCCCACTGCCCAAACCGGAAACTGCATTTCCCGCATCTGACGTACATCGCGAACGGCTCCATCAATGATCGCTCCACGGCAACCTCGATGATGAACCGCCGTCGAAAGTAACTCCCCCCAGATTCCGGAACGCATCGAACCACTGGCAGCCGCGATGAAGATCTCATCAGGCTTAACCGAATCCACGGCCTTAAGTTCCAGTTCATAGGGGCTGGGATCTACGTGATACATATCCACCCATAAACTGGTTTTGCAGCGTCCGACGACAACAGATTCTACCGTCATGGGTAGTAGTTCTTCACGAGGTGATTGAAGAGTGTACCCAATGGAATCGAGGGCATCACAAATAATTGCAGAATGCATTGATTGACGCATCATTTCCAGAGTGATCGTTTCCGGTAAGGGCTCGTTCATTTTTAACTCACACTTTGTTGTTGAATTTGTTTTGTGATTCGCCGGGATGTTCGGACAACTGCTTTGATAAATTGTTGTAACGTCTTTTGATTAGCGCGGGCGCTGGGCACACTCAGACTGATTGCAGCAATGACATTTTCGTCTTCATAAACAGGAGCACCAATGCAAGTCACACCAACATCGTTCTGGTCCTGTTCAACCGCATAACCATCCTGCTGTACTCGTTGATGAATCCTTCGTAACTGGTTGACGTTAACGACGGTTTGCGTTGTCCGCGCAATGAGTCTGGTACGTTCGATGAGTGCATCCCACGATTCATCATTCATTTGAATGGTAATCGCGCGACCTAATGCAGTAGAGTAAAATGGATCGGTAGCATTTGGTTCAACAATCCGTCTTAAGGGATGCTTGCTCTCTAAGACACGTAGGTAACGGACTTTGGTTCCTCGCAAGACACCCAGATTGACGGTTTCCGCTGTTTCATCATGTAGAGCACGTAAAAAGGGATCGGCAAGTTCTGTCAGTCGATCGTCCATTTTTCCCAAAGCTAAGCGACGTAATTTGGAAGTAATCTCATAGACGCCTTTTTCCACGCGACTGACATAACCCAATTCAACTAATTCTTGGAGAATGCGGTGTACGGTCGGTTTGTGAAACCCTAACTCTTGAACAATCTCCATCAATGAAAGCGCGCCCTCAGATGAAGCTAACACTTCCAGCACATGAAATGCTTTGCCCAATGATGTCGCTTCCATAATTGAAGACATTTTGTAACTGATCCGCAAAAAGGAGACTTCTTCACGATGATTCGCAAATGCTTGCAATTCAGATTTTATTTCATTATAGTGAATTCATCATTCCAATATAAGATATAACACTTTATTTTTCAGATTGACTTAGAAACACAGAAAAGCTGTCCTCTACACAGGGAGTCCCCGATGCGTGTCGGAATTATTTCGATTCAACACGAATCAAATACGTTTATTCAAACCGCAACGACTCTTAATGATTTTAAATATGATGTATTGGCTACCGGAGAGAAAATCTACCCGATTTTCGAAAACGCAGCGCACGAACTCGGCGGTTTCTTTGCCGGCCTGGCAGAAACAGAGATAGAAGCTGTTCCTATTTTTGTGGCACGCGCTCTACCAGGAGGAACGATCACAAAAGAGACCGTTAGTACTCTGATTCATCTGTTAGACAATGAACTAAGCCAGGCAGGAAAGCTGGATGGTTTATTAGTAGCACCGCATGGAGCTGGTGTGAGTGAACAAGAACGCGATCTGGATGGCTATTGGCTGGAACTTCTACGTGAACGGGTGGGACCAGAGATTCCCATTGTTTGCACTTTGGATGCCCATGCCAATTTATCGCAAAAAATGCTTGATGCCTGCGACTCAACAATTGTTTATCGTTCAAATCCACACATCGATCAACGTGATCGTGGAATCGAAGCAGCTCGTTTGATGTATCGCATCTTACAAGATGAGATAAAACCAACTCAAGCAGCCTGCTTTGTTCCCGTTGCGATTAATATCGAACGTCAGCATACATCTTCAGAGCCGTGCGCATCATTGTATCAGCTTGCTGACGAAATGCTGAAAGACGCCAATGTTTTGACCAATAGTATCGTACTTGGATTTCCCTATGCTGATGTGCATGAAATGGGTTCGAGTTTTATCGTCGTTACTGACAATGATCAAATACGCGCCCAAAAATTAGCCGACCAACTGGGCCAAACATTGATCACTCGTCGAGAAGAATTTCAGGCACATTTGACCGGAATTGAAAAAGCCCTGGATCAAGCAGAGAAAATGGAAGGTCCCGTCTGTTTCCTGGATATGGGCGATAATATCGGCGGTGGCTCTCCCGCAGATGGCACAGCCATTTTACATGCGATTCATCAACGTCGAGGGCCCACATCATTTGCCTGTCTTTATGATCCTGCAGCAGCAAAACAAGCCATTGATACGGGCGTTGGCAATACACTTCAAGCACTGGCGATGGGAGGAAAAACAGATGATCAACATGGAGCCCCTTTGATCGCCGACGTCACTGTATTGAGCATCCATGATGGTCATTTTACTGAATCACAAGTGCGTCATGGAGGTAAAACAGAATATGACATGGGGCCAACCGCCGTTGTGCAAACGAAATTCGGATTGACGGTGATGCTAAACAGTCACCGCACACCGCCATTCAGTCTGGGACAATTGACATCGTGTGGAATAAAACCCGCAGATTATCAAATTCTCATTGCAAAAGGCGTACAAGCGCCTCTAGCCGCCTACAGACCGGTCTGCCCTAATTTAATTCGCGTGAACACACCGGGGGTCACTTCAGCCGACATAGAACAATTTCAATACAAGAATCGACGGCAGCCGCTGTTTCCGTTCGAACAAATTGAACAGGAACTTACGTCATAGTTAGAATAAATTCTAATTGTTAACAGTAAGTGTTGTCTGATAAGAGTCAACATCACAACAAAGGATTTAAAATGCAGATCACCAAAATAGAAACTTCGATTGCCGAGTCAATCATGCCGGGTCTGCTATTGGTACGAGTTCATACAAGCGAAGGAATTGTAGGTTGTGGCGAAACGTACTACGCCCCGCATGCTGTTGCCGCATTAATACATGACTGGATGTCTCATTATCTGATGGGGAAGAATCCACTTAACATCGAGTCCCACTGGCGATTTCTTTATGAACGCTCCACTAATTTTGGCTCACGCGGTGCAGAACTACGCGCGATTTCCGCCATTGATCTGGCTTTATGGGATATCTTCGGGCAAGTGACATCTCAGCCGATCTGGCAGCTGCTGGGAGGCTGCGTGCAGGAATCCATTCGCACATACAATAGCTGCGGTGGCCCTTCTTATGGCGGTACAACCGATAAGGAGAAATCTCACTGCTGGCCCGGTTATGGTCCGATAGGCAATCAAGGACCATTAAATGATTACTGGTCTGCTGTGAATGAACCAGTCGAATTGGCAGAGTCATTGATCTCCGAAGGTTATCAGGCACTTAAAGTCTGGACACTCGATTTTGCCGCACACAAAACCAATGGTCCGTTACACATCACACATCAAGACATCACGCGTGCGTTGAAACCGTTTCAGAAAATTCGAGAAGCCCTGGGAAACAATATTGAATTGATCATAGACGGTCACGGATTCTTCCAGCTCGCCCCTGCATTACGAATCGCAAAACGCTTACAGGAATACGACATTCTCTGGGCTGAAGATCTGCTACGTGTGGACTGTGTTGACACATTGAGTGATTTTAGAGAGAAAACCCAGATCCCGGTAGCTGTGAGTGAAATGTTCAACGGCCCCGATGACTATCGGCTGGCTCTGGAAAAGCGAGCCGCTGACTTTGTGATGATTGATCCAACCTGGGTTGGCGGAATCTCGCAAACGAGAAATATCACACGACTGGCGCAATTTTATAACATTCCTGTCGTCATGCATGATTGTACCGGTCCATTAACTCTACTAACGGGAGTGCATGTTGCCGCCAGTTCGAATAATGTGGCATGGCAAGAAAGCCTGAGAGCACATTTGAGAATGCTCTATCCCCAACTTATCGATCAAACAATTGAAGTCAAAGATGGTCGGATTCTGATTCCACAAACGCCAGGAATGGGCGTCACCTGGTTGCCTGAACTATTCGAACCGGGACAGAATCAATATCGAGTAACGCAAATTGTGTAAGCCATATTCTACCAATCTTGAATCAGAACGTTATTGAAATTCGATGACGTTTCCTGATTCGTCGACTTCAATCTGTAATGCGGCAGGCTCTGAAGGTAACGGTTTACCTGGGCACAATTCAAATTAATCAATCCTGAATTTGAATGAAAAAAATTCCCAGTTATCACCGAATCACTTGAACTCTCGCTTTTCTTTGTCTTCGAGAAATCGTATCTGGATTCTCCCAGTCTTCTCCAACAATCCAGCGATAGTTTAAAATTCGTCGACCATTCGTTTGCTCAGCACGAATCCAAAGTTCTTTGCCTTTCAACGCATTAGCATTGGGTATGTGATAAAGTTTACGGTCCTGGCCATTCTTGAGTTCTGTCACAATCCGTCGCATGCGTTTCATCCGTGGAACAAATAGACTGCAACGAAATTGGAGCGTTTCGAGAGGTGAGGTGTTGTTAATGATAATCTGCTCAACTTCCAGCACATTACCTTCAATTTTCTTGTCGACCACCTTGATCACAATATCTCCCAATCCGACACGATAAGGCCTGTGTACGCGGATCGAATAAAGCCGCTCCGCAGAAATTTCGTAATCGATTGATACATCTTTTCGCCCCAGACTGGCATTCGTAGGTAATGTCATAAACGTCTCGAGGCGATAGCCCTCTCCTGCGCCAGCATTAAACACCCACTCTTGAGGCTCTGTTTCCCAGCCTTTCGGAACATTCAAAAACGCCTTAGCGCGGATACTTTGCGAGAACGTGTTTTTGCCAATCACAGCTTCATTATGACCTCCGTACTCACTTTTCGATTTCCCTTTTTCAAATTGAGCGGCCAGCCTCCAATAAGCAACTTCTTTATTACATTTTCGAATAATCATGGGAGAAGAGCCCACGGATAGAACTTGACGCCTCGTCTTTGGATCGCGATCTAATTTAATTCTTCTACCCCAGACATCCGTAGCATAAGTGTGTTCCCCTAAATAAATGACTTCTTCTGTCGGTTCGTCATTCCAAACGAATACAACAGCTTCTTCGTCTCGCACAAAGACATGGTTCGTACTTTTGTTGGGCATATTAAAAGTACCCACATATTTTGTATCCTGAAGTGACAATGCCACCGTTCTCCAAGGCAGAAAGAGAAGCGTGGGTGAACCGTTTTTATTTAATAAACCATGTTGTTCGTCGAAAATCGAGGAAGCAAAAATGCCATCTGCTCCCATATATTTTGCAGTCACCATTCGTTTTGCCAGATCTACTCCCCGCTCTTCTGGAGAGTAGCCATCCCGGGGAAGTGGGGTTAATGTGACCCAGCGAGAGGTGATACTCGACGACAATTTGGAGTTCTGAAGTTCTCGAGCGAGATCGGAAGGCGATAACCGATTCTCATTTTTAATTGACACAAAACTGTTCACCAGACCTTTTTCAGGTAAAGGCGTTTTCCAGTCCCAGTGAATGCCGACATGAGTATCACGTCCAATTAAGTCGAGCTGTGACTTTACTTTTTTCAAAGTAGGATTCAGATTCTGCATACCGATAAAACTTTGGTCATCGTCTCCCCCCAGTTGCCAATAATTCACCAATGATGTAAAACGGGCAAACACTTCTTCGAGCGACGGTGACCAGAAACTCACAGGCATCGTGAAAATACCACTGACACCCTGCCAGTCTTTTGCAAATTGAGATCGTATTGCTTTGGGAGGATGGTTAAGCAATCCGATCGGTGTGATGCCCTTGTTCGACATTGCATCCAGCATCTCTGCGACCTGGTTTGGTTTATAGCCATTTTTCGATGACATTACGTTCCACAACGGAAATTTAATCCAATTGATCCCTGCCTGAGCGGCAATATCAGGCAGCTTATTAAGTGGAAGTTGTGCATTTTCCTCTGAAATAGTCCAACCAAATTCCCCTGTCGCTTTGGGAACCACTAAATCAATGACGGCAAACGTCGATTTCTCCGCCAGTATCGACTTCTGATCATGTAACAGGTTCGATCGGACTTCATAAAAGCCATATTCCATAGGTTTCAGGCGCCAGACTTCCGTATGTTTATTACCATCCAGCAAACGATTATCAGCCGATTTCTTCACTTCTTCCGGGCTCGACATTAATTCGAGTGAAGAGTTGGCAACCCGTCGATTCATACTATCAACGAGTTCTAGATCAAGCAGATATTTTTTTTTCGGATTCAATCCACTGATGCGACTACTGACCCGTATTTCTGCGGAATGATCAATAAAGTGACGATGATAATTATTAAAAATTTCCAACTGTGGTAAACTACCTATCCAGAGATCGTCAAACCAGATGTCTCCTGAAATATCTTTCTGTTTGTTGTGCGCCACATGACAACCAATGACAACAAACCGAACATTGGGCTTGGGCGTCATTGGACCAATTGCGACTTCAGCCCAATCGCTATGAGTTCCGGTAACTGGTCGACTCAAAAATTTCTGAATACGTTGACGTTTATGATCAAGGAATGAAACAGAAACCAAAGCCGCGTCATACTTTAATCGCTGTGTTTTGATGAACCCACGGAATAAATAAGCGTGATCTGCATCAATTTTTACAGGAGGGGAATAAATCGTGGCATGCCCTCCGTTCACTGCAATATGCAGGCTTTGATCTCCTGTGCGTCCCATCTTTCGATCGATGGAAATATCAATATATTGAGGATACCCTGGCCCCTTGCGGCGAGACCAGTCATCCGGATTGTCATCAAAGTCCCGGTCTTGTTTCGTTTCGAACGAATAAGTAACGATTGGCATTGAGTCATTCACCAAGTTACCCTCAAGAGGCAAACCGGCGAGCAACGCTAGGTAGCAGGTGAGATGCGATGACAGTATCATAGAGCTTTCCTGAATATGACAGTTCAATATCTATTGAATCGTCCATTTTTTGATCGAATCTCAATCTGGAACAGGAAGGGAATCCCTGATTTTTCAATCCTTTCCTGTTAACTTCGGGAGATCATTCTTTTTAGGCAGTCGGTTAGATAAAATTTGCCGGTTGATCTAATTGCCGGGATTATTTCGCTCTGTTAAAATGTCTAGAAAAATTATTCTATAAGGAAACGTATGTCTCGACTTAAACTCGCAGTCGCCACTCGCTGCTTTGGAATGCCCATCAAGCAGGCAATCAAAACAGCAGCCCAAATCGGGGCGCGAGGAGTGCAATTGGATGTTCATACTGAAATCATAGCTTCATCGTTTGGGGCCTCTGGTGAACGCCATTTCCGCAAACTTCTAGAAGAATTCAACCTCTCAATCGCATCATTACGGCTGCCAGCACAACGCGCATTAACAGAACCAGAATTCCTGGATCAGAGAATTTCAGCGATTAAATCCGCATTAGAATTCGCCTGGCGATTAAAAGTTCCGTTTTTAATCATTCATCCCGGCGCAATTCACACTGAGGAAGGCGGAAATTTCCAAATTGTGAGTGAAGTTTTGAATGATTTAGGGAAGTATGCTTCACACATTGGTACAGATCTTTGTATTGCCTGCGAAAAGAATTCACCAACAGTGATCCGAGAATTAATTTCCTCAGTCAATACGGGATTTGTTGGGGTCGAATTTGACACCGCGGAAATGGTATTCAATAACCAGAATCCTGAAACATCTGTACGAGAGCTCCATACCTGGATTAAGTCGTATCGGTTACGGGATGCGATTCGGGAAATGGACAGAGAGGGTGCTGAAGTTCCCCTGGGAGAAGGCATGGTTATCTGGGATCAATTCCTGCCCTTGGTTTCAGAAACTGGATATCAAGGCTGGCTTGCCATTGATCGCACACAAGGTAATCAGCGTCTTGAAGATTGTCGTCGTGCCATAACATACTTGCAACCGATGCTCGCTTAGTTAAATCATTTCACTTTCAGTCCAAAGCAATGAGATGTCACTTTTAGAACCAGAAATACTTTCTGTCACTGAGACCACTCGTCAGGTAAAAAATCTGGTCGAAGCCAATTTTCCACAAGCATGGGTGATCGGAGAAATTTCGAATTGTACGGTTGCCAGTTCCGGCCATGTCTATCTGACTTTAAAAGATGATTCCGCTCAACTGAGGGCAGTGATCTGGAAACGAACTGCGTCTCGACTGAAATTTCAAATTGAAGACGGAATGGAAGTCGTGGCTGTCGGTCCGATTGAAGTTTATCAGGCACGGGGTACGTATCAACTCAATATCGAACAATTGATACCACAAGGAGTGGGCGCACTTGAACTGGCATTTCGTCAGATGCAGGAAAAACTGGCAGCGGAAGGCTTGTTCAACCCCGAACACAAACAGCCAATTCCTTTCTTCCCGCGCAAGATCGCATTAGTTACCAGTCCCACAAGTGCCGCCGTCCGCGATATGCTGCAAGTCATCACCAGACGCTGGAACGCCGTCGATCTTGTGATCGTGCCTGTCGCTGTTCAGGGAGAGGGTGCAGCCGGGCAAATCGCGGCTGGTATTGAAGTTGCTTCACAAATTCCGAATGTAGATACAATTATCACTGGTCGTGGTGGTGGTAGTCTCGAAGACCTCTGGGCATTTAATGAAGAAGTCGTCGCGCGTGCCATCTTTGAGTGTCCAATTCCAGTAATCAGCGCTGTGGGACACGAAATCGATATCAGTATTGCCGACCTAGTCGCAGATCGACGCGCCTTAACTCCCAGCGAAGCGGCTGAACTTGCAGTACCACTACAGTCGGACATATTAGCGACATTAACCCATTGGGGAGATCAACTAACTACACACCTAAAACAACGTGCCCAACAAGTCCGTTTACAACTTGATGCACTGGCGGCCCACCCTGCTCTGACACGGCCACTGGATATGATACATAATCGCGTTTCACAACTTGACGAACTGGATCGCAGACTGATACGAAGCACACGCGAGTTAATATCTCGATTTGAATCGGAGACGAAACGACTGTCATCTGCACTGGATGCATTGAGCCCTTTAAAAGTGTTGAACCGTGGTTATAGCATCACACGCGTTGAGACAGAGAGCCAAACGACAGAGACAGACATCGTCAAATCAATCAAACAACTGAACGTGGGAGACACACTGCAAACACATGTCACTGATGGAGTCATTTTTAGTCAGGTTCAAAAAGTTGTTGAAGAAACATCATAAGCAGCACGAACAAAGTGAATATATTTCGTGAAATAGAAATTTTACTCGTAAAGAACTAAGCTCATGGCAAAGAAAAAAGCAGCAAAATCAAATTCGAAAGCACCTCTGTTTGAAGACTCACTGGCAGAACTGCAGGAAATTGTCAGTACCCTCGAAGAAGGAACAGCCGGACTTGAAGAATCAATGGAAAATTTCGAACGGGGCGTGAAGCTATTACGATCCTGCTATCAGTCGCTTGAATCCGCCGAGCAGAAAATTGAAATTTTGACTCGTGTCGACGATGATGGGAATCCAGTTTTAGAAGATTTCGATGCGACTGCATCGATTGATACTAAAGGCCCAGCAAAAACAGGAAGACGAAAAAGCAGTGCAAAAAAGACTAACAAAGACGATACTGAGAGCCAGAACGACCGAACTCTGTTCTAAAAACAGGTATCAAGTCCAGTACTCTTCGCCTGATAGAGCCATTCATGTCACAACCACTTCAACAATTAGTCATTGATGTCGGTAACAGCCGAATCAAATTTGTTTCACTGATAACAAACTTCAAAGCAGGAGAGACTCAACAGCTTCCGCTTGTCAAAAATGCCTGCTCAACATTGATAGAAGAACCCATCCCCTGGGAAGTGATTCAAAGCTGGTTTGATGGGCAACAAAACAACCAATGTCAGACTGTTGTTGCTGGTTCTAACCCTGGAGGTATCGAACGAGTCATTCAAAATTGGCCACAAGGTACGCTACAGCCCCCTATAGAGGTTCTTAATACGGCCGATTTTCCACTTGAAATCTGTGTCGAAGAGCCTAGGAAAGTGGGCATTGACCGTTTACTCAACGCAGTTGCCGCAAATCAGCTTCGAGATTCAGCACAAGGAGCGATCATTATCGATACCGGTACCGCTACAACAATTGATGTCGTCACTCCCCAAGGCAGTTTTGCAGGGGGCGCGATTTTACCAGGTTTTGAATTGTCTGCCAAAGCACTGCATAACTATACTGCCCTACTTCCTCTGATCCCTGTTAACGACTTGCGGCAGGAAGAACCTGTCGTGTTAGGTAAGAATACCACCGACGCAATTCGCAGTGGACTCTTCTGGGGACAACTGGGAGCCATTCGAGAACTTGTCTGTCAACAACGGGATCAATTATTACCCAATGCAAAACAAGTCGTACCTCTCATTTTATTATCTGGTGGTGGCTCCGCTCTATTGGCTTCACATCTCAAAGGATATGTACGATTTGAACCGTTACTCACATTGCAGGGGCTCGCAATAGTAGCTCAAAAAATCTGTGGTTCTAAATAATATGTCAGATCGTTCCGAAACTAACTCTCATTCTGCCTGCTCTGCCGCACTCCTCACCCCCCGCGGCAGAGGGGCTGTCGCGACCATTCGTGTCCACGGTGAACCGCACCGGCTGACAGACATGATCAATGCTTATTTTCAGGCGGCGAACCAGAAATCGTTCGATCAACACCCACTCAATCGCATTGTGTACGGACTCTGGGGCCAATCCAATAACGAAGATCTTGTGATATGTCGCCTTGATCCGGAAACCGTTGATATTCACTGTCATGGTGGACTGGCAGCCATTGAACGGATTCTGAATAACCTGGAGTCCCAAAGTTGCGAAATTCAAACGTGGCAGGAATTAATGAAAAAATCGCAGCCAGCACTGAATGTGGAGCTTCAGGAAACACTGATTGCTGCCACAACATTTCGAACTGCTGAGATTTTGCTGCGACAATCACAGGGATTATTATCTGCTGCATTCAAAGCGTTATTACCCGATAGTAAAACTGCCTTTGATTCCGATCAACTTCAATCACAAATCCGGGGGCTGCTTCGCTGGAAAAACTTGGGGTTGCATCTAAGCACTCCCTGGCGTGTTGTGTTAGCTGGTCGTCCGAATGTGGGTAAATCAAGTTTAATCAATGCGCTCCTGGGTTATGATCGATCCATTGTTTTTGATGAGGCAGGCACCACACGTGATGTATTGACGGCAACGACAGCAATTGAAGGCTGGCCGTTTCAGTTTTCTGATACAGCAGGAATCCGTGAACAGGCCGCTCCACTGGAAGCAGCTGGTATTCAACGTGCTGAACAGATTCTGGCTGAAGCCGACTGCCAGGTAATCCTGCTAGATACCAGTCAACCCGCTCATGCAGACGACCACCGTTTGCTTTCACAATGGCCAGATTCAATTGTGGTCGCTCATAAAGCCGATCTCCCCCAACAATGGGATGCTGCTCTCCCCAAACAGGCTATTGCTGTTTCATCTAAAACCAATTCAGGTCTTGATACACTGATGAAACAACTGGTAAAACGGCTTATACCAGAAATCCCTGATGAGAACACGGCGATTCCAGTCACAGTAAGGCAGACCAGACTGTTAGAAGAAGCAAGTCTGGCACTCGAAGACTCTGAGCATCAAATGTGCTGCAAACTGATTCAACAATTAATCTCAGTAGACTGATGCATCATAGAGAACCTTGGGTCATCGTTGCGCAACTGTCTGCTTCCATTGATGGAGCGCCATCATCAAATTGGCCTGAGTCCACAACAACGGAGTGATGTCATTGGGAACATACTTCCCTTTTTCCAGATAATAGGATTCAGGACAGCGATAAGGACCGAAAGTTGATTCGTGCGTCGTGAGCTGATTGAGTGAGCGATCCAGATGGAAACGTTGTTTTTGAGCATCTTCAGAATGTTCTGATTTCAGAAATCGTTGTCCATAGATCACAGATAAAATGGAATCGAAAATACACCACTGAGCTTCCTGATTTGGCTTCAATAGTCGATCCCGCTTTGCCTGGTTTTCACTGAAATCACTTGTTCTGTCGTCTTCGCTAAACATTTCCTTATAGTCTGCGCACCAGTATGAATCTCCCTGATAACGACGAATTCCATATTCCCCCATCAAATGTGTTCTGACATCTTCCATAATGGATTCTGCCATCTCATCTCGAACGAGTCCGAGAGGGTAAATTAAAAACAACAGGGCGCCATCATATTTTCGGGCCAGCAGTGGGTCGGCCTGGACGCATTCAGCAGGAAGAATTTGTGATAGAGTTGATTGTCCCTGCTCAATTAATTCATTCATCAATTCAGGCATAACGCGTTTTTTGCCAAATGTAAAATGGTTCCAGTTTTCACTTTGATCCAGATAACATTTCAACATCATCAATGCAGAGACGACTGTACCAATGCTGGAAGCTTCGATCTTACGGGCCTCTTCCCAGTGACCACTGTCTGCATCTTCCCAGAATTGAATCTTCTCAAAATAACGTACAAACGCTGCCAGCAGTTCTACTGATTCTTTATCAGGCGTCAACTTCGCTTGCTTTAACAAAAGACTATATAACCAAACGTAATAGCCCAATGCATCATTTTGAGCGTGAGCCCACTTTTCATCGATTTCTGCAAGCGTGTTCCCATCAAATCGAATATGGGGACGTTTCATGATTTCCGCTGCTTGATATTTTCCAGAAATGATATCATCAAAACGATCTCTGTGTTTGATAAAGTAATCGGTTAAAGTCGCCATTGCTTTACAAGCCGGCTTCTCTTTGCCGACTGCAAATAATGCATGAGCAATATGAATATTATCTCGTACCCAGATACTCTGATATCCTGTCGATTCATGAGCGATCGCCGCAGGAAAGAGGCCATTCTTCAAAGCGGGGAAAGAAAATGTCTCTTTCGAATCCAGGAATGAGATTAGTTGTTCTGTTTCTTTAACCGTCTCCAGAGATTGTTTTAAAGAGTGAAACGTGCTGCCATCCATATTAAAAACCTGATTTTTCGTTTGCTGAATTCAATCTTACATTGTGAAATACACTACGATCGAATTGACTATCGCCATGTTGAGTCGAGCGGCTCGAATTGTGAAACAATTTGCTGAAAAATGCAACGTCTGGTTCGCTACAAACAATTTGAAACCTGTTTCAAAAAATCAACAATGTTGTCTTTCTGCATCATTTTAGGTAACTCAGAAATCGTTGAATAGAGCGTTCTTCTTTAAAACAATACTCTACACTGCCTCTGTAAACCTCTATAACCTGCAGCACCATCCTATCCCGGTCAAGTCCTGAGAGCCGTTCTCAAGTCCCTACTCTGATTCAGCAGGGAGGAATAAAAATTGCTCTTGCTACTATCTCGCCACCGAGGTTCTCATTCTTCGCATTGTCTTTATTAATTCGGTTTACTTATGAAAGGTAACCCCCAATCTCTGTTTCGATCACATAAGATCGGCATCATCGCCTTGCTTCTGATTTTCTCCAGTATAGCTATGGCGCGGTGGAATCAGCTCTATTTTTTCACCCCCGACAGTGCCCGCTATGTGATGATGGCAAAATCGATTGCCAATGGTTCCGGTTATCGAGAAATCGATACTCCCGGCGAACCATTATATGCGCACCGTCCTCCCGGAATGTCGGTGCTCTTGACCCCGGCGGCGTTAATTGCTCCCTACAATGTTTTATTGGCGAAAACGACTGTCTTATTTGCAGCACTGGCTCTGATCACTCTGCTTTATCAATACGTTCGCCAATTACATGCGACTGAGACAGGACTGGCAAATCAAAGCTCAACAGGCCTCTATTGGCCCGCTCTGCTGATTACAGGCCTGTTTGCCATCAATCCTTATACACTGTTTTTCTCCACACTCGTCATGAGCGAAATTCCATTCATGGCCTGTTCTCTGGGTATTTTCTATCTACTGGCAATTCGACAGGATCAACCTGGCAAAAAGGACTTATTATTATTTACCAACCTGCTGATCTTTCTGCCTTTCCTGAGAACAATTGGCGTCGCTTTAGTGCTGGCGATCGGTCTATGGGCTATTGTCCGCCGCAAACGTTGGCCGTGGTTAACAGGCGTTGCTTGCTCTTTACTGGCTTCCGGTATCTGGATGTATCGAAATTCTGCCCTGGAAAAGAGTGGATATTCTTCAATCGCCTTAAAAGAAATCGAATCACAGGGAATTCTGGGAACGTTCATCGGCATTTTTCAAAGGTGTATCACTCACTTTGAAAGCTTCTGCCAGAAACTGTTTCCCGATATGCCAGGAGCTGCACCTCGTTATTCACGAATGATTCTGGATGAAAATCATATCCTTCCCGGACCGGTCTGGTTCTATCTGATTTTTGGGGGGCTCGTTCTTACTCTCTCATTATATGGAATGATCAAACGCCGTGATCAAGGGGGAACTGCTGCTTTAGGATATGTCATTCTCAGCCTCGGAATGCTCTCATTATGGCCCTGGATTCAACAGCGATTTACGCTTCCTCTGCTACCAATCGTTCTCGCATTTGTGCCTGCTGGCTGGAGTGCCTTTGTGCAACACATCGAGATCTCGCGACCCCAAACCCGCAAAGTGATGATTACCGCGTTTTCGGTCCTCTTGCTATTCTTCTGTAGCAAGCTGATTCAAACAGATTATCGATTGGTAAATGCTAATCTGCAGATGGTCACTCATCCAAATCAGTTCTATAGAGATCAGCTTCCACCGAATCAATTCAGCAACTGGACAACAGCCGGTGAGTGGATTAAACAGAATACATCTCCTGACAGCCGCTTGATTACACGGCGTGCCGACGTTGCAACAACCGGACAGCGATATCAGACACTCGATTTTTTTGAAACAACGAATGCGGAGAAACTTCATCAGAAGATTCAAGATTTTTCCGCAAATTATCTTGTTTCCTTCGATCGAAATACTGTATCAGCCTTTCCCTGGCATCTACTCGATCAGGACCTTGTCTATCGGATAACTCCCGTTTATGACAAACAAGGCGTGATGATTCTCAAACTGGAACCCAACCGTAGTGGGACCATTCGCCATAAATACTGGCATGATGGTGATTCACTGGCTATTGCCCGTAACGCCATTGAGCGATTCCCACATCGTCTTTCCTTTCAAGTGGCTTTGACACAACAGCTATTTGCGACCGGACACTATGCCGAATTGATAGAGTATGTGGAAAGTTTGCAACAGCAAGGAATTCAAGACGTCAGACTGACAAATCTGCTGGCCTGGTCATTGATAAAAACCCAACGTTATCAGAAAGCGATTCGTGAATTCGAACGTGCCTTCGCCATGCCCGACCAGAAAATGCTCCGCCGCGATTTGGTACAGGGAATTAATCTGGCACAAAAATCGTTGGAAGCCCAGTACCATGCTACAGACCAGCAACAATCAGTTAGTGACACTAATGATAAGGACCTCAAACGGGCAACAACCTACTTCCGTTTATCACACATCGAACGGGCAGAACAGATCCTTGTTGAAGCAATCAAAAAAAATCCTCCATATCGGGAAGGTCTGGGAAAATTACATACATTACTGGCCAAAGTCTATCTCGCAGAAAACCGTAAAGCCGATGCAGTTCAGGAATTACAGTCGGCTGTTAAGTCAGGTAATACTGATGCACAGGCCCTATTGCAAATGCTGGAACGAGAAGAAAAAGTAGAAAATTTGATAAAAATTCTGGAAAACAAGCATGATGAAAAAACAACACAATCTTTGGAACGTCTTCTGTCAGAAACAATTGTTTTAGCTCAGTCTTATGAACAGAACGGCATTCCAGGAAAAGCGCTGCATTTAATGGAACGGGCGAATACATTAATTCCCAACAATCCACAGTTGTTGAAGTTATTACTCAAGTATCAGCAGTTTTATGCTCTGATACCTAAAGCTGAAGAAACATTATTACAGCTCCAGAAGCTGACTCCCCACGATCCAACTTTGGCGAAAGAAGCCAAAAAGATGGAATCACGAAAACAGATTCCTCGTTTCTAAAAAACAACCATCAACGGTCGTATATGCATCATTCCCGTTAATATCCGACATGCTCTCAAAAAGAGGGTAAAATTATTCATACGAGAATTTGTTGCGGGCCAGTAACGGGGGGACTTCTGATGGAACTCTGGATCGATGGCTGGATTCATTACTTTCTTGGCGTCTGGGATAATGCAACCTTCACTGATTATCTCATCTTGATTGTCTGTGTCGCCATTATCGGTGGTTTTTTCAACTTCCGCCAAAACAGCACCAAGTAATCAACGGCTGAGAGTTACACAACGCGCCACTCTTCGCCAGCATAAGCAACAATGTCGCCCGGCGATAATTGTTTGCGGCGTTTCGTTTCCACAGCCCCGTTGAGTGTGACTTCTCCCGCTTGGATTACAACCTTGGCATGCCCCCCCGTTCCCACTGCGCCCTGCTGTTTCAAAAACTGGTCTAAACGGATCGGTGGACGTTCTTCAGATGTCATTCAGATTTTTCTCACTCAGAATTACTGCTTTTTAGTTTTCTTCTTTTTGTTTTTGGATTTTCGAGGTCGCTTCAACTTTTCGAGCTCTTCAAGTGTAGGAGCTCGAAATGCGGGATCTTGTGGTGAAGCAGATGCAAGCGGGCTCATATCCCCCACTTTTTTCTGCCAGGCTTTCATTTCTGCCAAAAGTCGAGCTGCATGAGGTTGGCAGGCTGTTTGATCGAATAAGTTTCTGGTTTCCTCTGGATCATTCTCCAGGTCAAATAGTTGCGACTGATTAATCTGCGGGTAAGTAATCAACTTCCACTTTTTATCGCGGACAGATCGTTGACCCTCTTTGTAAGAGGTAAATAGGGTATCCCGGACCTTTGACTGCTTACCTGAGATAACAGGCCAGATACTTTCTGCATCCAGTCCTGCAGGAATTTTTGTCCCCACCATTTCACAGACCGTTGGATAAATATCGTAGAGATAAACCAATGCATCACTTCTACCTTGGGGAATTCCCGGACCACTAAAAATTAACGGTGATTTCATACTGTGTTCGTAGAGGCTTTGTTTTCCCATCAACCCATGACTGCCTATCGCCAGTCCATGATCAGAAGAGAAAATGATCACCGTATTATCATACTCTCCACTCTCTTTGAGAGTCTTTAATAAGCGACCAATGTGGGCATCAAGTCCGGTAATGTCAGCATAGTAGTCATGCAGATGTTTTCGAACTTCTGCCTTGCTTCTGGGAAAACCAGCCAGTAATTCATCACGAACTAACTGCTCCCCGTTATTGAACGGATGCAAAGGGAGATAATTTTTGGGGAGTTTGATTTTATCGCGACTGTAGAGATCCATATATTCCTGATCAGCCACACGTGGATCATGAGGACAAGAAAATGCGAGATACATGAAAAAGGGTTTGTCGCGATTCGATTTTAAAAACTGAACAGCATTGTCCACGATTTCTTTTCCAGGCTGCCCGAGCATACGTGCTTGCTGGTCGTTCAAATATTGGGACTTGTCGAATTTTTTATGGATTTCTAAGGCTGTATTACCTTTCTTCCCATGATGGTAGGTGAAGTAACCTGCCTCCTTCATGGACTCTGGAAAATTGGGTTTCTTTGCAGAAGCATAACGCCCAGTCCAGCGGAAATAGGTGCGCCCACTGAGCAGCATATTTCGACTACAGACACAAACCGCTCCTGAATTGCTACCCAGGCAATACGCGTTATTGAATACAAACCCACTACGTGCAAGTTGATCCAGGTTGGGTGTCTGAATGAGATCATTCCCTAACGCATGGATTGTGTCCGCGCGCTGATCGTCCGTGAATAAAAACAGAATATTCGGTTTTTGTTTCTGTTCGGAAGCCGCGTCGACTACTCCACAACCTGAATACATAAAGCAGACTGAAAAAAACAAAGCAAAAAAAACTCTGAGTCGAAAACTCATGCATGCCTCCAAGATTGAGCGCCAGTTTGGTATCCTGATAGTCGATTTACCATGATGTACCACAAAATTTAAATATATCGCAAGGAACAACCAAATGCCAGAAGCAACCTATGATCCTGTCAGCATGATCAAACCCCGTCGTAAGATAACAGGAATTTCAGCTGTTTTGCTCCCCTATCTGGAATCCGGAGAAATTGATCGAGACTCGTTAAGCGCTCATGTTGCCCGCACGTCAGACTTGGGGATCACGCCTGCGGTAAACATGGATACTGGTTACGTGCATCTCATAGATGAACCCACTTTTATTGAAGTACTGAAACTCACACAACACACGCTGAGTGGCGGACCTTTTGTTGCAGGTGCCTTTGTCAGCGATCAACCAGGTGCTGCTTTTGACGCCACCGGCTATCAAAGAAAAATTGATCTCATTCAGGAACATGGTGGAACACCGGTCATTTTTCAGTCATTCGGTTTAGTCGATCAGGCACCAGCTCAGATCATCGAATCTTATCGGACGATTGCTGCCAACACTGATCGCTTTATTGGTTTTGAACTCACTAAGGACCTCGCTCCTTTTGGATCAGTCTATGATTTGGAAACCTATGCGGCCTTGATGGACATTCCGCAGTGTATCGGAGCCAAACAATCGTCCTTCCACCGCGAACCGGAATGGGAACGCCTGCAGCTCCGAGATCAGAAACGTCCTGATTTCAAAGTCTTTACAGGTAATGATTTTGGGATCGATATGATTCAGTACGGCAGTGACTACTTACTGGGGCTCAGTACTTTTGCTCCCGATCTGTTTGCAAAACGAGACGCGTACTGGGCTGCAGGAGACCCTGCGTTTTATGAACTGAACGATCAATTACAATATCTCGGCTATTTCACCTTCCGCGGCCCCTCTCCGGCTTATAAACATTCAGCTGCTCAGTTTCTACATCTGCGTGGCTGGATCAAGACCAATCAAACACATCCCGAAAGCCCCACCAGACCCGATAGCGATATTGAGGTCCTGCGAGAATTGGGACAGCGACTCAATGTCATCGATTAATCAAAAACTCCCCATTACCGATTCAGTAATGGGGAGTTGATTAATTTTCAGAGAATCAAGCCAAAAAGAGCTTCTGAACTCTTTAGCAATCAGCCAAAGGTTCTTTCTTTTCGGTAATCACAGGAAGTTCCTGTGATTTTTCGGCGTTGATCTGAATGTATTCCTGCCATTTTTCCGGAACATTATCTTCATGATAAATGGCTTCAACCGGGCATTCAGGAACGCATGCTTCACAGTCAATGCACTCATCCGGATTGATGTAAACCATTGAATCTGCTTCGTAGAAACACTCTACAGGGCAAACTACGACACAATCTGTATATTTGCAATTGAAGCAAGCCTCTGTAACCACGTGCGTCATGAGTTTTCCTTTCTGGACTTTACTCGTATCAAGTTGGTAACTGTCTGAAAATATTATAGGCTTCAAATTTTTAAAAACTACCTGACCGGCATGATCCAATCAAATTTTGATAATTTAGGGTAGTTATCATTCTGTATATAGTCGATTTCGGAAGGCCGTTTCAACCTTGAATTCGCGATTCCTGCGAGAACTCGCCAAAACAGGTGTTATGACTACAAAACCATACAGAAATACTGGTTATGCTTCTACTATCGGCAATCGTTCAAACAATCATTGGTCGATTGAAAAATCAGGGCCCATGATCAGATCACTAGCCCCACTCCACAACCTTTGAGAGTCCTAATTTTTCGGAACGACACATATTGACAGAATATGGTTCTCGACATAATCTACCGACGAATTTCCAGATCTCTGCTGAAAAATCCAAGATGGAAACAACTCAGTGTGATCGAATTAGATGCATCTTACCTGAAAACAAGGTGTACCAAATCTCTCAAAACTACCAAACTTACCTGTTTTTGAGCACGGAACTCCCTGATTTCACATAGCGAATGGAGTCGCTGAATGACGAAAGACACCCCCACCCCTGTTCCATTTATCAACCTTGTCGCCCAATATCAAAGAATTAAAGACGAAGTTCAGGCAACAGTCCTGAAAGTGTTTGAAGATCAAGCCTTTGTCTTAGGAGACGAAGTCGCTGAATTTGAATGCGATATCGCCGAATATTGTGATTCTCGAAATGCCATCGGTGTTGCATCTGGTACGGACGCACTGCTCTTAGCATTGATGGCTTTGGAAATCGGTCCGGGTGATGAAGTGATTACCAGCCCGTTTACCTTCTTCGCTACTGGCAGTTCGATTGCTCGTGTGGGAGCAACACCAGTTTTTGCGGATATTGATCCTGTGAGCTACAACCTCTGCCCGGAATCGATTGAGAGTAAAATCACAGAGCGCACAAAGGCGATCATGCCAGTTCATATTTTCGGGCAATGTGCCGATATGGAACCAATCTGGAGAAATGCCGTTCGCAATGGAATTCCCGTAATTGAGGACGCCGCTCAAGCCATTGGTGCAGAATATCGTGGACGACGCTCGGGAGTGCTGGGCACACTTGGCTGCTTTAGTTTTTTCCCCACGAAAAATCTGGGAGGCGCCGGCGATGGCGGTCTCGTTACCACCGACGATCCCGACCTGGCCACCCGTGTCAGACGTCTCAGAGTTCATGGAGACCTCGGCGGCTATCAGCATGCAGAAGTCGGAATTAACAGCCGACTCGATGCTCTGCAGGCAGCGGTATTAAGAGTCAAGTTAAAGTATCTTGATCAGTGGACAATGGAACGTCAGGAAAATGCCAGACGCTATAATTCACTCTTGCGTCATTATCAGTTGCTGGACTGTGTCGAACCACCAACAGTGCTGCCTGACCGCCGACATGTTTACAATCAATACACGGTGCGTGTTAAAGGCGGACAACGGGATAAAGTGCTTCAAGACTTACGAGAGAAGCACATCGGTTGTGCCATCTATTATCCCCGCCCATTACATATGCAACAGTGTTTCGAGTATCTGGGCTATCAGGCAGGAGATCTTCCGGAAACAGAACTTGTTACCAGTGAATGTCTCGCGCTGCCGATCTTTTCAGAACTGAGTGAAGTCCAGCAGGAAATTGTGATTCGAGGAATCGCAGAAAGTCTGGGGCGACTTTCTTCTTCGAAATACCCCACACTTTACTCAGAAACACCCCAAAACTCGAAAGCGGCATAAGCAGTTTTACCGCCTACGAATAGATACGATAATCCCACTGATTTCTCCAGGAATCAGTGGGATTTTTTCGTTGCCTTGCTTTGAAGGTCTCTTTTCTTTCGGTTGGTAAGGCAACACACCAAACTTAACCTATTTTACACAACCGGACCTGAAACGAATTAGCGACTCTAAAAATGGCGGAAAAATCCAGGTAATTCCCACACGCGACGAATCCAGCGTGTAGATTTATGATAATGAAATTAATTTCCACGATCGATGTACAAGGCATCCACGCCCCGAAATATGTTCCTGCCAGAATATTGTCACTGATCGGCAGTTAAGGAGATCCCATGCCGACTCGTTTCCGATTTTCAGTAATTCTCATCATGGTGACTGTGAGTCTCATACAGCCATCTATCGTTCTATTACAGGCAGAAGAGAGCAAAAAGAAGGAACCCGATCCAACGGCAGGTAAAACAGCAGTTGCGCTGAACTACTGCCGCGCAGCCTTCTATCGCATGAAAAAATCTGGTTCCAAAGAAGTGATGTTCGAGGAGCGAGAAAAGATTCTGAACAATCTGAACCTGAATGGCATTGGTGATGAGAAAGTCATCAAGCTGTACTCATCCGTTCTAGATGAAATCGGTCAGGTTGAGATTGCCGATAAGGAAAGAGAGTACTTCAAAAATAAGCATAAATATCATTCGCGTCAAAAGATCGCCACCAATGCACTTGCCTTAACGACCGACGTTTTAACATTCCAATTCGGGAATGCGGTTCGAACCGGAGCAAATAGTTGGTGGGATTACCGCAATATAGAGGCCCAAAAAGATCTGGATGTCTGGCGTGTGGATAAGAAACGCATGGAAACGGTGATTTCCAAATCCAATTTATTTCTGGATACCTTCTGGAAACTCGCGCAAGAGAAAAATATTCCCGATTACTGGCTCATTCGTGATGACGACTTAGAAGCACTAGATAAAGCGATGCTGGAACCAAACCCACGCGTTCGCTTGCGAATTTTAAAACGCCTGGAACGCTTTATGAGTCACTACCCTCCGTATTGGTATTATCTAGCCCGTACACAGCAGGCTCAAGGGCAACTCTTTGCTGCCTCACACACCTACACACAACTCGCTGATGTCGGAGATGGTTTCTTCCGACGTGATGACATGCTGGCTGCAGGAACCGCAAACCTGGCCAGCATTCGCGACTATCTGGGTCAACCCGGGTCCGCGAAAATGGCTCAAAAGTCACAACAATATTCGTCTGACGTCTGGGAAGCAAATCTGCTCTGCTCACGAATTTTACAAAAGTATAAACAACATGACGAAGCGGAAGAGGCTATCCTGCGCAATCTTGATGTCGACTTGGAAACCAATCAGAGTTCGATCGCTTTGCTTTCACACTATTATACGACCAATAATAAGCAGAAAATGATTGCCCAGTTGAATGAATCCAAGATCGTCGAGGCCGTTCCGGTTCCGACATTGATTCAGTGTGCCATGTTCCTGGGCGCAGAAAGAACACCTCCCGTTGCAAAAGCACAAATCGCATCCTCATTATATGTTTACCCACAATTGCATTTTGGAGCAGATGATATTGTCATCGCTTCTACGGGAAACTGGCACTTACAAATGGCAAGCTCGGAACTGATCATGGGTAATCAAGTTTATTCTCGCCCACGACTGGTGGCAGGAAAAAAAGAGACACAGGCACGATTTGAACGGGTTGCTGAATTTGGCCATCCGCTTGGAAATTCAAACGTAGCGACGGCACAGCCAAAACTACGATTGAAATATCCGGATGGTTCTTCTCTTGAACTCATGTTGGCCTCCAACCCACAAGAACGAAACCTCTTAGACGGAGGTAATCTGATGACCGCTCTCAAAGCACCAATCGGGGAGCATTATCGGATTGTGGGGGCAGAGATCCAGGGTCAAACGATTGCGTTTAACAGAAACACGATCCACGATGATGGCCGCCGTATCGTACGTCAAAAACCATTGAAATCACCCAACACTCCTCGTTTGTCTAAGGAAAACCAACCTCAGCTCCCATTAAAAGGACAAACGCTGCAGGCACAATCAAATTCTAAACTACCTACGCTGGCCATGCCAAACGACCTTTCAATACCAGAGACACCTCCTGTGATCCCGACCCTCTCATTCGACACAAAGTCTTCTGAAAAGGACAAATCCAGTAAAAAGAAAAAGGGAAAAGTCGTCAGCTTCCCGGAACCGCCTGAAGATGACTAATGTACCGTAACACAGCCTTTCTAATCGGTTGCCACTGCCGGAATCAGAAAAAGAGACGAGAGAAATAGTAGTCTTCTGGTTACTACACGGGTATGATAATCATACATTATTACCATCCATCACATAATTGATGGGCTGATTTCCTTCTATCGGAATATTTGTATTCCCAATTCGCGGCGGTCTGAATCGACTGCGAATTCATCCTTGAGCCAGAAAACAATGCTGTCGTCCGAAAATGATTCCCTGCAATCGATCTCTTCAGATGTTTGCACACTCCCTTTAATTACTGACCTGACTCGTGAGCAACTTGCCCAATGGTGTATTGATCACGATTCCTCTTCCTATCGCGCCGATCAAATTCGGCGTTGGATTTTCACCAAGCGCGTCAATGATTTTGATGCCATGCACGATATTTCAAAAAAATTTCGTGATCTGCTAAAAGAGAACTTTCGCCTGTTTTCAACAACTGTTGTCAAACATCAGACATCAAAAGACCGCACGGAAAAATTGCTGCTGGAACTGCAAGATGGCCATCACGTTGAATGCGTTCTCATGCGTGAACCCAAGCGAAACACAGTCTGTATCAGCACGCAAGTCGGTTGTGCCATGGGTTGTGTTTTTTGTGCCAGCGGTCTCTTGGGATTAACCCGTAACCTCTCGATGGGAGAAATCCTGGAACAGATCCTGCGTCTGGATCGCGTGATCGGCGAAGAAGAGCGGATTTCCAATATTGTCGTCATGGGAATTGGAGAACCATTGGCCAACCTGCCCGCTTTGCTACCTGCTCTGGATACGTTGAATCACAAAGGCGGCATGGGAATTGGTGCGCGAAAAATTACCGTCTCCACGGTAGGGCTTCCCGCCAAAATTCGCGAACTGGCTGATGTCAACAAGTCGTATATTCTCGCTGTTTCTCTACATGCACCCAACGATGCGTTACGCAATCAAATCGTTCCCACGAATGATAAAATCGGCATTCAAAAAATCATGGATGCCACAGACTATTATTATGTCACGACAGGCAGGCGTGTCACCTTTGAATATATTTTATTGGCCGGTGTCAACGACAGTCCGGCTCATGCGCGAGAGCTGTCTAACCTACTCAAGCATCGTAATGCCCATGTCAATTTAATCCCCGCGAATGGTGTGGAAGAAACAGGCTACCAAAGCCCTTCCACAGAAAATGTAGACCGCTTCTTTATGGCACTCGCCAAAGGAGGCGTCAACGTGACTGTTCGAAAACGCAAAGGGGACGATATTGATGCTGCCTGTGGCCAACTGCGATTAAACCGTGAGAAAGAAAAAGACGTCGTCCAGATTCAGTAAATCTAACTGAGAATCACTTGCCTAACTCAAAGTCCTTGGGATCAAAATTCACAAGAACATCATCTCGGAATATCAGATAGACGCTACGCCCATTTTCATCAGGTCCCCACTTATAAGCTTCGTCAGTAGTACGAAACGTTCCACCCGTCGCTTTGAGCCACTTGGATGATTCCTGATACTGACCATCTTCGCCGAATTCTTTCGCGACAGTGGCACGTGACATGCCAGAATACAAACGATTTTTGAGGATCCAATCCAGAGCCTTGGAATCTCGTTTTGTTAAATATCGCGTGCGATAGGCTTCCGCTTTATCGACTTTTTTTTCTGTACGATGTCTACCCGACATCGCTGCGTTAGATTCCCAGTCTGGCATGGTCTCACACCCTGAGCTGAGAGCGAAAACCGCAATGCTACATACCATCCATGTCACCAAACATCGAGAGTTGGCCATGATCATACCCGCCTGATTTTGAAGGTAAAAATAGAAGTGAGAGCACTTGAACTGCACCACATCGTTTGATACAGCAAATGACTTGAGAGAGGAGATTCAGATAACGGAGTTGTCGCCCGAGATGAGAGTGGTTTTTAGCAAATCGTCGCAAATGTGCCAAGAGCAATTTTCACCTGTGAAATACTTACTTAACTCTATAATTACAGAGATTTTAGATCACATATTCTGCATCAAAATGAAAATCCAGGATTTGGCTGGCTTGTCAGATTCTCTGCTCATGTCTATTCTGCAAATGACTGATGACATTCTTCTCGATCAGCAAACTCTATCCACAAGGTTTCCATCAACATGAAAATGTTTTGCGCTGGCCAATGGCAAGATACCACACAAACTATCAACGTGACGAACTCATTTGACCAATCGGTCATTGATACCATCCCCAGGGGGAGCAGTGAAGATGTCACAAACGCTGTGACGGTTCTGGAACAGGGAGCACGAATCATGAAAGCCATGACTCCCTACGACCGCAGCCTGATCTTGCAAAAAGTCTCCGAGTTGATGTTGGAACGCAGCGAGGATCTTGCCCGCACGATCAGTTTGGAAGAAGGAAAAGTGTTGGCGGAAAGCCAGGTTGAAACCATGCGTAGCGCCGAAGTGATTCGGCTTTCCGGCGAAGAAGCCCGCCGCATGACAGGCGAGATGATTCCCTTGGAAGGAAACGCCGGCGGTAAAAACAAACTTGGTTTCACACTCCGAGTACCTTGCGGTATCGTAGCGGCGATCACACCTTTCAACTTTCCTTTGAATCTTGTCTGTCACAAAGTCGGACCGGCTATCGCTGCAGGGAATGCCATTCTGCTGAAACCCGCCAGTGACACACCACTGTCCGCTTTGAAACTGACGGAAATTTTGCTGGAAGCAGGCCTGCCTCCAGAAGCGATTGCCTGCATCACCGGTCCTGGAGGAGAAATCGGACAAGCGATTTGTACGGAACCGCGCATTCGTAAAATCAGTTTCACAGGCAGCTATGAAGTAGGCGCGAAAATCTGTGAAATGGCGGGGATGAAACGGGTCACAATGGAACTGGGTAGCAACAGTCCCGTGGTCATTATGGATGATGCCGATCTCGAAAAGGCGGCGACTGCGATCACGATGGCTGGTTACGCGAACGCAGGTCAGGTTTGTATTTCCGCACAACGCATTCTGACCGCTTCTGCCATCAAAACAGATTTTGTCGATCTGCTCAAATCCAAGGTCGAATCTCTGACGACTGGAAATCAGCTTGACGAATCGACCAAAGTTGGACCGATGGTGCGCGAAACGGATGCCGCCCGCGTTGAAGAGTGGGTGAATGAAGCGATCAGCCAGGGTGCTCGCCTGGTATCCGGCGGTGAACGACAAGGTGCCATCTATACTCCTACGATTCTGGACGAAACCCGTCCTGAAATGCTGGTCGTCAAAGATGAAATTTTTGGCCCTGCTGTTGCGTTGTCTTACTTTGATGACGTCAACGAAGCGATCACCATGGCCAATGATACCACTTACGGGCTCGCTGCTGGTATCTTTACTCAAGACGTTGACCGGGCCATGAAGTTCGCCCGTCAAGTCGACAGCGGAAATATTCATATCAACTGGTCCAGCCAATGGCGGGCCGATGCGATGCCCTATGGCGGTCTGAAACATAGTGGAACCGGCAAAGAAGGCCCCAAGTATGCCATTCACGAAATGAGTGAAGAGAAAATGGTCGTAATGCATCTGGCAGATTAGCACACTCATCATCTGATACGATCCAATGAAAAATTAATCGGAAAAAGAAACATCGGTTGACATTTCCGGGAATCTTCGCAGATCGTTTTCTCCTTATTTCCAGGTGATATTTTCGCACTTGACACCAACGCGCCGTTCTCGAAACTCCCTGATTCTGCGTCGCGCGCGCGAGGCGCTTTTTTCCGAAGGTTGAACACCGCATACCACTTCAGTTTCTTCACTTGAAAACGGGCTGATTTTTCCACATTTTCACCTGAAAAACGGGAACCGGTTCCGAATACCTCGTATCGAATCACTCCGTTTGAGCACACTTTCCGAAACCATAAAAGAAACCAAAACACATTTTTGTACCACATCTCAGACAGAACCGCGCAAATGTGTCTCTTGACCGCGTTGTACCGTTCAACATGATAAGACCATTGCAACAAAACGAGCTCACGTCGAAACAAAGGGGATACGAACATGGCGAACCGGACCTCTCAAATCAAAAAAAGCAGCCTAGAAAAATCAACAGGGAACAAACTCAGAAAGATAGCGTCTAGCAGGTTAATTTGATCTCAAACGACATCAAAACCTGTTTGACCAAGCAAGAGAGGCCACCTACCAGAAACTGACGAAAGAATCTGCCGAGTACAATTACCTGAGATCATAAGCAATAGAGACGTGCAAGCCTAACTGAAAATCAGGAAGTGCAAAAAGAGCATCACAGGACTTTCGTCTAAACAAAAATCCGTACTACCACGAAAGACACGAAAAGCACGAAATTTTTTGAGAAGCTGAAAGCATAATTTCTTATTGTTGAAACATGTAGGGGCAAACCCATGTGTTTGCCCGCCGCTATCCAGCATTCCCAATGCCTAAAAATAAAGCACAGAATATTCGCCAACAAAAGATAAAATTACAACGGATCATAAACAACCGCGGTCGGACACGTAGGTCCGATCCTACTACGATGCGTTCTTTGGTGGGTGAGGATAGGTTTCCGGTCATCTTGATAATTTCAGGCCAGCCTTCTCGGCAATGTCACTCTATTTCGTGCTTTTCGTGTCTTTCGTGGTAGAAATCATCACAAACCGAAACGTTCGCTAAGTGCCAGGCACGATCCACTTAGAGAAGCGGTTACTTCACCAGATACCGTTCCAGCGTTTTACCTGAACTATATTTACCGGACTGCTTGGCCTGAAACATTTCGTTGGTGTGCACGTCAATGGCCGTTAAATAATTTCCGCGATACGCGCAAGTATCCAGACAAACCCAGCCTTCAAATACCAGCGGTTTGCCAGACTTCTGAGCGGTGTGTCCACAAATAATACGTCGTCCTGAAGGGTCGGGCTCTTCATCCCCTTTGAGACGATCCCAACGTAACTCTTGAGTCGTCAGGTCTTCTAGAGGAACTCCGGGAACCGCCTTCGCATGCACAAAAATGTCGGTTTCCGTTTCATAGTAATCGAGGGCGTTCGCTAAAAAGATTCGGTGCTCTTCAGGAACCAGGTCATAACGGCCGCCGTAAGAATCTAAGGCTTCTTTTCCACCATGCTGTAACCAGGTCGATTCCCAATGGCCGCCGTTCAGACCATCGAGCATCATCTCTTCGTGATTCCCTTTGATCATCACGAACCTGCAACTGGCCTTTACATCCAGTAACATCTCGACCACATGCTTTGTGCCAGGACCGCGGTCGACGACATCTCCGAGGCAGATGAAGGTATCATTCCGGGTGAGTTCCAGATGATACAGAATCGTCCCTAATGCCACATCGCAACCATGAATATCACCGATGACAATGGTTCGCCCTGTTTGTGTCGATTGCTCCATCATACGACCAATTTAAATCGAGGAAAAATTGTCTGCATCAGGGCTTGTCTGATTGACTGGGAGGCATGATTCGAGTTGGTTTCGAACTCGGTTCTCCCTTCAATAGCTGTTGACGTGCCTGTGTCTGTTGTGCCAATCCGTGTATTCGAATGAAACCCAGCGCCGTTTCATGTGGGAATTCGTCGCCTTCTTCGTACGTTGCCAGTTCAGGGCTGTAAAGACTGTGATCGCTTTTCAAGCCAGTTACCGTATGGTTGCCTTTATAAAGGGAAACACGCACGGTCCCTGAAACAAAACGCTGGTTCTTTTCTACAAAACCCATCAGATCCTGATGGAACGAACTATACCAGAGACCATCGTAAATAATATCACTACACGTCTGGCTGATAAATGTTTTGAATCGTAGAGCTTGTCGACTCAAGGTCAAAAATTCTAATTCCTTGTGAGCATTATGCAGAATCATGGCTGCAGGTGCTTCATAAATTTCACGACTCTTGATTCCTACCAGACGATTTTCCACATGGTCAATGCGGCCAACTCCATTCTCTCCCCCGATTTTGTTCAAATGCAGAATCAATTCGGCACCATCCATTTCCTTGCCATCAATGGAAATGGGACGCCCCTGATCGAACTCAATGGTGATTTCCAGGGGTTGGTTCGGAGCATCTTCAGGTGAAACGGTCCATTTGTAGGCCTCTTTAGGAGGGGCCACCCAGGGATCTTCCAGAATCCCGGCTTCAACAGAACGTCCCCAGAGATTCTGGTCGATACTGAAAATGCTTTCTTTGGTTGCTTCGACTTCAATGCCGTGGTCTTTGGCATATTGTAACTCTTCGGTACGCGTCCACTTCCATTCACGTACGGGAGCAATGATTTTCAACTGAGGGGCCAGAGTTTGAAACGACACATCAAACCGTACCTGATCGTTTCCTTTACCGGTACAACCATGTGAAACGGCGGTGGCACCATGTTCCTTCGCGACTTCCACCATGCGGTGTGCTATCAATGGTCGCCCCAGTGCAGTCGCCAGCGGATACTTGCCTTCATACATTGTTCCCGCCATCAGCGATGGCCAGACGAAGAAGTCGACAAACATGTTTTTAGTATCTTCAACGACTGCTTCTACAGCGCCTGTTTTGATCGCTTTTTCCTTGATTCCGTCCACATCGCGACCCTGGCCGAGATCACAAGTATAAGTGATCACGTCCATATTGTATTTCTCATTGATCCATTTGACGGCCACCGAAGTATCCAGACCACCACTGTATGCCAAAACTACTTTTTCTCTTGCCACGAAAATCTACCAATCTTATGGAATTGAAGGAATGAATCTATTCAGTTGACGGAATCTCTGAATCATGCAAATGGTACTATTATCAGTGCTTCTCCGCAATACGCACGTTTGAGAGCACGTCCAATTTCATCAGAGCGGCTCTACTACAATGATATTTGATACAAATGGTCCGGAAGGCGCTTTCTTAGACCTACCTGAACAGAGGGGAAATAAAAAGCACCCAACAGAAAACCGTCGGGTGCTTTCAAAATCTATTAGAAAATAGTACGAAACCTGATCTTAGTGCAGGTCATCGCCACCATTATCATCCTTACCCTTTTCAGCAATCAGAGCATCGCTGGTCAAAAGCAGAGTAGAAACACTGGCTGAGTTTTGCAGTGCAGACCGTGTTACGCGTGTCGGATCAATAATCCCGGTTTTGACCAGATCTTCGTATTTCGAAGTGGCTGCATTGTAACCCGTATTTCCTTCCAGCTCAGAAACTTTTTCACAAACCACACTGCCATCATCGCCCGCGTTATTCGCGATGGAAGTCAATGGTGCACGGCAGGCTCGTAAAATAATTTCGTAGCCAATTTTTTCCTCTTCAGAAAGACCTTTAGGCTTGCAGTCTGCTGAACAGCGAAGTAAGGCAACTCCACCACCGGGTAGAATTCCTTCTGCAACAGCAGCCCGAATTGCGTGCAGTGCATCTTCAACACGTGCCTTCTTTTCTTTCATTTCACTTTCAGTAGCGGCACCCACATTGATCTGAGCAACACCACCGGAAAGTTTAGCGATGCGTTCTTCCAGCTTTTCTTTATCGTAATCGCTGGTTGAATTTTCTAATTCACGACGAATCTGTTCGATACGGGCTTTGATTTCCCCGCCTTTACCGCCACCTTCGATAATCGTGGTGTTGTCTTTATCGACAGAAACTTTCTTGGCAGTTCCCAGATCAGAAAGTTGAAGATTTTCCAACTGAATTCCGAGATCTTCAAAGATGGCCTGACCACCGACCATAATGGCAATGTCTTGTAACATTGCTTTACGACGATCACCATATCCGGGTGCTTTCACAGCACAGCAACGGAAGGTGCCACGCAGCTTATTGATCACGAGTGTTGAAAGGGCTTCGCCTTCAATGTCTTCTGCAATAATCAACAATGGTTTGCCTGCACCAACGACTTTTTCCAGTACAGGAACGAGATCCTTAATGTTAGAGATCTTCTTTTCGTGAATCAGAACATAAGCATCTTCCAGGTCGCAAGCCATGCTTTGAGGATCACTCACGAAGTAAGGTGAGAGATAGCCGCGATCAAACTGCATCCCTTCAACGACCTCGAAAGTAGTCTGCAGGCTTTGACCTTCTTCGACGGTAATCACACCATCTTTACCGACCTGCTCCATCGCATCTGCAAGAATTTTTCCAATTTCTTCATCGCCATTGGAGGCAACCTTACCTACCTGAGAAATTGCCTTTTTGTTTTTACATTCGATAGACATGTCCTGAAGCTTATTCACAATATCATCGACGGCTTTGTCCATACCCCGCTTCATGGCAATGGGGCTCACGCCGGCTACAACCGACTTCAAACCTTCATTGTAAATCGCTTCAGCCATGATCGTAGCGGTGGTGGTTCCATCACCGGCAATATCAGATGTTTTACTGGCGACTTCGCGAACCATGCGAGCGCCCATGTCTTCAAATTTGTCAGACAGTTCAATTTCACGGGCAACGGAAACGCCGTCTTTGGTAACGGTGGGTGAGCCAAAGCTCTTTTCAAGAATTACGTTCCGGCCTTTGGGTCCAAGCGTCACACGAACCGCTTTTGCCAGCTTGCTGATGCCGCGTCGCATTGCTTCCTGAGCTTCTTGATCGAAGGCAATCATCTTTGCCATTTCACTATATCTCCATGTACGCAGTTTTAAATATGTTTGAAAGGTAAGAGTAACAATCCCGATTCAACCGAAGCTGTTACTGCTAAATACAAAATGCGAGAGCTTAAAACGTTGCCAGAATGTCGCTTTCGCGAAGCAACAGATACTCTTCTCCGCCAATCTTAATTTCGTCTCCACCATAAGGGCTAAAAATGACTTTGTCCCCTTCTTTGACGGTCAAAGGCAACTTTGTTCCGTCTGATTTCACATGACCGTCTCCCACGGCGACGACTTCGCCTCGTTGTGGCTTGTCTTGCGCACTGTCTGGCAAAACAATTCCCCCTGCGGTGGTTGTTTCTGCGAGTTCTCTTTTCAAAACGACTTTGTCACCAAGAGGGACAATCCGGGCGCCTTTACTTGCTTTTTTGGCAGCCTTCTTCGCCATTAGGATCTCCTAAATTTTCTTTGGTTTCCGACTCAAATGTCTTCACATTGATTTTTTATGATCTGTGGTGGCAAGTTATGCCCCTCCACAACAACGCAATTAACAACTAAGGCTGCTAGTCGAGACCTTAGCGTGACGGTCCCTAATTGCGAACGCCGTGCCCATTTCCAGAATAAGACATAAGTCAAATGAATATAAAGACTTAAAAAACATACACATGATTCGAACTTATGTCGTATCCTGCCGGACACTCTTTTCGGGCATCCATGCTGCTGCCAATATGGCAGCAACTCATGGTCTCAATACAACGTCTCCTCATAACCTGTAAATCAGTAATTGACTCAATTTCCAATGCGATCTTTTAAAAACCGAAGAAATCCTAATTGACACAGATGTTAAAATAGGTAATATCGTTATAAGCAAACTTCAATGATCGTTCTGGCATCTCTCGTCCAGGACAGGGGCTTCTCACCCATTTAATTAGTGATACTCGACACACTCACTCTCTCTTAATTCATTCGTCTTCAGTGACACTTATTTAAGACAAAGAGAGGAGTTTGAAGTGTTCGAGCCCTGTGATTCCACTTCCCCACCACAACCGCAGACAATGTTTCCACAACTCATGAAACGCGCATACAAACTCTATTCAGAGGGGAAAATGCCGGAAGCGCGTGCTTTGTTTCATGATTCAACCTTTGAAACAGCTCACTGGGAGCGCTGCCTGCATTTTGGACAGTTTTTGCTGAAAACAGGACAGGCTTCCGAGGCGATTGAACAACTCTCGGTCGTACTAGACTTCGCACATCAGAACGAAAACAACCCTCTGCGTTCTGTCGTCTGTCACAACCTGGCAGCCGCCTATCGTCAGCTTGGCTATTTTGAATTAGCGGCTCAATTTCAACAATACTCCATCGCATGGGGTGATCTGCGCTCTGCAAATCATCAGACTCTGGAACAAGAGATTGCGCAACTCACCGATGATGCCGCCTGTGATCTCACCGGACGTGCCAATGATGCCATCATTCAAAAAGAATACCAACTTGCCGAACAACTACTGAACATTTCCTTGTCACGAGAAATTCTTTATGGAAGCTTTGATGATCAGGCAGCAGACTGGGGAAATTTAGGAATCATCCAGGGCTTGCAGGGAAACCATGTCAAAGCCATCTCCTATCTTTGGAAAGCTTATCAACTTCATCAAAAGACGATGAATCTGTCTGCTATGGCTCAGGATCTGGCCCATCTCGCAGAACTTTTTTGGAATGTAGGTCGCTCTCATCGCGCGATTCTCTGCCTGACACGTTCAGTGAAATATTATTCCCAGAGTCATCATTCGACTGAAGAACAAAAAGTGTATGCACGTTTGCATGAAATGCAACGCTTACTTTTGGTTCGGGCACAGGATCCCCTCCTGAATTAATCACTTTAACTATGTGGAGATAAAGAGCCGACCATGCAATTTTCATTCACTGTCCACTTGCGAATTGCCCCCCTGTCTGTTGATAATTAGGGCAGAAGTGGAGTTGACTTATTATTCCCCGTCTTGGTCAGAGAGGGGAGATCCCTTCTTGGAACGAGTCGACTCAAATAGATTACGAGCGATATCCCAAGACATTTCAAAGGTCATTCATGCCCATCAAGGTTCGCTGTAAAGAATGTGACACCACTTTTTCTGTCAAAGATGAAGCCGAAGGGAAACGAGTCCGTTGTAAAAGCTGTGGCTCCCCTGTCAAAGTTACAGCGGGACAGAAAAAGAAGAAGCGACCCTCGCGTAGCAAATCTTCTGACACCGATGATTTTCTGGCCAGTTTTGATATCGATAAGATCGAAGATAAAGATTCAAAGATTTGTCCCCGTTGTGGATACGATGTAGATGATGAAGACATCGAGTGCGCCAATTGCGGAGTCGATTTAAGTACAGGTCGCATGTCGGAAGCGACTCGTAAAAAACGCCGACGCAAAGGCCCGACTGTCGAAGAGTTTTACGGGAAATCCTGGGGAGACGCTTACACGTTTCTGGGTAACCATAAAGGGCTGGCGTTCAAAACGTTTCTCTATAGTTTCATCGCCAGTACCTTATTTTTTGGTTCGATCTTTATGATGATGTGGTGCCATCGGACTCCACCGCGTGCCTTCTGGGGCTTTATTGCCTTTGTTTCCATCATGGCGATTCCGGGCTGGATCTGGTTTATCCAGACAGAAGTGGTCCGCTTCGCTCTACAGAAAAAAGCAAAACTGAAACGGATCACCTTTGACTTTTTCCTATGCTCTGCTTTAGGCATTAAATTTATATTCTGGGTCATTCTGTTCAGCCTGCCAATGCAGGCTGTATTTGGAGCCATGGGTTATTATTACATTACCAATGACAATATTCCCGTGGGGGCCATCATGATTGCCGTCGGCTTTATTCCGACCTTCCTCATGTTCCCACTGGCGATGCCACATATGACAATGACAGATTCTTCTCCTGCGTGGATGATGCACAAACTGGGAAAGGTATTTTTAAATCTGGCAAAACCAGCCATTTTCTGGTGCATCGTTTTCCTGATTACCAACCTGCCTGCCATTGGCTGTCTGGTGGGAATTGGTGTCATGTATGGGAATGATCTGGACCAGTTTTTCTCAAATGTACGTTACAATTCGTTGATCGCGGCAGATGAGCAGGCAAAGACCGACGCTGAAGAAAACAAAATTAAAGACTTCGAACCCGGTGAATTTGTGGGCAAAGAACCGCGTACACTAGAGCCCAAAGTCCTCATCGTACCGTCGATCCTGTGGTTTTTCGCTTGTCTATTTTATGCACCTGCGATGATCTTTAATGCCCGCGTTAACGGATTAATGGCACTCCACAGCAAACCTGACCTGCAATTGATCACAAAAATTCAAGAGACCAAGTACGTCTCCAAAGCTGTGCAGAAAGAGACCGGCCCACCCACGGCCCGCTGGAAATTGGCATTGGCTGGAATTGGTGTTGGTCTGGTTATTGGAACCGGGTTTTTCTTCCTGATACCAATCTTGCCTATGATGCTTTTATACGTCTTGCTTTTCATTGTCGCCTTTACACAAATTGGCTGTTTCTTCGCTACTCTGGCCAAAATCAACAGCGAAGAGGGACTCGGTCTGGCAATTCTAGGTTTTTTCATCTCACTTTATGCCTATATCATGGGTTGGGTTTACGCAAAATCTGACAAAGATATGGGTGGTACGATGATGATTTGGACATTGTGCATCATTGTCAGTACGATGATGCAATTTGGGGTCGCGTTTCATGCCGTTGCGAAAGCCATAGAGGAATTACCAGCGGTCGAAGCCCCCGTCGACCCGGCTGATATGCCCGCAGATCAGGCTGCCCCCTAATTCTGTTCGAACCAATAGCCTCTGGTTGACAGCCCTGTCTGGTTGTTTACAATAGAGGAAGTTTCCACCGCTCTTCCCTCCTGCTCATCCAGCGGGCAAATGGAGTGGGTACTCCTGATTCACTCTGCTGAAATGACGTGATATCATCGGGAGCCAATGATAATTTCCATTTGTTCTGAACAGTACCCACTCTTCCAACTGATGCAACTTGCAATTCACTCCGTGAAGTGTAAACAGTGGTGATTCTGTTCGGTATTGGTCTCTCCAGAATGATATTTCCATGAAACCACAGTCTCACGATCTATTTGATGAATCCACCATGAGTTTCGGGGATCACCTCGAAACCCTTCGCGTTCATTTATGGAAAGCATTAATTGGCCTGGCGATTTGTGTGGTGGGCGCATTATTCATTGGCCATAAAATTGTCGCCGTAGTGCGTGCTCCCATTGACTCTGCTTTAAAGGAATACAACCTCGATAAGCTCCCTCATCCGGATGATCCTGTTCTCGATCCGGAACAAAAAACGGCAGACCAGAAAGCAACCATCGAAGAAATGATTGCCAGCCTCAGCAGTGAGAAAGAACAAACCCCCGAGACAAAAACACTGCAGAAAATTTTAACAGACTATCAATACCGCTTAAACAATATCGAAGAAACGATGGCAGAACCCGTGACACTGGCGGTTCAAGAAGCGTTTACCACGATCTATTTGAAAGTTTCATTCGTTGCAGGATTGGTCTTTGCCAGCCCCTGGGTGATTTATCAAATCTGGCTGTTTGTGGCAGCCGGTCTTTATCCACACGAACGAAAGTACGTCTATATTTATCTTCCGATCAGTATCTTTCTGTTTCTGGGAGGTGCCCTGTTTTGTTTTTACGCCGTGTTCCCCTTCGTCCTCAACTTTCTGCTGGGCTTTAACAAGCTACTCGGTGTGAATCCTCAAATTCGACTCTCAGAATGGATCAGCTTCGCGATCACCCTGCCTGTGATGTTTGGACTTAGTTTCCAACTGCCTCTGATCATGTTGTTCCTGGAACGCATCTCCATCTTCACTGTGAAAGACTATCATGAAAAGCGACGCATGGCGATTTTGATCATTGCGATTATTTCCATGTTGATGACCCCTGCAGACCCGATGAGTATGCTGTTGATGATGCTGCCTTTGATCTTTCTGTATGAATTAGGGATTCTCATGTGTAAATTTTTCCCCAGTGCCACTGCCAGCCCTTTTGAAACGACTTGATTCCAGCTTGTTACAAGGGATTATTTTCCTCTGTTCATGGTTTGATCACTTTCATTACAATGCCCAACTCCGTGAGCCTATTACTCGTGGAGATAATTGCATCTGTTTTAAAACCATAGAGGACGAATATGAACACCCCTGACAGGGAAACCGTTATTGATCCAGCTGCCGAACAAACAAAAAAGAAAAACTTCCTCAAACGTTTCTTGGTCGTCTGTGTGATCATTGGTGTGAGTGTGTTAATCTGGGAAGAATTTCTGGAAGACCGGCTGGTTGCCAAACGCTGGGGTGTCGTTGAGCCGGGTAAAATCTATCGTAGCGGCCAAATCTCCAGTCATTTAATCGAACCCATGCTGATCGAAAACAAGATCGAAAAAGTCATCGCTTTGAATGGGAGCGACTTAAAAAAGCCCTACCTCAAAACTGAGGTAGAAACTGCTCAAAAGCTGAACATTGATCATCAGGTTTTGCACTTAATCGGTGATGGCACCGGTGATGTGGAAGACTATGCCGAAGCAGTCGCAGAAATAATGCGCTGTGAAAAAGCGGGAAAACCGGTGCTCGTTCATTGTGCCGCTGGCGCCCAAAGAACGGGTGGTGTTGTAGCCGCTTATCGCATGCTGGTTCAGAAAAAAACACCCGATGAAGCCTATCAGGAATTATTACAATACGATTGGAAACCACATAAAGATCAGGCGCTTCTCGATTACCTCAATCAAAACCTGGCCACGCTCTCCAAACTATTGGAGCAGAAAATAGAGTGGTACGAACCGCCGGCAAAGATCCCCGTCATCGGCAAATAAAGATCGCCTGTCTTACGGTCATTTTCGTAAACCAGCAACTTGATTTCTCAGATATTCCTGAATCGTGATCGATTTGACATCTTTGTTCTTGCGTAGTGTTTCCCAGTGATGAATCAGCCCACGGTCTTTATGATCTAATTTCCAGCGGATTTTATGTTCCGCGCGTAAGTGCAGCTTTTCTTCGAATCGCGTCTGTAACTCGACTTCAGTCGGAATTAATTCCCGCTTTCTGAGCTCCTCGTTTAAAATAATTCGCGAACCGGGGGGCAATGTGTAAGGATGCAACACATAATTGAAACGCGCCATCCAATCTGCAAACCGTAAATATGTTTCAGCGGCCGATTTCTGGTCGGAAGCAGCACACTGCACACGGTAGTTAATCAACTGACTGTCCAAAGAGAGTTGGTTTTTGCTCTCATCAAACTGGACGTCAAATGTCGGATCGAGTTGAAACTTCAACTGCTCGGCGATGGCTTTACCCGTCGATTCCTGTCGCTTGATTTGATCGTGAATATATTCCTGTGTCTGATGCCGCGCCACGACCAACAAGTTCTTGATTTCATCAAAATCGATAATTGCTTTAATCATCCGCGATTCACTCAGGATAATCAGCCGATTCTGAGCGGGGTCGAAGATGGTCACCTCTCCTAAACCATCCACATGATCGTAAACTTTTTCTGCGTGAAAGATCGAAACACTACGAGAAACAATTTTAGCGTCCACATTTTTTTGATGCTGATATACGGTCGTACGAATCCGGAATTCCTGTGCCGCGCTTGTATTGAAACTCATTACATACGCAATACAAAAAATGCCAATGGCGAACAAAGATCTCCACATAACGGCTTTACTTTCCTGAGATAAATTTTGCGAACCACCGTCGCATTCATAAGTAGTTTGTGAATGGAGCCAGTCGCTGTTGAGAAGTAGTCACGAAAGAAAATGAGGTAAGAAACGAGAGATGAGAGGCAGAGCCTAAAAAAAAGGTGATTTTGCTGCAAGAGGAACTTTTCAACAACCCGGAAGAAGACAAGGTGTGAATTCCAACTCTGATTCACTCTCATTAAACTCAACAAAACTATTAAACCTTTACTATAATACATCTTATAGCTTTTATAGATTTTGTAATTTCTATAATTCTCTCGCTTGATGAATGATCAGGTTTCTATTTCCTCATCAGAACTTCATAATAAAGTTCCTCTCTCAACATTTCCAAAACCGATTTTCCTTCACAAATAGAGCAATTTAGGGTGACACATGGATTCAAAATCCGGAAAAAAAGCAAACCCCCAAGAAGACACAACTCTGCTGCCCATCACCCATCAGTTAGAAATCCCGCACGATCTGGTTCCCGAAGAAATTCAAGAGAAAGTCAAATCTGCCTCAAAGCAGGACATCCTCTGTAAATCTTATCCTTATCGCAGCAAAATGAAGCGAAAAAAATATGCAGAGGATTTAAAACTGTTGCAGATTGAGCTATTGAAACTGCAAAGGTGGGTCCAGCAGAAAGGAGAGCGAATCGTACTCTTATTCGAGGGACGCGATGCTGCCGGTAAAGGGGGCACCATCAAACGCTTCAGGGAACACCTCAATCCTCGCGGTGCTCGAATTGTCGCTTTGCCAAAACCGACTGAAACCGAGCAAGGCCAGTGGTACTTTCAACGTTACATCGAACACTTACCAACGAGAGGCGAAATCGTCTTGTTCGATCGCTCCTGGTATAACCGGGGAGTCGTCGAACCTGTGATGGGTTTTTGTCGCCCGAGTGAACACCATACCTTCCTCCGCGAAGCACCACAGGTGGAAAATATGCTGGTGAATTCCGGAGTGCGGCTGTTTAAGCTTTGGTTCTCCGTAAGTCGTGAAGAGCAATTTCGCCGCTTCAAAGCGCGTGAGACGGACAAACTGAGGCAATGGAAATTGAGTCCCATTGACATAAAAAGTCTGGGTCTCTGGGATGAATACACTGAAGCGCAAAATGCCATGCTAATGGCCACAGATACGAAAGCCAGCCCTTGGATTGTGATTCATTCTGATGATAAAAAACGTGCTCGTTTGAGCTGTTTAAGTTATATTCTGAGTCATATTGATTACCCCAACAAAGACGAAAACATCGTCGGGACTTTTGATCCTAAAATCATCGGCTCTAAAGAAATGATGTACGACACCAGCAAGTGGTGAGCGCTCATTGCGATGGCTACACCGGATCAATATAACAAATACTTCGCCCGCCGGACGGCGAATTCAGCAAGATCATCCTGATACAAAGCTTGAATCTGCGGCACAGTTTTGCCTGCCACGACAGCATCAAATACTCGTTGGTTTCCTAACAAGCGGTTAAAGTGCTTCGTCTCCCATTGATCGGGAAACAGCAAACGTAGCTGATGTGCCACTTCCAGCCCGGTCCTCACTGATTGAAACGCGCGCCGATCTGTGATGATGAAATTCACACCACCACACAACTCACCCGAAAATTTACTGGAACTTGGAGTGAATTGAACGGGAACAAAACGAACTCCAGGTAGCCCCGCTTGATTTAGCCGCCGCGCCAGTTTCATGCCATCCAGCCAGGACGCACCGATCCATTCAAAGGGAGAATCGGTCCCGCGCCCTACCGACAGATTGGTTGTTTCTAACAAACCGATGCCGGGATAAAAAACGGCTTCGTTCAGATTTCGCATATTGGGAGAGGGATTGACCCAGGTCAGGCCGGTCTCATCAAAGTACATCTCCCGTTTCCAGTTTTGTAATTGAATGACCTGCAAGTCAACGTTGATCTTCATTTCGCTGTTAAACATCCGCGCCAATTCGCCGACAGTCATTCCATGACGAACCGGAATCCGGTGGTAACCCACAAACGATTGTGCTCCTTCATCCAGAACCGGGCCCGCAAAGTCGACGCCGTTAATCGGGTTGGGACGATCCAGGACAATAAATTTGAGCCCCTGTTTTTGTGCGGCCTGCATCGCATTTCCCATTGTGGAAATATAGGTATAAAATCGCGCACCGATATCCTGAATGTCGAACACAATCGCATCCAGTCCTTGCAAGCTCTCGGGGGTGGGAGTTCTTGTTTTTCCATAAAGACTGAATATTTTCAATCCGGTTTTCTGATCTGTCGAATCGCCGATTTTCGAAACATCTAACTTACCGGCAAAACCATGCTCGGGGCTGAATAAGGTCTTAAGCTGGACATTAGGGGCTTCATGCAGAATTTCCACCGTACTCTTACCATCACGGCTTAAACCCGTGTGGTTGGTAATCAAACCAATCTTCAATCCTTTCAGTGATTTGAACCGGTTCTCTCGTAACACATCAATGCCAGTCAGCACTGATAAAGCATCACTGGCAGCGACCGCCGGCGTTGATTGCTGAATGGATTGCTGGTCTATTGCTGCGGCAGCGATAGTTCCGATACGCCCTGCTAACGAATTAACCGAGCCTTTCCCGTCGGGGTGCACCCGATTGCTGAGAAAGATTACAAATAAATCCTGAGCGGGATCAATCCAAAGCGAGGTTCCTGTAAACCCGCCATGCCCAAACGCCTGCTTTGAAAGGAAATCACCTCGATTCGAAGAATAACGCGAAAGCACATCCCAGCCGAGACCACGTTTAACATCATCAACGGGATAACCGCGCGTCATCATTTTTACGATCTCTGGTTTTAAAATTTGAGCTCCCGCATAGGAACCCTGGTTGAGCATCGCCTGAGCATAAACAGCTAAATCTTCCGCCGTTGAAAATAATCCTGCATGCCCGGCAACCCCTCCCAGTCGGTATGCCCTTGGGTCGTGCACCTCACCTTGCATCCAACGATCTTCGCGTTGCTGTGTTGTAGCGGCACGTTTTTTTAATTTTGGTCCGGGCAGGTAACCTGTTTCATTCATCCCCAACGGCTGAAATACGTTTTTACTGGAATACTCATGAACTGATTGACCTGTGACGCGTTTTATAATATCGGCTAATAAGATGAAACCGACATCGGTATAGACAAATCGCGTCCCTGGCTTGTAATAAAGTTTTAAAGCATAAATTCGCTCCATCGCTTTTTTGGCACCATCCCGGTAGTCTTTAATGGAGTTATCGGGTATCAATCCCCCTTGATGAGTCAATAGTTGATACACAGTAATGTCCTGTTTTCCATTCACGGCAAATTCGGGAATGTATTTGGAAACAGGATCGGTCAGCTTGATCTTCCCCTGCTCTACCAACTGCATCACACTCGTGGCAGTGGGAATCGGTTTGGTCAGTGATGCCATATCAAATACGGTATCGGTCGTCATCGGCACTCTTTCTGGTTTCAACTGACGATCACCGTACGCTTTCAAAAACACAACCTTTCCCTGATACCCAACCAGCACGACCGCACCAGGCATTGATTTCCTATCCAGCCCACGCTGAACTACAAAATCAATCATCGCTAACCGCCTGGCATCCATGCCAACCGCTTTCGGTTTTACCTGTGGTAGCCGAGGTGGTTCCGCGGTAAAAGCACTCGGTAAACCGGAAAAGAAAAAGAGACAACAGATAGCCAAAAAGGAATGACACTTCATTGAATGATCCCACTATTAAATTGATTTGGGTTGAATCATGCTGCTGGTGGAACTGATTACTCTGCTTCCCATTGAAAACGTGCTGCCATCGGCATACGACGACCTGAACCAAAAGCACGCCCGGAGAGTTTGATTCCCGGAGGCATTTGTCGACGTTTGAATTCATTCTGATCCAGTTTCCTGGCAACCCAGCGAACGGTTTCGATAGGATATTGTTTCGACAGGCTCTGAACGGAAAGCTCGTCTTCAATCAAACCTTTGAGAATAGCATCCAATAAATCATAAGGTGGTAAGGAATCCTGGTCGACCTGATTCGGAGCCAATTCTGCACTTGGTGGCTTTTCCAGAATATGTTCAGGTATGATTGTCCGTCCCGCTCTTTGATTTACATGACGGGAGACCAGATAGACATCGCATTTGAACACGTCGCTTAGAACGGCAAATCCTCCCGCCATATCACCATAGAGTGTGCAATATCCCACCGCCAGTTCACTCTTGTTTCCCGTTGCCAATGCCAGCCAGCCATGCCGATTACTTCGCACCATCACATTCGCACCGCGAATACGCGCCTGTAGATTCTGATCTGCCAGTCCTGCAGGCTGCCCTTTCAAATCGTCTCCGATCACAGGCAGATTTTCGAATGCGCGATGCACTTCATCGATGGGAATGATTTCATAGTCAAGTCCCAGATTTTTTACCAGTTCCAAAGAATCAGAAATGCTGTGCTCGCTGCTGTAACGGCTGGGTAGTAACAAAGCATGTACGTGCTCAGCCCCGATGGCTTCAGCGGCAATGGTACACGCCAGCGCACTATCAATCCCCCCCGATAAACCTAGTACACAATCGGTGAATCCGCACTTCTGCATGTAATCCCGCAGCCCCAGTACCAGGGCCTCAAAAAGTTGCTCTTCACGAGAACTCGCTTCGACTTTGTTTGCTTCCACATCCAAAGGGTGTTCTGTATCGAAGTAGCTCAGATCCTCTTTAAACCCGGGCATCTGGAGTGCAATTCGATTATGCTGATCTGTTACAAAACTATGCCCATCGAAAACCAAATCATCGTTACCGCCCACTTGATTCACAAACAGGTAGGGAATGGAAAAACGATCCACATGTGAACTGACAATCTGATGCCGACGTTCGCGTTTTTCAATTTCAAAAGGACTCGCAGATATATTGATCAGCAAATCGGAACCGGCTTCTGCCAGGATCTGCACCGGATCGGGTAACTCCTCAGGCTGATTATGGTAAAACGTATCCGGCTGCCCCCACCAGGCATCTTCACAAATATGGAGCCCCAGTTTGAACCCCTGAAATTTAATGGGTTGAATACCGCTCAACTCCGCAGAACGAAAATAGCGATGCTCATCGAACACATCGTAAGTCGGAAGAAGTAATTTATGGACACACGCTGATACTTTGCCCTCATGCAACAGGCTGGCGGCATTGGCCATGCGCTCCGGTGGAAGATCTCGCCCGGTAGGATGCCCCACGATCACACCAATCCCTGACGAAATTTGGCCTGCCAGATGCTCAATCGCTTGATCACAGGCTTCGACAAATCCTTCCCGCAACAGAATATCTTTAGGAGGGTATCCACACACTGCCAGCTCTGAAAAAAGAATCAGGTCTGCACCCGCTTGTTCTCCCCGCCGTACTGTGTCTAGAATTCGCTGACAATTTCCACGCAGGTCGCCTACCGTCGGATTGAGTTGTGCCAAGGCAATTTTCACAGACGCTCTTTACTCCTGAAACTGACGCCGTTGATTCATCTTTATTTAACAATTGCTCGCAATGATGTCTTCACACGCCAAAACTCGGATTGAATATTTACATGATTTCACGCAAATGAAAACCATCATAATCCTAGTAGTTGTATTAATTTTACCGGCCAATCTATCTGTAATATCAAAATTCGCTAAAAATAAGTGCAGATTTTACTGTACTTATAAAAAACGTTACGAAAAGTGGCCTTTTTTTTTGACCGACCAAAAGTCTCAAACTAGATTTACGATGAGCAGATCCCTGTCTCTCAAGCGAACCGGGCCATCGTTAAAGCCCGTTTTCTATCGATTTCCCATCTCGAATTTTCCAGGGCTGAGACCTCCTTATGACACATTCTAGAAAAAGATCATCAACAGAAACAGGCAAAGGGCCTTTATTAAGTCATACATCGATCCTGATTATCAGTATCTTTGTGCTGGGTATGGCAACCGGAAACATATCATCGTTGCCCACTAACAGCATGTATCTGATGATGGGGGTCTTCGGCTTGATCTCGTATTTTGGACTCGGCGCACTGGCAACACGAAGAGAACGCAAAAAACGAGAAAAACTTCTGGAGAAAAAAGGAGTTGCTCTGGAAGGGCGTCTTGAACGTCACCTCGTCTCCCAGGGTCCTAAAATCAGCTTGTCTCAACATTTGATATCAAATGGCCCCGATCAGAACAGTCAATACCAGACAGTCAATAAGCAACCCTTAGCTTCTCGCAACAGATTCTAAAAAAAGAGTGAGCTCGAAAGAATCTGAGCCTGGAATTGACAGAGGAAAGGGTGAGGTACACTCGCCAAAAGCATTCTTCGCTGGAATCGATTCTATTCAGCCCAAATAGCATTTCTCGAAATACTATTTGGGCTTGAATTCAGGTTAATTTGCCGAAGGTGGACTGACTCGTCGCACACGACTCAGAGCATTCTTTGCAGCCACTCTGACTTCGGAGTTTGAATCAAAACGTGCTTTTAGTAATTCAGGAATCGACTTGTGTGCATACGGGCCGATTTCGCCCAGTGCATAAGCGGCTCCCGCTCGAACCTGGCTGGCTTTGTCTTGCAAGGCAATAGAGAGAGCAGCAACGACTCGATCATCCTGAGATTTCAGATCTGCCAGACTGTAGGTCGCTAGCCAGCGGATGTTGACATCTTTGGATACAACACAATCGGCCAGAGTTTTATTTGCCTGAGATTGCCACTCTGGATTACGAGCCAGTAACTCGGCAGTATGTAAGCGGACGTACTCATTCGTATCTGACAACGAACGAACCAGAATGGGTGTTAACTCCTGAGATTGCGTACCCATCTGAGACAACACGGCTGCGGCAAAGGAACGATCACTCTCAACAAATGAGTTCATGGCGTCAATCAAAGTGGGAATCGAATCATCGGTGTTTCCTTCAATTTTCCACAATGAAAACGCACACTGAATACGAACTCCCATATTTTCATGTAGCGTTAACGATCGGAGAGCGGGTGTCGCTGCTGTTGCCTCGGATTCCATCGCCCCCAGGCGTTGAACAGCCTGTTTCAACGTTGGTACATCATGTGCATCAAGTTGCTTGACTAACTTCAATACTTCTCCGGTCGCAGCAGGGCACATATCGGCTGCCGTCATCGGCTGAGCTGTTTCTGGCTTGGGTCGGCTTACAATCGCGTTTTGCACAAAAGTTTTTTTGCTCTTTAGGACAGGTTGGACCTCAACTTGACGTGAGACAGTACTCACCTGAGTTTTTTCTGGAGCTTTCATTCCAGGTTCAACAGGCTTCCATTTTCCAAGCTTAATCGTGCGTCCTTCAAAGGGAGATTGAACCGTCACCTGACGGGTCTGATTCACAAAAGGATTCTCCACTTCTCTTTGTGGTACAGACGCAACCTGGGGTTCAGTCTGCTCAACCAGTTGGAATTCAGGTTTGTCTTCTATGATCAACTCCTCTTCAGGAGGCGTGAAGTCTGCAATCAGCTCATACTGCAATTCACGCATTAATTCATAGGCAGAGCGTTTCTGTTTTATATTTTTCTGAACTGGTTTCGTGTCAACGCGAGCCACCTGTACGTCTCTGGTCACTTGCGCTGTCTGTTTTTCTGCTTTAATAGATCGTTCTACTTTTTGCACGTCTTCATCAGTCAGTTTTCTGAACGTAATTTCTTCTTTTACCTCAGGACGCGATTTTGTTCGAGCCAGAAGCTGATCCAGCTCATCAATCTGTTGTTTGGCTTTTGATTGAGTCTCTTGTTTCTTCTCGGCAACTTCCATTTTTGGTTTTTCAAAAGCAGATTCCGCTAACTTGGGATCTGCCAGAAACGGATTCTCTACTTTCTGTTTCGCTCCCGGATTTACAATACGTTCTCGAATGACGCGGAATGGAGAGTCTTTCGTTTCAGCAACTTCGATTTCTGGTGTCTTCTTTATACTTTTCCTGATTGTTTTCTTAGACGTTTTTTCGACTGGTTTGCGAAAGAGGTCTTTTTCTGCGACAGATGCAGTCAACTCACGTTTCTTCTGCTGAGAATGGTTGACCATTTGCATTTTTGATTGCGCGGATTTCAGACTGGGATCGCTCGAAAGGTGGGCAACATTCTGTTCGACGCGCTTCAATAATTCCTGATTCAGCTCGTATGCTTTGGAACCCTTTTTCAAATCTCCCCTGCCACTGGCTTCTCTTTTGCTGATCGCCAGCGATTTCTGGTAATGGCTTAAGGCCAATTGTTTCTCTCCACGTTGGGAGTGCAGGTGTGCAACAATTTCATGTGCCTCTGCAGGGGAACTGATTTTGCGGAGTTCGGTGTAACTCTCTTTCATTTTCCCCTGGATACCATACACGGTTGCCAGTCGAGTAATCGCGCGCTCACTTTGTGAATCAAGCTTTACTGATTTTTTCAGAATCCCTTCTGCCTGCTTGTACTGTTTCATCTTATACAGCGCGTAACCATAGTCACTCAGAAGCTCTGGGTTTTCAGGTGTAAGTTCATGTCCTTGCTTAAAGTACTCCAGTGCTTTCTCGCGTTCACCTAATCGATAACTGACGATGGCCAGTCGATGACAGGCACGCGCGTGCTTGGGATCTGCCTTATGAATCGATTCGTAGGCTTTTTTGGCCTTTTCAAATTCTTTTTTGTTTTCTAAATCCTGAGCAACGACCATTTTGCTATCCAGAACTTTTTCCTTCGCAGATGAAGGAAGCATGGCTGTGGGCATATGAGAACAACCTGCGAACGGAACAGCGACAGACGCTGAAAGAACTGCGGCCCAAATACTGCAGCGCTTCATTATGAAATCCTCTAAAAAGATGGAGTCGAGAGGGATTAGTCTTTATAGCCGTTATGTAGAATTGATCTCGTGAGTACTTCGAAGCATCAATTCCACCCTGATTCCGGCGAGAACACTCTACCGGAGGTCATTCCATTTACATGGGTCATGCCAAATAGAATGTATTAAACGAACACTTGTGGCTTAGTGAATAATTCGGTTATTCATGTTGTGCTGATGCAAAGGGAAAGACAGAATATCACTTTCGCAACGAAGATCGTGCCGGAAGAGCGGGTTGCAACACGTGGAAAAACGAAGCAAACGTTTCCAGACAGATAAAGTTTGACGATTATTCGGAATATACTGCCCTAAACGGTAGCAGGTACCTCAAACTCATTCATGATGCTGCCATAATGCTCGGAGTACAACGGGTTAGCGTTCTAAAGCAGCTGAAATCAGCTTCAGCATTTGACGGGCGGCAGCAAGCTGTCTCTGTTGCCTCAGTGAGAGTTCCGGTGTCGAATCGGCTTCGAATCGAAACTCTGAAAGTAAAGAATCTGTTTGGAAGGATTCGACTCTCTTTATTTCTGGTGGGTTACTGAGATCCATTGAACTTCGATGAGCTACGCCAATACAAATCAGTCCATCTTGATCTTGGGGGGCATTTGGCCCCAGGTGACCTGTAATTGATGCAGCCCATGTTGCTTCGGGAGTTTGCTTTAAGACTCCAAGTGCCAACTCTCTGGCTGTTTCACGACTCACATCCGTATATTTTTCCAGAGTCTCCGGCTGCACGCCCAACCATTTCATTTTGGTATCCCAGCGGTAAACGACGGCGGAACCACAAAAATAATCAGAAATTCCCGGCAGGCTGGTCATTAAAGTCGCCACCAGACCACCGGTGCAGCTTTCAGCCAGCACCAGCTTTTCATCATGCGTTCTCAAAGTCGCCTGAACTTCTTTCGCAGCTTGCAGCAAAAAATCGGGTAACATAGGGGATCTCCAAAAAACAACCTGCGGTTCTCTCTTGATAATTTACACGCCACGCTCTCTATTCTACAGTGTGTGCGTCGTAATAATTATTTTCTCTTCTAATCTAAGAAATATCGTTTTTTCAAATCATGTCGCGTTCCAAGCCTACAACAGACCTCAAACCCTACTTTCAAACCCTCGAGGATCTGGAAGGCCCTTTCAACTGGAGCGACTTTTTCGGGAATGACAACCCCGTTGTATTAGATGTAGGAACAGGTCGCGGTTTATTCCTGTTTAATTCCAGCGGAGCAAATCCGGACAAAAATTATCTCGGTCTGGAAATCGACTATCGTGAAGGGCGGCGGGCAGCGACACGACTCTTCAAAGCGGACCGGCCCAATGCCCGTGTTTTGGGCGGGGATGCGCGAATGGCCTTTGACAACTTTATCCCGAAATCATCCATTTCCGAAGTGCATGTCTACTTTCCTGATCCCTGGTGGAAAAAACGACATCATAAACGTCGAATTTTCACGGATGTGTTTGTCAGACAGGTCACAACGGTGCTCAAGCAGGGAGGTGAACTTCACTTCTGGACTGACGTCGAAGAGTATTTCGAACGGGTTAAAAATTTGATGGATCACGCCAGTCAATTTGCACATCGGGACGCTCCCGAAGAAAAGCTACCCGAGCATGAAATGGATTATCAAACCAGCTTCGAACGAAAAAAGCGAAACGAGGGCTGGAAAATTCACCGCGGACTCTGGGAACTGCAATCATAAAGTGCCCACATACATAGTCTTTTTATGGTCATGCGACTGCACTATGTATTTACAAATGCTCTAACACAGCCTGTTGTAGATCAATGGGCTGATTGAACTTAACTCGCCGACCGATGTGATACCACCAGATGCCTCGAATCGGATAGAGCGGAACCGACCGAACATGCTCATGCTGCTGACGTATCTGATTCAGATAAGTTTCCTCAAAGTCGGGTACTTGCTCTGGTAACTCCAAATGCTTGACTTTGATTAAATCCACCAGCGTTAACTGGTGTTTTTCAACTAAGAGATCTAAAGCCTCGATCCCAAATGACTGGACGAATTGCTTGGGAGGCGAAGGGAACACAAGTGATTCTCGATCATTTGCCGTAATCAGAGAATAGTCATCTGAGAAAACCGTCGTGAAACTGTGAAACCGTCCATAAGGTGAAAGTGTGACCTGAAAAAAAGTGGCACTTTCAAGGTGTTCCCAAACCAGGATAAAATTCTGCTGTAAACGATAAATGCCGACTTGATTGAATTGATTTGATTCAGCCCAGTCAGATTCAAGACGACATTTATTTTCATAGTATTCATCCCAATCCGCTTCAGGTAACAAAATTAACCGGGGTGATCGCATATGCTGAATGGCATAGTAAATCAGAATCGGAATCAGGACAAACAGATAACAAACGCCCATTCCCACCACGATCAGAACACAATTAATGAGATTGACGTTAGCCAGCATAATCCGCATCCGGATGAAATTACGTTTTGAAAGCGAGCCGCTTTTTCTGGTAAAAAGAACACTTCAGGATTTATCGATTGTCTCACCCAGACGATCGATTTTCCAGCCTAACAGCTTGGCGTTAATTTTGTCACTCAAGGCATGGCACATTTCCAGAAAAACATCGGTGGCGCGATCTTCATTCAATTCATGTGCTGAAAACTGTTTCAGTGTTTCCTGACGTAAACAAGTCACATCATCAAGTAACTGATGTAACACAACTCCGTCATCGCGATTATTTCCGTCCAGTTGCATCTGCTTGTTTTCGATTTCCACCAATTGTCGAATATAACGGTCCAGTTTATGTTCCTTCGCTTTTGAGCGCCGATTCTGAACCCATCGAAACAACAGATACGCGGCAATCAGGATCGACACGATGAACGATCGCATCCCCTCAGTTGCTTCAACAAACTCGGAATTCAGAAAGGGTTTCAATTCAGGATTATATGCATGATCCGCACCAAGATGAACCGGGAATCCCTGATTGTCGCGGGCAAATGTATTGCCTTGTGCAAATAGCTCGTTCAAACGCATCTGTCGTGAAAAATTTTGATGCAGAATGATCAAGGTCACTTCAGCAATGAGATCGGCGGACACGGACTCCCTTGTGAGCAGATGCGCACCGCAAGCCACTGTCTGCAAATTTTGGGGAGGAACTGTCGGCTCTGCCCGGCGATACATGCCTGCCGGAATTTCATATTCATAAAAATGAGATTCCTTGCGCGTCAGTGCGCCGATATAGGGAATTTCCAGAATGCGATAGTGACCGGTTTCCAGCAAATCATGGAGCACTGGAGCTTGAACTCCCACTGTCACGATTGCTGCGTCTAACGTATTGCCTCCGAACTGTTTTTCGATCTCTTCATAGGAAAGATACGCGGGTTCAATTTCGTCCAAAGTCAATTGAAAGTGCTGCAAGAGCGGCACACTGGCGGCCAGGTCTCCAGAGCTTTGTTCGCCAATCGCAATACGGCGGCCTTTCAGGTCATTCACACTCTTAATATCAGAATCAGCGGGCACAATAATATGCACTACTTGTGAATACAGGTTGGCAATGAAACAGATATGGGGTGTTGTGTGTAGCATCGGTTTCGGCTTAGCCGCCTCGACCGGTTTCAATGTCGCCAGCGCAAACTCCGTACCTGGTTGATAAAAACCCAGATCCGCTTTTCCGCTTCTTAATAATTCCAGATTTTCCAAAGATCCTTTCGTCTCTAGAATCTCCACATCAATCGGTAAACGTTGCTCTAACATCGATTTGAGTTGCACGGCCATTCCGTGATAGCGACCTTCTGGATGACCTGCGGCAATCGTGATCTGTCTGGGCAACGCCGTCATCCACTGATAGGTGAAATGCAGGATGACAGGCAATGAAACCAGCAAGCTGACAACCAGAATTTTGAACAGAGTACGCTTCATATCCACCTTCATTGATAAATTCTCAAAAATAATAATCTCCGATGATTCCAGCAGAATGTGCACAGAATATCATAGTCTATTTCGCTGAATTTATCTTCTTTTCAGCCAGAATTCGACTGTTTCCATATGAATAACGAGTCTGAACTCCAGGGGTATCAAACTGTTTTTAGATTTCCCCACTTTGCACAGCTGTTACCCTTGGCGCGATTTTTTGGCGAACTATGCTAAGGGGCGATACCTCTGTATCATAGGAAGCCATTGTAAGCTTTCAGTCACTAATTTCCCCTGTTTTGAAAAGCGAGTGAGTTCCATGTACCGAGTCCTGATCACGGACAATCTTTCGCCAGCCGGCCTTAAAGTTCTCGAAGATAACCCGGAAATCGAAGTCGATGTTCGGTCCGGTCTTTCGCCGGAAGAAGTACGGGAAGCACTCAAGTCAGCAGATGGGATCATCATTCGCAGCGCGACCAAACTCACGGACGAAGTCCTGAAAGGGCAACCCAGATTAAAGGCAATTGTCCGGGCAGGTGTCGGCGTTGATAATATCGATCGTGTGGCCGCCACGCGCGAAGGTATTGTCGTGATGAATACGCCCGCTGGAAATACCACTAGTACGGCTGAGCAAACCATTGCCCTCATGATGGGACTGGCTCGTAATATCGGACCTGCTTACTCAACAATGAAAGAAGGCAAGTGGGAGCGTAAAAAATTAACCGGAACCCAGGTCGCCGGGAAAACACTGGCCGTCGTGGGACTGGGACGTATCGGTCTTTCCGTCGCGCAACGGGCACAAGGCCTGGAAATGAAAGTCATCGGTTATGATCCCTTCCTTTCTGCAGAGAAGGCAGCCGAATATGGTATCGAACTCTATAAGGAAGTGGATGAAATCGTTAAACACTGCGACTTCCTCAGCGTGCACACTCCTCTGACAGATGAAACGCGTGACCTGATTAACGCCGAGCGTATCGCCACGATGCGTCCCGGAGTCAGAATTATCAACTGTGCCCGGGGTGGTATTATCAACGAAGACGATCTGGCAGATGCACTTGAATCGGGTAAAGTCGCGGGAGCCGCTTGTGACGTGTTTACTCAGGAACCACCAGAAAACCGACGATTGATCGATGCGCCTAATATGTTATCGACTCCCCACCTTGGTGCTTCCACAGATGAAGCACAGGAAATGGTCGCTTTGGAAGCCGCAGAGATTATTACCGATTATCTCACCCGCAACGAAATTCGCCACGCCATCAATATGATTCCCGTTTCGGGAGCAGAAATGGCAGACCTGAAACCACATGTTGAGTTGGGGCATCGTCTGGGTTTGTTCCTGTCTCACCAGACAGAAGGCAGTCTCAAAAACGTCCAAATTCAGTATCGAGGTGAAGTGGCAGAGAAACAAACGAAACTGATCACATCCAGTTTTGCGGCGGGGTTACTCTCCAATGCTTTTGAGGCAGATATCAATATCGTAAACGCCACGGTATTCGCAAAAGAGCGTGGAATTGGGATTTCTGAATCGAAATCCAGCGAAGCCGGCACACTTTCTACGATGATCTCAGCGACGATCGAAACAGACGAAGGCCAGTACTCGGCAGCCGGTACTATTTTCGGGCAGGACTTCTTACGACTTACCAAGTTGGATGAGTTTTATCTCGATGGTTACCTCGATGGCAATCTGTTGATCTACCGCCATCATGACGTTCCCGGACTCATCGGTTATATCGGCACGGTTTTGGGCAATCACAAAGTCAACATTGCTCACATGGCTCTAGGTCGACTTCAAAACCAACCTGGTGGTGAAGCGATTGCTGTTCTGAATGTCGATGGAGAAGTTCCGGAAGCAGCTTTGGCAGAAGTCTCCGGCCACAAAGACGTTTCCTGTGTGAAACTAGTAAAAATGCCGCCCGCGACTGCCCCGCTTCCCTGGTTACAATAGTCTCTTTGCTTAACAGTCGCTTCATTAAATCTTCTTTGATGAAGCGATTGAAGCAGTTTTCAGCACACTTTAGGGCCCGTACCTGCAAAACAGTTGATCAGCCCCCCCTTTCAAAGGTAAAATAAAGACGGTGAGGGTGCGCGCCTCATTAAAGACGGAATCTGAAAAAATGAATTGACAGGTGCACCAGTTACGGTATCATGCCCGGCAATTCCAATGTTTGTTTTTTGGGGTCGTTTTGACTTAAACTGCACCTTGATATTGCCATAACCTTGCTAAGTGATCTGGAGGGTGGGCGGCGTATGATATCTGCAACTACCGGGAAGACACAGTCTAGCGCCATGCAGGCGAGTGTTCTGGCGCTGAATAAGACTTATTCGCCGGTTCACGTGATCTCAGCCAAACGCGCTTTTTGTCTGCTCAGTAAAGACATTGCGGAAGTCATCAGTGTTGAAGATGGCAGCTTTATGAACTATGACTTCAGTTCCTGGATTGAAATCAGTGAGCTGAGGTCCGAATTCAATGAACGAACGGAATTGGAAGACTGGATCTTTTCTGTGAATTTTGAAATCCAGGTTCCCCGTGTTGTTCGCCTGTTGCACTATAATCGCATCCCCAACAATACGATTAAATTCAACCGCCGCAATATCTTTATTCGAGACAGTTATCGTTGCCAATACTGCCACAAAAAATTCGGCGTCAAGCAACTTAGTCTGGATCACGTCGTCCCCCGCTCTCACGGCGGAGGCATGAGTTGGGAAAATATTGTCAGTGCCTGTCGTCGCTGTAATACGAAAAAAGGAGGCCGCACGCCTTCGCAGGCTGGAATGAAGCTGCTGCAAAAACCGGCAAAGCCCAGTCGTAACCCCGTGTTGCTGCAACAGGTCAAGCATGAGAAATACGCATGCTGGCGCAACTTTGTGAGCACGAAGGAATTACTCGCCTGTGAATAACAGCGAGTGGTGAAACTGCGCTTCTTTCATTTCATGGTCTCTCACAGACTCTGCAATCAGCATTTGCTGTTTTCTTCGGAATTGACCGGCAAAATCGACACATCCAACGCGATTCTCATCCTGAAACCAACTGATTTTGACGGCATTGGTTCCACTTGCCTGGGGAACTGTCTATAGTACGATGCGGAAATCAAGTCCCCCTCGCTACCGTTCATCGTATAAAATTCAGGAATCTGGAATGTCGTCTTCTCCTTTAAATGTGGCCATTATCGGTATGGGTACCGTAGGCAGTGGTGTAGCAAAAATTCTGCTTAATCGCGCCGAACAAATGACCACGCGGGCAGGCCGCCCCATACACCTCAAACGGGCCGTCGTAAGAGATCTTTCACGAACACGTGACATCGAGCTTCCTGCTGGAGTGCTGACCGATGATGTCGAATCCGTCATCAATGATTCTACGATTGAGGTGGTACTTCAACTGGTTGGCGGAATCGATCCCGCCTATGACATTATATTGCGCGTCCTGGAAAGCGGCAAAGATGTTATCACCGCCAACAAAGCACTCCTCTGTGAAAAAGGAGAACTCGTATTCCAGCGCGCAAAAGAGTTGGGTCGCTGCATCTGTTTCGAAGCAGCAGTCGCAGGGGGAGTCCCTTTAATCGAAACAGTCACGCAAGCCATGACTGCGAATCAAATTATTTCGATTGAAGCCATCCTGAATGGAACCAGTAATTATATTCTGACCGAAATGTTTTCCCACAATACAAGCTATGCAGACGCCGTGAGGACTGCTCAAGAAATTGGGTATGCAGAAGCTGATCCCGCCATGGACGTAGATGGCACTGATGCCGCACAGAAATTAGGAATCCTTGTGCAACTGGCATTGGGAGTGAAAGTTAATCTCGATCAATTCCTGCGACAGGGAATCGATTCGCTTTCACTGGCTGACTTACAATACGCTGACGAGCTGGGCTATACCGTCAAACTGTTGGCGGTTGCCAAATTACTGAATGGTCAACTCGAGATGCACGCGCAACCGACGTTGATTCGTAATGATAACCCGTTAGCGCACGTAGAAGACGCTTATAACAAGATCGCTTTGGAAGGTGATGCTGTGGGGAAAGTCTGGCTCTCGGGTATGGGAGCCGGGCAAATGGCGACAGCGTCTGCCGTCGTTGCTAACTTGATCGATGTCGCCGTAGGTCGGGCCGCCATTACGTTCCCGAGATTGAATCTCTGGAACTCCAGTCAGGACATTCAAATCCTGCCACGCGAAGACATTTCGCGGCGGTACTTCCTGCGTTTAAACGTAGAAGACCGCCCTCACGTACTGGCAGACATTACGAACGTGCTGGGAAATCACGAAATCAGTATCGCCAGTCTGGTACAGCATGAAGCACCTGAAGTCGATGAGACGGAAAACTACCCCATCGTTCCCCTGGTTATTATGACGCACCGCACAACCGAAGGCCGATTTCAGGCAGCCAGCAGGGAGCTGGATGCATTGGATTGCATCCGGGCTCCCTTTGTGCGCATGCCGGTGAATGATTGATCGAAAGACTATTCGTCTTTCTTAGCAGGCGTTTTTTCAGGCGCTGCTTTTTCTGGCTTCGCTTCTTCTTTTTTCTCAGGCTCTGCTGGCTTCTTGTCTGCTTTTGCATCAGGAGCCGCCGCCTCTGGTTTCGCTCCCTCTTTCGCAGATCCATCAACGATGGTTGCTTTTTTAATGTAGTCCAACATCGGAAACTCTTTTTTCAAATAAGCGTTCCCACCTTCGACCAGTTTTCCCTGGTGGGGGCCGCGTCCACTTGGTGCTCCTTCTCCATAGCCGTTATACAGAGAATCGACGACGTCCATCCCTTCAATGACTTGCGCAAAAGGAGAAAAGCCCATTCCATCCAAGTTGGAGTTATCACCAAAGTTGATAAAAAATTGTGTCGAACGCGAGTTAGGCAAACCTGATTTTGCGAAAGAGACATAGCCCCGTTTATTCGACTCGACCACAGGCTCATCCATAATGTTGTTATCTTTCCATTTGGCGTGTACGGCAGGATCTCCATTAATACCGATTTGTGCCATAAACCCGTCAATCACACGAAAGAATGCAGTATCATTATAGAAGCCCTCTTCCACCAGTTCCTTGAAGCGTGCGGCCCCTTTGGGTGACCATTCAGGATGTACGTCCAATACAATATTTCCCTTTGTCGTTTCCAGTAAAACTTGAAAGTCCCCGCCGGCAGGAAGCGTTTCCAACTGTTTTTGGGAAGTCGCTTGAGGAACTTCAGGATCACTGGCTGTGGGGGTTTCTCCGGGACAGCCTGCCAAACAAGAAACAGCCAGACACAGAATCCACGGGGTAAAACGTGACATCATATCCATCCTCACTCTAATGAAAGGTTTAAAATTGAAAGAACTTACAAGATCTTAACGAGTCTGAATTTCCTCGCCAAGCCGCTCAAACTCGGCACGTAACACAGGCATTGCTCCTGCATGGCTGGCAACCATACCTCCCACACGATTGGCAAACAAAGCCGCCTTGTCCCAGGACCAGCCTAATAAACGACGCGAAATCAAAGCCGCCGTAAACGAATCGCCGGCTCCCACCGCATCAACGACCTCAACGGGCATGCCGGGAATATCATATTGTTGATCGTCGGCATAAATCAAACATCCTTCAGCCCCCCGCGTAATACAGACCGCTTCCACAGTATACTCTTTCTGAATATGTTCGATAAACCAACCTGTATCACCGACAGAGATTTCTAGCAGCCCCGCCAGTACCTCTACTTCATCCAGGTTTAATTTGACGATTTTTGCTAAAGATAAAGAACGCTCGATCCAACTCCGATCAAAGTATTCCTGCCGCAAGTTGATGTCGTACACAACCAGACAATCAGCGTTCGTCGCCGCAAGACACTGATAAATTGATTCTCGGGAGGTTTTCTCTCGCTGAGCCAGGGTACCAAAACAGACCGCCTTAGCCTGATTCATCAGTTCGGCCAACGGTTGATTAAACTCTAAATGATCCCAGGCCACTCGTTCGTGAATCGTGTATTGTGGATCATTGGCGTCAGAAAACTCAACCGTCACGGTGCCGGTGGGAAATGTCGTATCAATCTGCACGTACTTTGTAGCAAGATTTTGCTGTTTTAAGAAATCCAGCAATTCTGTTCCCAATGGATCTTGTCCCACGCGTGAGACGACAATTCCCTGACAGGCCAGTTGATTTGCCTGAAAAGCGACATTCGCCGGCGCGCCTCCGGGCCGCCTTTCATCACCAAAACAGTCCCACAGTAATTCACCTAAACCGATTACCACTGGAAGAGACGTTACATTATTCATAGAACTCTAATTCAATTACAATTTCATTTAGGAACACTATTTCAAAACAGATGATTGTATTGTGAAATTCAACACCGCACACAATCATCTCGCGTGATACCATAACATAATCCAGGATAGAAATTCCATGCATCGCATTTATGAATACCGCCATTTAGTCACCGAGGAGGAAATTGACGGACTCGGACACGTCAACAATGTGGTTTACCTAAAATGGCTACAGGACGCTGCGGTGGCACATTCCACCGCCAATGGCTGGTCAGCCCGTCGCTACCGCGAACTGAAAATCGGCTGGGTCGCGCGGAGTCACTATATTGAGTATTTACAACCGGCGTTTGTGGGTCAGGAAATTATCGTACAAACCTGGATCTCCACGCTTCAAAAGGTTAAATCTCTGCGGAAATATCAAATCGTACGCCCCCTTGATTCTGAGCTACTGGTAAAAGCCGAAACAAACTGGGCATTCGTGAATTATGAAAATCTGACTCCACGGCGCATACCGCAAGAAGTACTCTCGTGTTTCGCGGTGATTCCCGAACAGGAAGAACCCCGCTAATGGTTCGCAGCAATTGATTCTGGATTCAAAAATATGAGCGAAGATTTTGGTTCAAAACGTGAAATGCACTGTCTATCATGGTAGTCTATCTCTAACACGATGATTGACAATTCTTCTTTCGAAATCATCCCAAAACACATCTGTTTAAGTTTTGATTCTGATCAAAGGCCAATTTCATTTTCTGGCAATGATTTCATACATTTCATGGTGAGCAATGACTGATCAACCCTATGAAAAGCTGGGCGCATTTTATCTAGGTCGAGAACATGATCTGGAAAACGATACAACCAAAAACGATTTGGTATTGTACGACAGCAAAGATCTGACCACACATGCGGTTTGTGTCGGCATGACCGGCAGCGGCAAGACCGGACTCTGTTTATCGTTACTGGAAGAAGCCGCCATCGATGATATTCCCGTCATCGCCATCGACCCCAAAGGAGATCTGGGAAACCTGTTGCTTACCTTTCCCGATTTGAAACCAGCTGACTTTCGCCCCTGGGTTGAAGAAAGTGAAGCGATCCGCAAAGGAAAAACTCCCGACGAATTCGCGCGTTGGACTGCCGAACTCTGGAAACAAGGCCTGGCCGACTGGCAGCAGGATGCCTCCCGCATCGAGCGCCTGCGGTCTGCCGTTGATATGGCTATCTATACGCCCGGTAGCAACGCCGGTTTGCCAATCTCTGTCTTAAAATCATTTGATGCACCGAGTGAGGCTGTGTTGAATGATAGCGACGCGTTTCGAGACCGCATCATGTCGGCGGTCTCTGGTTTGTTGGCGTTATTGAAAATCGACGCCGACCCCATTAATAGCCGTGAACACATTCTACTCTCGAATATTCTCAGCAATGCCTGGAAAGAAAAACGTAACGTCTCCGTTGCCAGTCTGATTCAGGAAATTCAGGCCCCCCCTTTCGAAAAGATTGGCTTTCTGGACCTGGATACGTTTTATCCTTCCAAAGATCGAATGAAACTCTCGATGCAATTGAACAATCTACTCGCCTCTCCGGGATTTGAAGCCTGGATGCAGGGAGACGCATTGAACATAGAGCGTCTGTTAATGACGAAACAAGGCAAGCCACGCATCTCCGTGCTCTCGATCGCACATCTTTCCGAATCAGAACGCATGTTTTTTGTGACGGTTCTCCTCAATGAAGTACTCGCCTGGGTGCGCAGTCAATCGGGCACGTCGAGTTTGCGTGCCATCCTGTATATGGACGAGGTCTTTGGTTACTTTCCTCCCACCGCCAACCCACCTTCTAAAACGCCGATGTTGACTTTGTTAAAACAGGCTCGTGCCTTTGGGCTAGGAGTGGTCCTTTCCACACAAAATCCGGTCGATCTGGATTACAAAGGCCTCTCGAACACAGGCACCTGGTTTATCGGCCGTCTGCAAACCGAACGCGACAAAGCACGAGTTCTGGATGGTCTGGAAAGTGCTTCAGGCACGGCGGGCAGTCAATTTGATCGGCAGCAAATGGAATCGATTTTGTCTGACTTGGGAAGCCGAGTCTTCCTGTTGCACAACGTGCATGAGGATGCCCCCGTCATATTCCACACGAGATGGGCACTCTCCTATCTGCGCGGCCCGTTGACACGCAACCAGATTAAAACGCTGATGGAACCCCGCAAGATCGCAGTCGCTGAAACAAAAGCCAATACAACTGCGGCAGCACCAACCATTGCTGCCGCGCCCGAAAGCGATCCGAGCCAGCCTCCACCGATTCCTGCTGAAATCAAACAACGCATCTTTACCCCGTCGACCATGTTGACCAAAGGAAGTCGCCTCGTTTATCGACCGGGAATTATTGGTGTGGCAAAGCTACGCTATGCCGACGCCAAGTCGAAAGTCGATCTCTGGCAAGATGTCGCGATGCTGGCTGCGATCACGGGCGACCTGCCGGAATCACTTTGGGATGAGGCGACTCTGATTCCTCCCGGCAATCTGGAATACGACGATGAAACTGCAAAACAGGCCCAGTTTGCGGAAGTAGCCAGCGAGATGACAAAACCCGCACAGTATCGTACATGGAGCAAGAAACTGAAGACCTGGCTCTATCAGGAGCATCCACTCAAGCTGTGGTTTAGCGCCAGCCCGAAACTGTATTCCGAACCAAACGAAGATGAAGCGTCATTTCGTGCACGACTCAAACAACTGATGCGTGAAAAACGCGATTTACAAATTGAGAAATTGCGCACTAAGTATGCATCCAAATTTGAAACCATCAAAAACCGAATCCGAACGGCTGAGGAACGTGTGGCGCGAGAAGAAGCACAATATAGTGACAAAAAAATGAGTACGTTTCTTTCAATTGGAACCACCATTTTCGGAGCCCTCATGGGTAGAAAGATCGCCAGTGCCACGAATGTGCGGAAAGCCTCCACAGCCGCCCGCAACATGGGAAAAGCGGCTAAAGAGCATGGCGACATCGGACGCGCCAAAGAAGCATTGGAAGTACAACAACAAAAATACGCCGACCTCGAAGAAACATTTCAACAGGAATTAGATGAGCTGGAAGAACCCATTCATCCTGAAGATTTCGAGATCGAAGAATATCCCGTCCGCCCACGCAAGTCCGACTTAATGGTGAACGAAGTCTCGTTTATCTGGCTTCCCTGGTCTGTCGACTCAACTGGCATCAGCCAGCCCCTCTATCGATTGGACGAAGAGTAGTATCTGAGGGAAAATTTCTCTTTCGCATCATCATGCAAACACGACGCTGCCATTGTTTTCAAGTCAACATGGTTAGTTTCTTGCAACAAAACCCCAATGTTGATTGTTAACGCAAGTTGAGGCATGAGTGATCCCAGGTAGGGGCGAACCCATGTGTTCGCCCGCTGTGATCCAGCATTCAAAACTTAAAAACAAAGCACAAATAGACTCCCATTCATTGATCAATTTACAACAACTCATCAACAAGCGCGGTCGGACACATGGGTCCGACCCTACGAGAATCGTGCTTCTTTAAATGTTTTTGGTTCCGGATACCTTTTTGAGTAGGGTTTTATTTAACAACGAAATTCACCATTCTACCCGGCACGACGATGGTTTTGACAACCGTTTTCCCTTCCAGGAACCGTACGACGGTTTCGTCTTGTTCGGCCGCTTGTTGCATGGTTGCTTGATCCGCATCAACGGCAATTGAAATCTTGGCGCGTAATTTTCCGTTGACCTGAACCGGAATTTCGACAACCGATTCCTGCAATAACGATTCATCATAGTTCGGCCACGGTTGATAAGCCAATGAATCAGTATGACCGAGAACACTCCAGAGTTCTTCCGCGATATGCGGGGCAAACGGCGAAAGAATTAACACGAAGTCAGACAAGACAGCTTTGGAGCGCACCTTTTCCTGTCCCATCGCATTCGTGAATTCCATCATGCGACTGATGGCCGTGTTGAACGACAATTTCTGAATGTCTTCCGTGACCGCTTTGATCGTTTTATGCAAAATACGAAGCTGGTCTTCGGAAGGTTTATCATCGGAAACGACATCACTTAAAGTGACAGCTTCCGCGCGTTCTTCAACCATCAATCGCCAGACACGACCGAGAAAACGGGAGACGCCATCCACGCCACTCATACTCCAGGGCTTTGTCGCTTCCAACGGCCCCATAAACATTTCATACATACGTAATGCATCGGCACCATACTGCTCGACAACAAAATCAGGGTTGATCACATTCCCGCGTGACTTCGACATCTTATAAGCGCGGCTGCTCACATAAATCGTAGGGTCTTCGACCAGTGTGAAATCCTCTCCTTGCTTTTGCACCTGATCGGACTGTAACTTCACAGCAATAATCGGATCTTTTGTTGTTTTCTCAATCCACTTGGTTTCAGATTCGTCCGACTCTTCAACGGCTTTGGAAGAAACCCAGTCACCATCGGCTGTCTGAAAACCAGTCAATTCGACATCGCCTAAAATCATGCCCTGGTTGACCAACTTTTGGAATGGTTCCGCGCAGGTCACGTGACCACGATCGAATAAAACCTGATGCCAGAACCGCGCGTAAAGTAAATGTAAAACGGCGTGCTCGCCACCACCGATATAAAGATCGACGGGTAACCAGTTCTTTTCATTCTCCGGATCGACAAAGTGCTCATTGTTTTTGGGATCGGCAAACCGCAAATAATACCAGCAAGAGCCCGCCCATTGAGGCATGCTGTTCACCTCACGGTATAAACGGGTCCCATCGGAGTCGGTTTTAAATAACCACTCATCCGGTGCCGCAGAAAGTGGAGGATCCGGAGTTCCTGCTGGCTTATATTCTTTCAATTCGGGTAACTCGACAGGCAAGCTCTCTTCTGGATCGGGGCGCATCAAACCGGTGATCTTTCCCTCGGCGTCGAGTTCGTGCCAGATGGGAAATGGTTCGCCCCAGAAATGCTGTCGACTGAAGAGCCAATCGCGCAAACGGTAGTTTACAGCTCCTTTTCCAAGTCCCTGATCAACGAGATTGGCCGTAATTTTCTTTTTGAATTCGGCGGTCTTCATTCCATCAAATTCTCCAGAATGAATGGCCGTTCCCAAACCGGAAAAGGGAGTCCGTTTCGCTCCCTCGATGTCTGCTTCTAAAGCCGACTCTTCTTTCGAAGGTTCATATCCAGCAGGGGGTTCCACTACAGGAATAATAGGTAAATTAAACTCGACGGCAAATTCCCAGTCACGCAAATCGTGTGCAGGGACCGCCATGATGGCACCTGTGCCGTAGCTGATTAAAACGTAATCGGCGATCCAAATCGGAATTTGTGCACCATTCACCGGATTCACCGCATAGCTTCCCGTAAAAACACCCGTCTTTTCCTTGGCCAAATCTGTTCGATCAAGGTCGCTTTTGAGTGCTGCCTGATGGCGATAGGTTTCCACCGCTTGTTTCTGATCAGCCGTCGTCAAGCGGTCAACAAATGGATGTTCCGGCGCCAAAACCATATAAGTGGCACCATATAATGTGTCGGGACGCGTTGTATAAATCCGTAAGACATCCGCATCAGGCTCTTCTGGAAATCCTGATGCTCCGCGCGACGCGTTCCAGATTTTGAAAGCTTGGTCCAAAGAATCACTTTCGTGTTCGGCACCGACAAAGAAATCGACTTCAGCACCTTCACTGCGACCGATCCAGTTTTTTTGCAACGACTTGATCGATTCAGACCAGTCGAGTCCTTCTAAACCGTCGATCAACCGATCTCCATATCTGGTGATCCGCAACATCCACTGACGTAAAGGAATTCGTTCGACGGGATGCCCCCCTCGTTCACTTTTGCCATCGATGATTTCTTCATTCGCCAAAACCGTTCCTAAAGCAGGACACCAGTTGACTGGCGCTTCATGCTGATAAGCCAATCGCTGACGGTTCTGATAATGGCGGACCGCCTCCTCACCCTCTGATTTCACTTTGTCAGGGATCGGCAACTCGCTAATCGGTCGGGCACGACCGACGCGTTTTTTACCATCCGGACCTGTCCACTCACACTCACCATCAAACCAGGACTCGAACAATTGGAGAAAGATCCACTGGGTCCAGCGGAAGTAGTCAGGATCGGTCGTGGAAAATTCGCGGCTCCAGTCATAACTAAAACCTAACATTTTCAACTGACGACGAAACGTATCGATGTTCTTTTGAGTGGTGACACGGGGATTCGTGCCTGTTTTAATAGCATGCTGTTCGGCGGGTAAACCAAAGGCATCCCAGCCCATGGGATGCAAAACCTGCTTGCCTTGCATGCGGGCATGACGGCAGACAATATCCGTTGCCGTATATCCCTCCGGATGCCCTACGTGTAAACCATCGCCAGACGGGTAGGGAAACATATCAAGCACATAGAGCTTGTCTTTGCCTTCAACAAAATCTCCTGCCTTGAAAGTTTCCTTTTGATCCCAATATTCCTGCCATTTGGTTTCGATCCGCTTGGCGTCATAACGAGGCATTGTGTCCGGTCTTCCTAATTCGTGATGGGCATCATGGCCCGGTCTAAGTTTGGTTTAAAACGTGACAGGGCGATTTCCCTGGTCGCATATCGTAGCAAACAAACAGGTACACTGTCAGTGATATCTACAGTAATAGAGTAAGTTTAGCCATCCTTGGAAACTTTGCAATTCTGCCTGTTTTTGGGATCGAGGGTTTCTTTACGATCCGACTTTTGTCAAAATGAACGAGCTGTTCTTCTAGACATAGTTACTACTTAAAAAGTCCACACATTTTATTAGCCCCACTCCTGGAGTAAACATAATGGCAGTTGATTTCCATTCTCAGATCGAGCAAGAAACCAGTAGACGCGACTTTCTGAAAACCTCTTCCCTTTTGGGATTCGGAGCGCTGACCGCAGGCTCCCTGATTTCAGACACACAATTGTCAGCGGGAGTTCAGAAGAAAGCCGCTCCAGAAAAAAACAAACTGAGTCTGGCCGCCTATTCATTTCATCGTTATATGAAACAAAGCTGGCCCAAGCCGCGACCGAAGAAAACCCCAGTGACGATGAACATCATGGATTTTGTTCGCTACTGCGGCGAACTGAAACTCGATGGTTGCGAATTGACCAGCTATTATTTTCCAAATCCTGTCAGCAATGATTATCTCAGGCAGACAAAAGACCTGGCCGGTTCACTGGGGCTGGAAGTCTCTGGCACTGCAATCGGCAACGATTTCTGTCTTCCCAAAGGTGCAGCCCGTGATGCCCAACTCAAAATGACACGTCAGTGGATCGACTATTCGGCCGCCCTCGGGGCTCCCGTCATCCGAATTTTTGCAGGCCGCGTTCCCAAAGGGGGAAATGAAACCGAGGCGATCAAAATGTGTCAGAAAGGCATTAATGAATCCCTCAAATATGCCGAGCAAAAAGGAGTGAGTCTGGCACTCGAAAATCATGGAGGGATTACTTCTACGCCTGAGCAGATGATGAGAATCATTGATGGTGTTAACAAGGCACCTAATTTTGGAATTAATTTTGATAGTGGAAATTTCCGAACAGAAGATCCTTACGCTGATCTCAAAAAAATCGCTCCCCTGGCAATTAATGCTCAGATCAAAGTGGAAATGGGAATGCGCGGCAAAGAGGTTCCCGCCGATATTCCACGTATTATTAAAATTTTGAAAGATGCGCACTATAAGAATTTTATTGTGCTAGAATACGAAGCAAAAGAAGAACCCAAAGAAGCGATCCCTGGTTACATCAACGAATTACGTAAACTGGTTTAATTGTAAATTAACGTTACTTTTTTTTGTTCTAGTGAGCTTTGATCATGGAAGAAACTCATTCTGAACCTCCCGAAGAAAAAAAGAAGGGGCCTATCTGGACTCATCAGCTACCGTTGGAGCGTGAAACCTGCATCTTCATCCTGGTGAATGCGCTCGATGTCTTCATGACTTATATCCTGTTGGTGACAGGTAATTTCAGAGAGTCAAACCAGATCGCGAATTTCTTTCTCGCCAGTTGGGGAATCAAAGGAATGGTCTATTTTAAATTTGGACTGGTTGCGGTCGTGACGATAATTGCACAAATCGTTGCCAGGAAAAAGTTCAACACAGGACGCAACTTATTGAACTTCGGCTCGTTGGTTGTAGCAGGAGTTGTGATTTATAGTGTCGCACTCTTTATTCGGTCGGGGTACCTGTTTGGCTAATGAGACCGGCCCTTCCCCGCCGCTCACCCCGGCTGGTCGGTAGTCAGGCGAATCAACCCGGCAAATAAAATCGCCGCCGTTTCAATTCGTAATATCCCCTTGCTCAACTTGATCGGCTTTGCGCCTTGTTCCAATGCCGATTCGAGCTCTTCAGGAGAAAAACCTCCTTCTGGCCCAATCAGTAATACCAAAGAGCCGGACGAAGCGTTTGTTGAATTCATGTTCAAAACATCGAGCCTTGTTCCCTCTGGATCCGCAACTAACATCTGAGACTCGGAGCGAGAGGCTTCTTCTAAAAAATCATCCCACTTCTGCAGAGCCCCTAATTCCATCATGCGGGTTTGACCTGACTGCTTCGCTGCCGCGACGATCGTCTGTTGTAATTTTTTCAAACGGTTCTCGCCCGGATCAACACTACTACGTTCGGTAATCAGGGGCACCAACTTATTGACACCTAACTCCGCTGCCTTCTCAACCAACCAGCGAAAGCGATCTCCTTTCGGGACTGCAGTGGCTAAAATCAAGGGAACCTGTGTCTCAACAGGGGTTTCGCGTCGCTCGCTCACCTTAATTTCGATGGTTTTGCGTGAGGTTTTTATAATGACACCCTCTGCTTCAGCTCCCGTTCCGTTAAATACCAGCACAGAATCACCGACCTGCAGGCGTAAGACGTGTAGCCCGTGATGTGCTTCGCCGCCTTCCAAAAGCAACTGATCGGGGTCTAAAGAACCTTCAAAATAAAATCGGTGTGGCATAAATGCTTTCGGAATGAGTTAAACCAGACTGAATCCAGGTTGATTACAGTATCTGCAAGTCTATTTGCACCAAGAAAAAATCGTGTTGAAACCGCTCTAGTTAAATGGGACGCCCTTTAGAAAAACTTTAAGCTCTTTAAAATGCGTAAGTTGGACAAACATAGAATAGCCGGGTGGTGCTCAGTCATGCCGATGGTATCGAATGACCGATTTTAACAATCAGGGAAACTTCACACTCAGAGCAGGCTATTCATCTAGCCCTCTGAACATGGCGTCTCTTTCATTGGATGGTATCTCGATCCCTGTACGTTCTGCAAGGAAAAGAGAATCTGGACAGATCGATTCTCACCCAAAATTCAACAGGTCAAAAAGAATTATGTATTGCGATTTCTGGAATTTCACACAAGCTCCCTTCAATCAACGACTGGATCTGGAATATTTTTTCGAAAGCGAGCTCCACGAAGAGGCGCTCGCACGGCTTTTATTTGTCGCTGAAGAACAAAAAAAAGGCGCTGTCTTTACAGGTCCTTCGGGCACAGGTAAAACACTCACCCTGAAAGTACTTCAGTATTTATTGAAACGCAGCCCGCATCGCTGTGAATACATTGATCTCCTTGGCTTAACAGAAGAGGAATTTCTGTGGCAGGTCTGTGCCCAGTTACGTCTGGGGCCAGCTCACACGACCGCACTGCCTCAACTTTGGCGATCCCTGGCCGATTATCTCACTGGTCTCCAATTGACTCAAAGCCGCGTCATCTTGCTCCTGGATCATGTGGATAAAAGTCATGCTGAGTGTCTCAAGTCGATTGAACGGTTACTGCATTCCGGAAACCAGGAATACCCTTCGTTATCTATTGTGACGACCTTTGAAAATTTGAACTCCGGACAGGCAGCCAACGTATCTCATTTATCAGATCTCGCCATCGAACTCGCGCCATTCGACCTGGAAACGACCCAAAACTATATCGTTCATCGTCTGAGTCAATCAGGTTGTTCAAAGTCTGTGTTTACTGATGACGCATTCGAAGAAATTCAGAAAACGGCAGAAGGAACGCCACAAAAAATCAATCAGATTTGTGATCTAGCACTCCTGGCAGGATATGAGCAAAGTCTGGAAGAAATAGACTCGAGCGTGATCAAAAGTGCAAACCTTGAAATAAAAGGCGCTCCTACATCCACAAACCGCATTTCCGAAGTCATGCAAGGTGTATAGAATAGAGTGTTACTCACAGACACTCCCCTTACCTTAGAAGACGATACGAAATGCACATCTGCTTGTTTGATATTGATGGAACATTGATCGATACCGGTGGAGCCGGCCAACGCTCGATCTTGCATATGCTGGAAGAAGAGTTTCAGGTCTCCGCTCCCGTTGAAGGGATTCCCACCGCAGGGAGAACCGATCATGCCATCATGACGGATCTGTTCAAGTATTTTAATATTCCCAATACCAGCGAGAATCGAAAACGATTTGAAACAGGGTATCTGAATCTGCTTGCAGAAAAACTAAAAGAGAAACGAGGGCGCGTGCTGCCAGGAATCAAATCCATTCTGGAAGCGCTCTCCCAACACGCGCATGTCGACCTGGGTCTGCTGACTGGCAATTTTGAACATGGAGCTCGTCAAAAGCTGGAACACTACGATCTGGACCACTTTTTTGAGTTTGGTGCCTATGGTGATCATCATTCAGACCGAAACGACGTCGCTCATGTAGCATTGAACCAGATTCAAGAACGTCATGCTCCAGAATTACTCGAAGCTGCTTCGATTTGGGTCATCGGAGATACTCCCAGCGATATTCACTGTGCTCGCGCAATTGGGGCTAATGTCATCGCTGTCGCCACGGGCGTTTATTCACTGGAGGAACTCAGAGATTGCGAGCCTGACTACCTGTTTGCACATCTTGAAGAGATCGAACCCGTTCTTTCGCTCTTCCCTCCACCAGAAAACAAAAACTAAAACAACGTTTTCTGTTCCTGGATCGGTGCAATACATTCAGGAGAATCATGGGCCACTTTATTCACATAGGAACTGACTGGAAACGCCTCCATTTCCTCTGCTGGAAAAGTCTGCAGCAAACTCTCCAACTGCGGAATGGGCGTGCGTTCTGAACCCAGCCAACGATTAAATTGATTTGGCTCCAGAATCACGGGCATGCGGGGATGAATTGATTCTAACAATGTATTCGCCGCAGTCGTTAACACAGAGCAGGTCCCTAATTCAGTACCATCGGGCCCCTGCCATTGCTCCCATAATCCAGCCATCGCAAACAAAGGCGACTCTTTCAAACGTACACACATCGCCTGTTTCGAACGATTTCCCGCACTCTTCCATTCGTAAAAGCCATTCGCGGGAATGAGACATCTGCGATAGCGAAACGCGCCTTTGAAACTCGGTTTTGTTGCAGCGGTTTCCGAACGCGCATTGATCATCGCCTGTCCTGAGGCGGGATCTTTTGACCAGCCGGGGATCAAACCCCACTGAAAATGGTTTACTTGAAAACCATTCCGGCTGTTGGTGATTGCTAAAACCGGCTGTGAAGGAGCAATATTAAAACGAGGAGAGATCCGTGGAAATCGTACCATCTGGAATAATTTCATGATCTCTTCATCAGGCGAAAATAAGAAAAATCGTGCACACATAATCTCAATTTGCCTTCTTTTGTTTTCTGTAAACTCTATGATATTCATTGAAATCAATTCAATACAGTTTAATTGATTTCAGGCTGAATCACCATCCCGCGGTCATCAGACACAAATCTCACGTTTGAACTTTTACAGGAATGAATGGAATGCCCCCCTTGCGAAATATTGGAAAGACGGAGATTCAAATTACCCCCATCGCGATGGGGTGCTGGCCGATTTCCGGAGTCACAAGCGTTGATGTCACCGAACAGGCAAGTCTGGCGACGTTAAATGCGGCCCTTGATTCCGGCATCAATTTTTTTGATACCGCTTATTGCTACGGCTATGATGGAGAAAGTGAGCAATTGATAGCAAAAGCACTAGGAGATAAACGAGACCAGATTGTAATCGCTACTAAAGGTGGCATCCATTGGGCTGACAGAAAGCAAATACGAGATGCATCACCAGCACGAATCAAACAGGAATGTGATGAAAGTCTGAAGCGACTGCAGACAGACCGAGTGGAACTTTACTACTTACATGGTCCCGATCCTGAAATTCCAGTAAGTGAATCAGCGGGTGCGTTCAAAGAATTACTGGAGGCCGGAAAAATTCTGTCTGTTGGGGTTTCAAATTTTACGCTGGAACAGCTTCAGGAATTTGCTGCTGTCTGTCCGATCTCTGCCTATCAACCGCGCTACAACATGTTACAGCGCGATATTGAACAAGACCGTTTGCCCTGGTGCATCGAGAACGATGTTTCTGTCATGGTTTATTGGCCTCTCATGAAAGGACTACTCGCTGGCAAACTCCCACGCGATTATCAGTTCGCTCCCGAAGATGGCAGACGAAAATATCCTATGTTTCATGGAGAAGAATGGGAAAAGAATCAGGACTTTCTCGACCAATTGAAAATATTAGCAGAAGAGTATCAACGCACAATCGCTCAAATTGTAATCAGTTGGACGATTCAGCAGACGGGCATCACGTGTGCGTTATGTGGCGCAAAGCGACCTGAGCAAATCGAAGAAAATGCACAAGCAATGAATTTTGAGCTAACATCTTCACAACTCGAATCAATTGACCACCTCATTCAACAACGTGGCACGATTCATTCCTGAGACGAATCGTGCGTTCGCTGGGTTACGGTAGTGTCAAACCTTCTCGAATCGAATACCGGGCCAATTCAACTCGATCATGTATTCCCAGTTTATGCATGATACGATATTTGTGACTATCAATGGATTTCTCAGAGAGATGCATGGAGCGAGCGACTTCTTTGACACTCTTCCCTCGCGCCAAATGTCTGAGTACTTCGATTTGACGGGATGTCAGAGATGTAAGCATGCTCTCTGATTGAATTGAGTAGCAATTCTTTTTGTGATCAAAGATCAGCCGTTCCTGTACGGGCTGCGAAAAGCAATATTCGCCGCGAGCAGCTTTCTTGATTGCATGAATCAAAGACTCAATTGGTTCACCTTTTAATAGATAGCCTACCGCGTTGACCCTTAAAGCCAAGTCAATGAAAATATCAGAAAGATAGCCTGTGAGGAAAATCATTTTTGTGTTTTTTAATCTTGTCGAAATTTCTTCGGCAATATCAAAAGAGCCACGACCTGGTAACTCAACATCCAAGATGACAACATCTGGCTGAGTTTCCAGAACCAGAGCTAGTCCCTCATCAGCATTCGCTGCCGATCCTACGACTTCAATTCCTGAGTCGTTCTGAAAGCGTGAAACCAACGAATCTACAAGCATTAAATGGTCATCTACCAAAACAACACGTATTAGGTCAGTCGAAGTAAGCATTATGGCCCCCGATAAAAATTGTGAAGAGAATTTATAGACATCAATTAACTAATGGTTCAATCTACATTCCGCTTTTATTGTTTCTGAGTTCCTTCTAATAGAGTGTTACATTTCGTAGAGAGTTCACGAATTTGACTTGCTGCCGATTCCACTAAAGGATCTAGATCTTTTAATACACTAACCAGTTCCGCTTTGATTTCTGCTGAGGGTAATACCCCCAGGTAATCATGCTGACACCGCAATACTGTCAAAAAATTATTTAACTGATGACAAGTTTTTCTAACCTCTTGTGCAAACTCAAAATCATCCGCTTGATGTGTTTGCGTCATAGGTTTTCAACTCATTTTTTTTGATAAGGTGAAACTACTAATTATATCAGCATGAATTACTATCAAACTGAACGTAATCCTCTGACTTCACGATGAGAAATGTTGAATCGTTCAGCATGAAAGGGCTAATGTGTTTTCGGATCGATCAAAAGCAGAGGTGCAAAGCTGTAAAAATGAATCATTACCTATAACTCACGTATACCAATAGTAAACCATCTGGAATCAATTACTCAACAGCAAGTTCTGATTATTGTCAAATTCGATTTTCTCTAACACTATAGCGCCATTGGTTCAAAAGAGTAATTAAAATGAAAACGCTTATCTCGATATTCAGAGCTGTTTATCTCATTTAAAATACTCTCAACAAAGAAACAGATAACTCTTTGATTCCACTACAAAATGGAGGTTTATCACGCATTCCTTTCGGCTGACAGTCATTCACTTCTCCTTAATAGTTATTGTCATGTCGGAGGCATTTCTTACTATCCCTGAAGAGTAATACCTCCACTACATTCCTCAAATTCGGAATACATGGCAATCTTCCAGCAAGGGAGCAATTTTTCTTAGCAGTATCGTGTTGATATTTTGTCACATCCAATTTTTCGTGATCTATGTTCTAAATGCACAACAATTTGAAAACGCATATTCGGCTTTTCAAAAAAGGTGTTGATTTCAGTCATCAACATCAGAATTCAAAAAGTAACATAATTTTCTCGAATTACCCGACAAGAATCGATTTATAGAACTTGAACGATTCTCAGGAAACAGGAACGCGATAATGACATCAACTGCTACAGGTAAATCGGAACTGACAGCTGAGTTTGTGAACCCGATCATCAGCTCAACAGTATCTGTTTTTGAAATGATGCTGGAATGCACACCAAAGCGGACAGGATTGAGTTTAAAAGCAGATCACATCCCTCAACACGAGCTAAGCGCAGTGATTGGAATTTCGGGAAAAGCAGCCGGAACTCTCGTTCTGAGTTTATCTAAAAGTGTTGGCATTGGAGTATTAGATCGACTCGTTGGAATTTCAACAGACGAAATTAACGATGAGGTCTGCGATGCAGTTTGCGAATTAGCGAACATGATTGCAGGGTCAGCAAAAGCTCAACTTGAGCATCTGGAAGCATCAATCAGTATCCCCAATATTATCACCGGAATTGGACACACGGTACATTACCCTTCTAATGTAATCCCCATTTGTATTGCATTCGATTCCGAGATTGGAACATTCACTATTGAAGCAGGGTTTTCAGATAAATAAAACGCTGATTCCACACTAACTTGTTTTGAAAGACTAACCGACTTAAAAAATAAAGGCCATTCCAATGAAAGTTTTACTTGTTGATGACTCTGGAACAATGAGAACGATTCAAAAGCGTTGCTTGTTGAAATTGAACATTGAAGATGTGACAGAAGCAGAAGATGGAGTTCAAGCATTAGAATGCTTTGAAGCTTCCACATTCGATATCGTACTCAGCGACTGGAACATGCCAAATATGGATGGACTTCAACTTCTGAAAGAAATCCGCCAGCGTAATAAAGACATTCCTGTGATCATGATTACAACCGAAGCAGAACGTGCACGCGTTGTCACCGCGATTCAGGCTGGTGTCTCTGACTATCTTGTCAAACCGTTTACACCAGACAGTTTGAAAAGCAAGTTGGAACGTTGGGTTACATCAAACGCATAATGTCATTCAGGGATGCAGTGATTGATCAGAAGTAGCATCACTTCTAATCTGCTCTCAGAAATCCAGAGCCAGCTAGAATGATTCTTGTTCTGAAAACGACCACATTTTTCATTGAATTGCATTGCCAAAAAGGTTTTAGATAATGATTTCTCCTGAAAAAATTTGGTCTTCAGATCAATTACCGACACTACCTGCGGTCGCTGTAAAATTATTGGAACTTTCGAAAGATTCTGATACCGATATCAAAGATGTGATTGAGACAATCAAAGCGGATCCTGCAATCACTGCAAAAATTTTGAAAGCCAGTAATTCTTCATTTTTTAGCTTAAGATCTGAGTGCAAAGGTATTGAGCGCGCAGTTCCTCTCTTGGGAACAATGGTCGTCACCTCGCTCGCATTGAGCTTTTCTCTCTCTGAATCCGCGATCACTGAAGGTCCGCTCAAACCGCGGTTCGATTCCTACTGGAAGCAGTCTATTATCCAATCGGCGGCAGCAGAATTATTAGCTGCGAAACTGGGAAATGAATTGCAACATGATAGTTTCCTGATCGGTTTGCTCCAGGACATCGGCCATCTCGCCATGTTGAGATCCATTCCTGATGAGCTTGTAAATGTATTGGAACAGGCCGAAGAACAACAAAGAGACACCGCAGAACTTGAAACAGAGATCCTGGGCATCAATCATGCTGAAGTCGGCGTAAAAATGATGGAACGTTGGCAGATGTCAGAACAGTTCAAAACTGCCATTCAACATCACCATGATACTTTTGAAGAACTGCAGGAGCTCAAATCGCATCCTGAATTTAATGCGATCATTACCATCGCCACCTCAGCTGCCATCGGCGACTATTTCTGTTCTCCCAACAGTGGACTCGCCTTGCAGCGTCTTCAAGATCTTACTACTGAATTCTTTGAGATGCCCCACAATGATCTGCACGGTTTCCTTGAAAGTGTCCAGGCACGTTTTGAAGAAGCCGCTCAAGTGTTCCAGGTCAATATGGACGATATCGGATCACCCTACGAAATTATGGCTACCGCTAACGAACAATTAGTCCGATTGACTATGAAGGCTCAGGTTGATTCTACCCAGGCCTCTGCGCGTCAGGCAGTTATCGAAGAACAAAAAGTACAACTGGAAACAGAAAATAAGCAGTTACAGAGTAAAGCAGTCCATGATCCGCTGACAAAAGTATATAATCGAAGCTTTTTCAATGAAGCTTTCGAAAAGGAAATTTATAATTGTGCACGTACTGCAACTCCAATCGGAATTGTCTTTGCGGACATCGATCATTTTAAACAATTAAATGACACATATGGCCACCAGTTTGGTGACCTGGTATTGCAGCGCGTTGCTAAAATTGCCAATGAGTCAACACGCCGTTCTGATGTCTTTTGCCGTTATGGTGGTGAAGAATTTGTGGTGATGGTCAGTAGTCCTACTGAAACTGGTATTCAGGAATTGGCAGAGAGACTGCGTGCTCTCATCGAAAACGAGGTGATCGAATTTGAAGGAAAACGAGTACCGGTCACTGCCAGTTTGGGTGCCGTTGTCGGAATCCCGAGCCGTAACACAGCAGGCTTGGAAGAACGACTGATCGCCGAAGCAGACGAAGCAATGTACGAATCCAAAGCCAATGGAAGAAACCAGGTACATATCCGTTCTATCATCCGAAAAGCAGATCGGGAACTTCAGCAATTGGTCAAGCGTTCCCGGTTTAGTCGCTGGCTGGTCACTAAGAAAATTTTCGATATTCCCACAATTTCCAAAGCGCTCCTGAAATGCCCTAAACAAGGACCGCTCGTTAAGCTTGGTGAACTTGCTATTGCAGAAAAGTTACTAACGGCTGAAGAAGTAGCCCAAATTCTTGAGACACAAAAAGAAAATGGCCAACGATTTGGTGAAATTACAATTCAGCAAAAATTACTGACTCAAGAGCAGGTTGCTTATCTCCTTGCTTTACAGATCGAACCACCAATCGCTCTGGGGAAAACCTTAATCACACTGGAGCTTCTGGAGAGTACTCATACTGCCGAATTGGTTAAACAGTATCTCGCAGAGACGAAGGACAGCTCGGCCCCGTTAGAAGAACGTCGCCAGGAACCTGTAAAATCATAAACACAATCTAAAATCACGCTGATCTGGAGATTGTACACTGTCACTGATCATGCCATAATCCACGATTTTATAAAACAACTACGAATAAGGCTCAGTCTTATTCACACAATATAAACCGGAAACGGATTCCGGATTTTAAACTGATAACAATAATCCCCTTAAAATACGGAGGGCGATTGAGATGAACTTAATCGCTGGTAAACACGCGCAACTGGAAGCAACCTACTTAGCATCAACAACAGAAGCGCCTCACGACGATCATCATGCAACTGCTGAACCACCTGCTTTTTACAGCGTGATTCCCTTTGCTGCTCTGCTGTTATGTATTGCCTTTCTACCATTAATTCATAAGACAGAAGAATGGTGGGAGCATAATAAAAACCGCTTGCTGGTTGCCGTCAGCCTGGGGTTAGTTACCTTACTCTACTATACCTTCCTATACGGTCATGGAGTGGTTGACCACGGGACACACGAATTATCAGAGCCTGGTATTCCAGCAGCCATCGTGGTTCTTAAAAATGCCCTACTCGTCGAATACGTCCCGTTTATTGCACTATTGTTTAGTCTGTATGTGATCAGTGGAGGTATTGCCTTTAATGGTCATCTTGTAGGCCGCCCTGCCTTGAATACAGGTATCATTGCTATCGGCGGCGCCATTGCCAGTTTTATTGGAACCACGGGCGCTGCCATGTTACTCATCCGCCCACTGTTAAAAGCGAATGAAAAACGCGATTACGTTGCGCATACAGTCATCTTCTTTATTTTTGTCGTTTGTAATACGGGCGGTTGCTTGCTACCCATTGGCGACCCGCCATTATTCCTGGGTTTTCTCAGAGGAGTGCCTTTTACCTGGACGCTTTCACTCTGGCCTATGTGGCTAGCGATGAACCTTGCTCTACTGGTGATTTATTTTCTGTTCGATACAGTCCGCTACAAAAAAGAGAATAAGGAAAAAGTCGAAGCAGTACCTGAGACAGTTGAACCATTTTCGCTGAGAGGAAGTATTAACTTCCTCTGGTTGCTCCTGGTGATCTTCTGTGTCGCGCTGTTTGATCCCTCCAAGCCTGTCCCCGGCACAGAGTGGCACGCTCCGCATTTCTTTCGCGAAGTCTGCATGTTTGTGCTTGCAGGAGTTTCACTCGTAACGACTTCAAAAAGTATACGCGAACAAAACTCCTTCAATTACGATGCGATTTTGGAAGTCGCAGCCCTGTTTGTCGGCATCTTTATTTGTATGCAGGCTCCGGTGCAAATTCTGAATGTCAATGGTGCTTCATTAGGAATTGATTCTCCCTGGAAATTTTATTGGGCGACTGGTATTCTCTCCAGCTTTCTCGATAATGCCCCCACTTATGTCGTCTTCTTTGAAACGGCGAAAGCCGCTGGCACAAACGGAGCAGCTGTCGCGGGAGTCAATGAAGTCTCACTGGTTGCCATCAGTTTGGGAGCGGTGTTTATGGGAGCGATGACTTATATCGGCAATGGGCCCAACTTCATGGTCAAAGCCATTGCCGAAAAGAATAACATTCGCATGCCCAGCTTTTTTGGATTTATGGCCTATAGCTGTGCGGTTTTGCTGCCACTCTCAGTGGTATTGACCTTCGTATTCTTACTCTGATCTCACTGGTCAGAAAGCAAACGCCCAAAGTCGCACTGTTGCCGTGTGCAAGAGGTCAGCTCTAATAAAAAACAGCCTGAAGTGCATCGACTTCAGGCTGTGATCGTTTTCTTAAAGTATCTGTAGCTTGGTCCTCATCAGAATCATTTTTTCTTCTTTTGAGCGACTACTTTTTTCAAAACATACTTGCGAGCGACCGGCTGATTGGCCTTGAAGATTTTATCCTCTAATGCCCGGCTGGCAGCCTCGCTTTCTTGAATCGTTTTTTCCTGACTTTTAAGCTGCATTTCCAGTTTTTTCAGTCGAGCTGATTTCTGCTCATCCTTCTTACCGGTCTGAGTATCCAGTTCTCGCTTGATACGTGCATACGCCTGAAACGCGCGCCAACTGTTGCGTTTGTTCTTAACAGGGCCATCGTTTCGTTCTTTATTCAACAACGCCACTTCCATTGCCTGTTGGTACTGCGGAGTTTTCGAGTTACTTTGCAACTCGATATGACGTGCTAATGCGATGTTCGAGTACTGCCCCACTACTTGACCATCAATCGAAAGCTCATAACGGCCCGCAGGGAGATTATGAATCGATAATGATTCCTGGCTCATCCGATGGCCGAGCTTCGTTAACTCGGCCCCCAGTTGCGCCTCTGCTGGAACAACCCAGGGCAGGCTCTTCGACAGCCAGGTGAAGGCGACACCATCTTTGTTAAACTTCAGATCGGTGAGTTTGCCACCTCTGGCAGTGGCTGTTGGCTCACCATTGGCTTTTTTACTGATGTTAATTCGAGACACTTGTCGTTGTACGTTCATGTCTGACAGCAGAGCATAAGCCATCACAACCTGCCCTGGTGGATCAGGATGCACTGAGTCTTTTATGATTGTAAAAGTGGGGTCCTTCTGGCGCGCTATCAGCGTGATGTTATTCAGCGGGCTATACATGTCAACAAAACCAAAGCCCGATTCGGCTGCCACCTCTCGCAACCAGGTACCATAGTAGGCTAATACTGAGTTATATAATTCGACACTTGCCGGATTCCGCTTTCTTTTCCCCAGTCGCGCGGCCCGTGCATCAAACATGGTTGGAGTCATCAAAATCGGTCTCGCACCAATCGATTCGATTTTTGTGATCAGCTCCTTCATATCTTTGTAATAGGTCTGGAAAATGGCCTCATTGAAGGGTTGATACTGACCGTCATTCATTCCCAGTAAAATAGTCACATACTTTGGTTTGTAGGCAGCAACATCACGATCGAACCGAGCTAGCGCATCCCAGGCTTTGGCTCCTCCCACTCCGGCGTTATGAAACTTCAAACGCATCTGGGGATATCGTGTATAGAAAAAGTCTTCCACATACTGGGTATAGAGACATTGATGTGTGATACTGTCTCCCAGAAAGACAATGGAATCTCCAGACTTCAGATCTAACTTTGCAAGCGGGGTCTTGTGTGTTTGTTGTTGTGCTTCCTGTGCCTGTGCCACATTGAATGCTTGTGAAAGCAAAATCAATGCCATCACACAGATCAGTTTTTTTCTGATCAGAGAATAACTCATGGTGTTTCCCTTCGTTCGAATATAGAAAAAAATTGTCTGCCACAATCAGCAACAGACAGAGGAACTCAAATCGAGTTTCTCTACTGTCCACTGCAGGTTACGATTTTGCAAGTGAAAGCTCTCTGTAGAGTCCTAATTTAGACTGATTTGGGAACCAGCAAACGGACAATAGAAAAACTCATTGACGGATTTGCATGCCAGGTGGCTGAAATAGAGGTGTGGGATCGGCCTCCGGTAACTGCAGACGATCCGCAGTTTTATTATCAAGAAACACAGCGGCAGCCTGATCCGCAAACACCAGACGCCATCCAGGATTCGCGCCCATGCCTCGAATTTCGTTTCGTGAATAACGACTATCCAGAATGACGATGGGAAGTTGTCCTTTTTCATCCATCAGTAAATACGCCCAGTCAGCCTTTCCCGCAGACATCAGTTGCTTGATTTCTTCATACAATTGAAAGGTCTCTTTGGTATTCACTTCCAGACGTCCATCGAAAAAGACTTTCTTCTCCGGACCATTATGAAAAATATAGACGGCCGCTTGTCCCATATTCGAAATAAAAGCACGATGGGGCATCCCAGGTTGTCCTGCAAATTTTGAAGCGGCATGCGCATACCATGCTGCCTGCTCACCTAAACCCAGAACTCTCCCCTCACCTGCCCAACGATTCCAGTAACCCAAACATAAACTTCCGATCAGGAAGAGAAACATGCAGGCTGATACGATCTGCCAACGCGCTTTGCCTGGGGAAAGCCCCCCCTTATTTGCAGCAGCATGACTGGCAGTTTCGGACTTCGTCACAGAAGATTGAGCAATTGACAAACGGATCCAATCAGAGATGTTGTCGGCTAGAATAATACCGGAAATAAATGAAAACACACCTGTATTTCGCGACGCCTTCCATGCCAGATGTGTAAACGCGATGAATAACAGAATGCGGAAGAGATTCACTCGCTTTTTTACCAACAACGGAAAAAAACTGGCCAATGTCAACACAGCTAAAACGACTTGTGAAATCAGATACAGATTTCGCAAACCATTTTTCCTGATGAAATCGAACGGTGGCTGAAATTCCCCAATGCGAATGGAATAAAATGCCTGATCGGTGGAAAACTTTTCATACAGCGTTAAGGGAAATAAAACCCCCTGTTCCAGATAGGGATTCAGGAAACAGGCGAGAATCGTAAATACACCAACTCTGATAAAAGTCTTACCTGAAATCGCAGTACTCGGCAGATCCAACCCCCAACGCCCCTGCGCCCAAGTACGAACCAAATGATCGAAGACAAACAAGACGCTAATTACCAATCCCAATACAAAGAGCGCGTGACTGTTGACCCAGAATAAAGTGATCAGGGGTATCAGCCAGATTAGTTTCGGTTGAGCAGCAGCGCGACTGAGGACATACATCCAAAAGGAGAGATAGACTAACGACAACATCTCCGGACGAACCAGCGAGCGGCCGGAAATACAAATCACAGGTAAGATCCACAGCAGGGATTTCAACCAGGAGGGAACGAATCTACCTGAAGCGAACCAGGCGATACCAATCGTCAAAGCTAAACAGAAGGCCTTAGTCAAAATTAATAAATCAACGCCTCCCCAGCGATAGAGCCAGGTCACTAAAAGCTGAAAACCCCAATGCAGATCAATCCAGGGTCGATCAAAATCAACAAAAGTAAACCAATCATAATACGGGACTGTTCCACGCTCTAAAATCAATTCACCGGTCCGCAAATGCCACCAGATGTCCATATTTCTCAGTGGGAAACAGGAAACCAAAAAAGACCACAGAACTAAAACGGTTAAAAAAAAGATTTCGGAAGTTGAAATGCGCTTGCTACCCAAGTCGGACGTATCTGAGACTGACTGAGTAGAACTCGCAGCGAACTGCGTCTTTACTTCCTTCTGTGAAGTAGAGGCCCCTCTGTTAGATTTTTTATCAGACCTCCTGGCCTTGCGGGACATGTCACTAACACCTCTGGTCTAATGTCTTCTATCAACAGCAGTACGTCTACATATTTCGCCAGCCTGTCTCCAGGAGCCAATGGTTGAGACGAGTATAATAGGTAGAAGCCACTCCAGTAAAGGTGGACGCGTTCTAGATGGGAACACCTTCCCGGAGTGAATCAGGCGACCAGTCGAACTGATACTCTGTCCCTTTTTGCAGTCGTGTTAAGAAGATAATCTGATGCGTGTGCCCAACGAAATGAGGAACTGTGTGTGAAATCGCCCCCATCACCGTCACAGAAAATCCCTGAATGATGCGACGCTCCAGCAAAGCAGTAGAAGAGAGAGACTGCATGGCCTCACAAGTCTGGGCTACAGTTTGATCCAGCTTCGCACTGATCTCCTCCAGCGAGAGTTTGGCATCCGCACTGAATTCCTGCTCGCGCTGACGCTCATCTTTTGACTTGGTGATTCCACATACGGCCCATTGATTTAAGTTTCCACATAAGTGAAGCATCAAATTGCCAATACTGTTGAGTTCCGGCTCAGGACGCCACCAGAGCTGATCGAAATTAAGCTGGTCCAAACAATGATGAATTTTGTGGAGTGACTGTTCAAGTAAATGAATTGATTCTTGAACGAATTCACGAGCAATCTCATCTGCAGAAGGTGGCATGTTTCTGCTTTCTTATCTGAGCTAAGTCAGGCGCGGCCCCAATCCATTCGCCAGATGATTAATAATTCCAGCCACGGCTCCCAGATATTTGTTGCCTTTGGAACGCTCAATTTCGCAAGAATTCGATGAAGGTTTCAATGCCCGATTTTTGGCTTTCTTAATCAACGTGTTGAATGCATCTTTTTGAAGATCAAACAATCTGGATGTCACAAAGATATTTGTAGGGTTAAAGATGTTAATTGCCGCGGCGACACCAATCGCCAGAAAATCAATCGTCCGATTCAGTTCTTCGGTGATATCGAGTTCTCCCTGCTTCGCCAGTTTTAAAATCGTATCAAAATCAAGATCCTTACCAACTCGTTTTGAAACATAATACGTCAAAGCCAAATCGGTTGCGACAGTCTCCAGGCAACCCACATTTCCACAACCACAGAGGCGCCCACCCACAGGTTCGACTGTGATATGCGCAATTTCACCTGCCAGACCCTGTTGACCTGCCAGTAACTGTCCTCCAGTGAAGACACCCATCCCGAAACCGGAGGTCACATCCAGGTTGATAAAATCTTCCACATCCTGACCTGAGCCGTATGTTTTTTCGGAAAGACTTAGAGACGTCGATTTCTGAACGAGAACACATTCCATTTTAGTACGACTGGCGATATCAGCAGCAGGCGCCTGCCCGTCCACAATGTGCAGGTTTGATGCCAGAAAGATCCGACCATCATTACTGTTGACCAGACCAGGAACAGTGATTCCCACTCCCAAAGCTGGGATCTCTTGCTTTTCGACCAGATTGAGGATTTTGTTCGAAATCGTTTCGATCAATTCCTCATAAGTTTTCGGGGTCTTGAAACGATCTAGTTTCTCCTCATGCAAATGGCCGTCCAAGCCGGAAGCAACCACCGAACAGTAATCCCACTCCAACACTACACCAATGACCTGGGCACTAAAACGAGGAAGCTGCAGTAGTTTTCCAGGACGACCAACAGAAAACTCTGCCGTCTCCCGTTCCTCCAGTAGGCCGGCATCAAGAAGTGCGCTGACGGCTTTAGAAACCGTGGGAGCACTGATTCCAGAACATCGCATTACATCGGCACGTGTTAATGTTCCCTGACTTTGGATAACTTCCAAAACCTTACGAACATTCATTTTTCTCAATAGGCTTGGTCTGTGTGGGGATTGCATGGTCGCTCTACGTATTTGAAAGAAAGGAAATGAACAACGGCAGATCGCTATATAAGTCCAAAAAGCAATGGAACTTCATCTCGAAAGCGAATTCAGGCCCGTACCAGTCTGTCATTGTTATTTCATATAATACGCATTTTTCGTGTAATTACAAACGCTCTGGCAGTCTATGGTATTCATTTTTTCATCTTTGATAAAATTACCTATGTGTCTCATATATGAAACTCGAAGGGAAAATATGCCTATGCTCCCAATGAATAGACCCGGTTGACCAAATAGAAGACAACTCGGGCCTGCTTGAGTTGGCAACTACCTTAATTGATCAACCGGGTATATGTCGCACAAATTAAAACTTTAGAGGATAACTACTTAAGACGAAAATAATTAAAAAAACAATGTATCTTGAATTGAGTTCCTTTTAACTATAGGTCACACCTAGAGAACATGCGTGGAGGTATATAATTCAAAATCGAGTCATTTTAAACCGGAAACTCGGGTTCCTAAACTTGGCTTCTCTATGGCAAATTCAGATTGAATATGAATTATCACTATGAAACGGATTTTCTGTCGCAGATCAACTAAAACTTAGAAAAACCGAGCCCCCTTAATACGAATCAGACTCCAGATGAGGGAGGTGATATTAGATATTAATGGGTGCAAAGCAAAAGATGAAGTAGAACAGAACAGTGAACAGTTTATGAAGTTTATAATGATTAGGACTCATCAGAACCTGCTGTAGTTGCTCGAAAGTCGATACCTGACAGATTTTAAGACACATTTTTTTAAAACGACAATCAGTGATAAAGCCCACTTGATTCTGTCAGTTGACTATGAAATCAAACTGGTAACATCATGTAAAAAAACCTCGAAACTCCCGTCCCGAGGTTTTTACCTGTTTTAATTGTTAGAGCTTCAAAATTAGGAACTCGCAGCTGATGCTTCGTTGTAAACATGGAGATCGCGTGTTGGATAAGGAATATTAAATCCACGTTCGTCAAAGCCCAGTTTGATTGCCTCAATCAAATCCCAGCGGGTATCCCAGTAGTCCGCATTCTTAACCCAGGGACGCACCACAAAATTGACGCTGCTGTCCCCTAATTCATTCACGGCAACAACGGGTTCCGGATCAGATAAAATACGACCTTCATTACGAATGACTTCCTCTAAAAATGATTTCACCGCTCTCAAGTCATCGTCATATCCACAACCAATGACCAGATCAATGCGTCGGGTTTCCTTTTTAGAATAGTTCTTGATGATACCCTTAGTAATTTCGGCATTCGGAACCACAATCGCAATATTATCAACAGTCCGCAAATGCGTCGAAAAAATTTGAATTTCTTCCACAACCCCAGAAGTGCCACCCGCTTCGATGAAATCGCCAAATTTAAATGGTTTGAAGAGAATCAACATCACCCCGGAGGCAAAGCTACCTAGCGTTCCCTGCAATGCCATCCCCACAGCAAAGCCTGCTGCAGCAAGTATCGCCGCCAATGACGTCGTGTTGATACCTAACTGAGAAAGTGCTGCCAGAATCACCACAACGAGCAAAATGGCATTAATGATATTCGACAGAAATCGTGCTAACGTTTCGTCCACTTTTGCCTGCCGCATCAACCGACTGCAAAAACGGGTCAACAGACCGGCGATCCATTTCCCCACGAAAAAGATCAGCAATGCCACAAAAATATTGAGAGCTAGATTTAAACCTTGGGTAGTCAGAAATTCGTTAACTTGTTTCCAGACATTATTTACTCTCGTCATGGTATCTACTGGAGCAATAACGTCCTTCTCTTGTGCAAATAATATTGACCACATTGATTGGTCCCCTTCATAGAACTCGAAAATGAGAAAATGGAAATAGTAAAATGCTGATTTCGATCACTTCGTAGATGTTCTGGTACTCGAATGGCACGATTCTAAAGAATTCCCTGTGTAAGACCAACTTTGAAATTCATTATTTTCCAAGGCTGATTCACACTGACAGTATGGGAAGGAAATGCCATAATAGCTCCACATCGTAATCTCGACAAATTACAATGAACGTCTTCTACCCAAAAAACTACTCGATTTGATCCTTTGTTTCATTCTTAATTGCAGGAAGCAATCACAATGCCAATTCGTCTTCGCATCATACTGAATATCAGCATTATTGCTATGTGGTTCACATCTCTCACTAGCATCTCGCTGTTTGCAGACGAGAAGAAAAAACAGACAAACGGTTCCCAGAAAGTGCTCGTCACGGTTAATGGCCATGCGATTACTCAGGCCGATCTGGATTTTGCTTATCTTTCCCGAGGCATCTCCGGTGGCACTCGATCTGCAAAAAAACAAGTTTTAGAAAGTCTGGTCGATCAACGTTTGATTCAAGACTTTCTCGCTCAACAAAAAATCACGGTCCCACCAAAGCAGCTTGATGAAAGTGTTTTAAAGGTACAAAAATTGATCCGTAAAAAAGGGGATAATCCCGAACAGGTTCTCACCAAGATGGGGTTCACACCTGAAAAACTGCGCACCGCGATTGCCCTTCCTCTGTCATGGAATATTTACGCAAAACGTGAAATCACACCTGCCAAAATTCAGGAATACTTCGACCAACATCGGGCAGAACTGGATGGAACACGCGTTGAAGCCAGCCATATCCTGTTAAAGTTACCTCCAAATGCGAAGCCGGAAACGATCCAACAGGCCAAACAAAAACTGTCAGACGTTCGTGAACAAATCCTGGCTGAAAAAATCACGTTTGCGGAAGCAGCCGCTCAACACTCTGAGGCACCAAGTAAAAACGACGGTGGAAAATTGGTAACTTCTGCTTATCGTGGTAAAATGCCACTGGCTTTAACACAGCAGGTATTCGCATTGAAAGAAGGTGACGTAAGCGTTCCCTTCCAGAGCCCTTTCGGTGTTCACATCGTGACGCTTAATAAAAAACACCCTGGCCAATTCAGTCTGGAAGATGTACGAGGCGAAATATTCCAACTTCTCTCCCGAGCACTCTGGAACAAAACGATTCAGAAATTACGCAGTTCCGCCAAAATCGAATGGAACGCAAATTCCCCGGAATAGAGAACGTTTTCAAAACTAAACTCGTCAATCACCATTGAGGAATCAACTTGAATGTTGAATCAGAAACTGATTGAGTCGTTCACCATTGAAGGAAGTCAACCAGGAAAACATGTCCTGATTCTCGGAGGCATTCACGGTGACGAATATGAGCCAATGGCTGCAGCCAGACAACTGCGAACACAAATTTTACCTGAAAAACTCTCGGGCCTTGTGACACTGGTTCCGGTCGTCAACCAACCCGCCTATGAGCGCATCAATCGACGTGGCCCGGACGATCTCGACCTGGCAAGAACGTTTCCCGGTTCGCCCGAAGGATCGATCACTCAACAAATCGCTCACAAAGTCACTCAGTTGATTCAAGCCGCGGACTATATGATTGATCTGCATACAGGAGGCCTGTTTTCAAATTTAGCACCGTTTTCCGGGTACACGCTACACCCTGATCCGGCTATCCTGGAAACGCAGCGTCAGATGGCGCGCGCATTTAATCTGCCAGTCGTGTGGGGTACTTCAGCGCATCTGGATGGTCGCTCTCTGTCTGCTGCCCGCGATCATGCTGTTCCTGCCATCTACGCTGAGTGGGGAGGGGGCAGTGGCTGTAATCCTGAAGCAGTCGAAGGTTATGCCACAGGCTGCCTCTCTGTCTTGTCAGAGCTGGGAATGTTAGATATTTCTATTGAACAAAAACCTATTCTGTATCACATCGAAGATGACCGCGTAGAAAGTGGTCACCTGCAGCTTCAAAATCATGCACCGGTCGCAGGCTTCTTTGAACCTGGGGTGGAATTGATGGATCAAGTTCAAGTCGGCGATGTGCTGGGATCAATTTGTTCTGTCATGGGTGAGGAAGAAACAAGCGTCATTGCAAGTCAAACAGGAGTCATTCTCGGGCTTCGCACGCTGCCTTATGTCGAAAAAGACGAATGGCTGGCGGTTATTCTTGAGACGGAACAAGCGAGGACAAACTATGAATGAACGACCGGTTGCCATGATTACGGGTGCAGCAGGAGGAATCGGTGGAGAAACAGCGGTCTGCTTTGCCGAGCGAGGCTACGATTGTGTGTTACTGGCACTGCCCACAGATGAATTAGAACCGATCACCAATCGGATTCAGAAAACGGGAGGAGAGTTCCTATCTTGTCTCGGTGATCTATCGGATCTTGAATATGCACAGTCTGCTGTTGATCAGTGTATTAGTACCTGGGGCCGCATCGATGTGCTCGTTAATAATGCTGCCTGGCGCGAAATCACGACACTCAGAAACATTGAACTGGCCAGTTGGGAAAAAACATTGAGAGTCTGTCTGACTGCCCCTGCGTTCCTGGCAAAGTGGTGCGCCGCTCATATGGAACCGGCAGGACGGGGAGTCATCATTAACGTATCGAGCATTCAATCACAAATGGCAGCTGGCATCAGCCCTGCATATGTCGCCGCTAAAGGAGCCCTCGATTCTCTCACTTATGAACTCGCTACATTATATGGTCCCTCAGGTATTCGCGCACTCAGTGTCAATCCGGGAGCCATTGATACCGCGATGGGAAAAGACATTGCCACCAATGATCAACAAACAACAGGCGCTAAAATTCGCCAGGTCTCAGAAGATATGATCCCGTTAAGGCGCTGGGCACAACCTCGTGAAATAGCGCAAACCATTACCATGTTGGCCGGCGAAGATGCCAGCTATCTGACAGGAACTTCAATCACCGTCGATGGCGGCTGGAAACAGCAATGCTCGCCTTACTCAATCAAACACCTGCAATTCCCCCACGAATTCCCGGCAGAATAATTTCTGATGCGATGCTCACGTTGAGCCATTTAACAACTCGGCAGCAATTCGAATAGCACCCAGGCTGGGATCGTCTACACATTCCACAGACATAGGCTCAACATTTAATTGAGCCAATCGCTCCAATAATGAATCGCGATAACTCTCCTGATGGAGCAAAGTGCCTCCGGTCAGCGCCAGTGTATAACCACCGCCTGAAAAATTGAGACGAAAGACCACAGCGCTTACGAGTTGCGCCAGATCATCGACCGCTTGATCCAAAATCGCACGCGCAACAGGATCTCCTGCTTTTGATGCCTCAAAGACCAGTTTTGAGAGTGCGGCGATTTCGCTGCGATTGTTTTCAGATCGATACACAAATCCGATCAAAGATTGCGGATTAGACAATCCCAGTGTTTGCAGGAATGAACCCTGTAACGCGGTTTCTGATCCACGCCCATCAACGGCTTTTAAAATCGCGTTAATCGCCGTCATGGCAATTCGATATCCACCACCTTCATCTCCCAGAAGATACCCCCAGCCTCCTGAACGGGCAATATCTTTAGTTTGACTTTTCCCATAAGCCAGAGAACCGGTTCCCGCAATCAGACTGATGCCAACTCCCCCTGGTGTGCCTGCCGCTAATACCGTTTCTGCATCAGTTACAATCTTGATCCGGTCACCGATTCTGTTTTCCTGATTCCAACTTGTCCAGGCTTCCTTTTCTTCGATTCGCCCTGCTCCCGACATTCCCATACACAAGTATGAAACACATCGAGGTGGAACTTTAGCAGATTCAAACGCGCGCTCAATTGCCAGTTCCAGTTCAGTCGTCGCTACTTTGAGACCCACTGCATTCAGATTGGAAGCACCGGCTCTTCCCTGTCCCACAACCTGAAATTCATTCCTGGAAGAAAAAACTGCCAGAGAAGCCAGCGTCTTGGAACCACCTCCATCAATCCCCAGAATCAGTCGTTTCGATTGCAAAGTCATGACTTGTTGCTTTCTACTGAGAAAGAGGAACCTGCTAAGCTCCGTATCAATTAAGCCGTTTCTTCCAGCACTTGCCGCAGATGACCTTGGGTCTGCTTGAGCAACTCCCTCGCGGTTTCTGGTGAAACCCCACGCATCACATGCACAATCGCCGTTTTTAACTCTCCCTTACAGGATGCAAGCACCGGCTCCGCTTCTTCACGTGACAAATTGGTAAATGCCATCAGTATGCGGATCGACCGATCTACGAGTTTTTCATTCGTCGCACGCAAATCAACCATCAAATTCCCATACGTTTTACCGATACGAACCATCGCACCCGTCGTTAACATGTTTAACACCATCTTAGTGGCTGTCCCGGCTTTCAAGCGTGTTGAACCTGTAATCACTTCCGGCCCCACTATCGGGCAGATGGTTAAGTTCGCAATCTCTGCCAGTTGATTTTCCTGATTGCACGTTATTGCAATTGTTTGGACTCCCTGTTCCTGTGCGTATTTTAAACCCGCGATCACATAAGGGGTCCGCCCACTGGTCGCAATCCCTACCAAGACATCATTCTGATGGAGATCGATTTCATCCAGGTCTGCGATCGCAAATTCGGGATGATCTTCGGCACCTTCAATCGCACTCGTCAAAGCCGGTTTACCACCGGCGATCAGCCCCACCACGAGTTCAGGAGGACTGTTAAATGTAGGTGGGCACTCACTAGCGTCCAGCACGCCAAGCCTCCCGGAAGTGCCCGCTCCCATATAAATCAGACGGCCCCCTTTGAGAAAGGCATTTGCAATCAGATCAATGGCAGCTGCAATCGTCTTTGCTTCTTTCTCAACAGCTGCTGTGATTTTCGCATCTTCTGAATTCATCAACTGAACAATTTCCAGACTGTTCATAGAATCAATCTGATCCGAATGCGGGTTACTTTGTTCCGTTGTTAATCGATCTAACATATTCAATAGCCTGTCAAAAATTCTATCTGCCAGCTAGTATAATATCCAAGATTTTGTTTCACGATAAGCATCTGTAACACGAATCTTGCATTGATTTTTAGATATCTCCTCTAAGCCTACTTCTCACTGAATTTGAACAGATAAGGCCACTGTGAATATTGCCATCGGAACCACCGACCTGATTATCTTAGGCCTGTACCTGGTCGGTGTGGTCCTGTTCGGTTCCTGGGTCGGAGGCAAACAAAAAAATCTGTCTGATTATTTGCTTGGTGGGAAAACACTTCCCTGGTGGGCCATCCTCGGATCCATTGTTGCTACCGAAACCAGCACAGTCACATTCCTCAGTGTTCCGGGAATCACTTATGAACCGGGTGGAAATCTACAATTCCTGCAACTCGCACTCGGTTTTATTGTAGGAAGATTTCTGGTGATCGTGTTTTTGCTCCCACTTTATTTTCGCGGAGAAATCTATTCTGCCTATGAAGTCTTAAAGAAACGATTCGGCGGAACGACCGAACGTGTAAGCTCCCTTGCCTTTATCGTAATGCGTACACTCGCCGATGGTTTACGACTTTACCTGACCGCGCTGGTACTGGAAAAAGTCGTTGGCATTCCTTTATCAACCTGTATTGTCATCATTGGAATTGGCACGATCATTTATACTTGCCTGGGTGGGATGAAATCCGTTGTCTGGAACGACTGCCTGCAATTCGTGATCTATATCGCCGGTGCGATTTTTGCATTTGCCGTGATTATTGAATCATTGCCAAATGGCTGGAGCGATTATCGGCAATTCGCAATCACACATCATAAATTGACGATGTTCGATTTCAGTTGGGATCTGGCCAACAAGTACACTTTCTGGGCCGGGCTGGTCGGCGGTCTCTTTCTTTCGATGGCCACCCATGGCGCTGACCAGTTGATGATTCAACGCTATCTGGGATCGCGCAGTCAGCGCGACGCCGCTAAAGCGCTGGGAATCAGTGGTTTTGTCGTCTTCGCGCAATTTGCCCTGTTTCTCTTATTGGGGATCGCGTTGGCCGCCTTTTATACAAACTTTCCACCACAAACACCGTTCGGAAAATCGGATGAAGTCTTCGCTTCGTTCATCATTGATCATCTTCCAATAGGAATTAAGGGGCTCACATTGGCGGCAGTGTTCGCGGCCGCAATGTCGACACTCTCCAGTTCTCTGAGTTCCACTACGAGTGCGCTGGTCAATGACTTTTATTTGCCCTTAACCTCAAGCCAAAAACAACCTGAAGAATTAGTTCAAACCAGCCGTCTTTTCACTGCCCTGTTTGGAGTTGCACAAATCACCGTTGGCATAGCAAGCCAATCGATCTCAGATAGCGTGGTCGGGAATGTATTCTCGATCGCAGCAATCTCGACCGGATTAATCCTAGGAATTTTCTTTCTCGCTACATTCAGCAAACAAGCTTCGCAGGTTTCAGCACTGCTCGGTTTTTTGGTCGGTCTGATCGTTGTTTTGTATGTCGCTTTCGAGATGAAAACACAAGTTGCCTGGCCCTGGTACACGCTAATCGGCGCAACAACAGTTTTTATTGTCGGGATCGGAGCCAGCCGATTTCTACCTGAGATACAAACAGCCGTCGAAGAATAAACTAGCAATGGTCTCATTTTTCAGCAATTTTTACTGTCCGCGCCAAAGGATTTGATCGGAGATCTCAAGGCGCTCTTGTGCATCCGCAATCTCGCTTTTAAAGCGACGGGCATCAACGGGATAGCCCTTAGTTGGCTTTAAATCTGGAACATGCTGCAACCAGAATTGGTTAAACAATTCCATCATCACTTCGCGCGTATATTTGCAAACCATCGAAGAGACAGCCACAGGAAAATGCGCTTCTGCTTTTGTTTGAAAACGAACTTCGGTATTCCCAATCTTGTAGACACTCTTCGCCGTTGATTCCTCGACTCGAAAAATCATCTCGCCATCGAGAATTTCATCCAGATACTCATCATACCGATTCCGACCGCCATGCTTGTCACCGATAATCAAGGTTGGTTCGGCTGATTCCCTGTCCCAAACGCGCGTCAGCAAATGCATGCACAATCGCGTGAGCAATACACCTTTACTACCATATTCCCGACAGCAACGATTAAAACGTTCAGGAAGTACGATCTCGGAACAAAATGCCTGTAACTCAATTCCCGCAGCATCGAATGCCTGTTTCAAATTTTGATGAGATTGCTGAATCGTTTCCAAATCAACACTTGTTGGAACTGAAAAATCGCTATTGTGATTCCAAGGTTGATTTTGAATTTCATCGAGATGAGTTGCGGAATCAACCAATAACCGCCACAGACCATCCAGCGAAGTAATTCTTTCTTCCCCACTAAGCAGTTGCAAAAAAGGAAAGATCGACTTTTCCAACGGAGCGAGTCCGGCTGATGAAGAATGCACCTCTTTCGAATCAGCAACATGTAACAACTCGGAGTTTTTAGCTGGTTTTGTTTGAGAAACGAACGACTGCAAAGCTTGCCAGAAATCAAACTCGCGCGGATCTCCCGGCACTTTCCATAAACTAACTGTAATCACAAGCGGACCCAAATTGGGTCCATAACCTGCTTCGTCCATGCCGATTATAAAACCCATAATTTGCCTGTAAAACTTTCGACCGTTTTCGCTCTAAAAAAATTGACCCCGTCTGATTCCAAGCCACGCTTAATGTATTCAAGTCGCGTAGACAATCAGAAGCTGTGATGCAGCCATGATAAGAGAACTAATCAATCAGGGAAATGATTATGGCCTCTGAAATCAAGAAAGCCGTTGGAATGGAGCCAGATCAACGATCATTCAAAGCGCATCAATCCAAACGTGTCGGGGCGAGGCTCTGATGAAAGCGGATGACTCCACCCCTGCAAGCCCACCGCGGGTAGAATGCGCACGACAGAAAATCCCCAGGTTTTCCGTTTCAACTTTGCAGAGGGAACCAACTCCTGTAAAGGAATCGCGATTTCGGTCCTCCAGTACTGTTTGTCTTTTTCACGATACACAAACCAACGCGGATTCCAGCTTCGATCGATCCAGCAACGATCGCTGGTCCAGCCCCGATGATCAACTTCCAGCTGATAATAGGTTGTGTAATCTCGGTCGATGTCAAACGCGAATGAGAGACGATCTTGTAATTTCAAATCAGCATCATAGGTCCGCCCCGAGTCGGGAGGTTCCGGGTAATCCAAACCTGCTTTGAGTGGAATGCTGGCGGCAATATAAAGATTCTCCTTATCGTAAGACAATAACACAAAAGGCTGGCTCAGACGATCACGATCTGATACGGCCTGATTCTCTTGATTCGACAACGGCTTGGCTGAAAGACGAATTTCATCTGCTTCCTGCCAGCATTCATCAGAGAGGAGTCCATCCAAGACTGGACGCGACTTCGTAAAGCGACACAGGTAAACCGGACGGGGTGGGCTGCTTGCCGGATGCAGCAACCAGTTTTCTGCCCTCGCGATATTTTTCCATGTCGCATTGGTGGCAGGATTATGGAAAGCACGAAAGATATCATCGGCCTTACCATGCGAGCCGATTAAGCGATAGAGGGACGCCAAGGGAACCTGAACTTCCGGTGATTCGTAAAATTCCGGTGCCTGTTTTTTAAACCAACGCTCGGCTGCGAGTGCCTGCTTCTTCCAATTCTCTGCGGTTTGAGTACGCCAATTCTGAGGCGCCCCTGTATTGAGTTGTCCTATCTGTTTCACAGTACTCAATAAAGGGGAAGGTAATTTCTCCGAAAACCGAGCCGCATTCGTAACCTGATTGGATTTCTGGTTAGGAGAGCTCGTTGATCGGGAACGTTCCACAGGCACCTGGCGGCTTCTCTGCCAGGCGACTTCTTCGCTCGACCAAAGCTGAAACAACCATAACATGGCACGTACTGCTTCTGGCTCTTTCGGGTATTGTTCCACCAGTTCCTGATACGTCGATTCCGCTTTCTGTAAATCATGATTGGCGATATATTGTTGGGCCAACTGCTCTAACTGCAACGCAGCCTGTCGCCGGGAAAGACCTTGTGTGATAGTCTTTAAATGCGACATCAGCTGTGCAGAAAAGATCGGATCGCTGATTAACTTCACAGCGAACGCCTTGATATTCCGTTGTCGTTCGGCCAGCTTTCGATTTCGTTCCTCATCGGCACCATTAATCGGGAGCAGTTGCCTGCGTGCATCGGAACCAGGGGCGATCCCGATTCCTGCAAACAGAGTTCCTCCGGTAATCGCCATTTTTTTAGTTTTGTCATCAGCCGATTCCACATCGACCAAACGGTAGACACTGCGTTCTTCCTCAGAGACGATCCCTTTGCCGAGGATTTGTTTGCCAGAGGAAGCAGCCGTGGAAACGGTCACCCCGAGTCGAGCGAGATATTCATTCGCTTCGACGGAAGTCTGACCGGAACTTCCCGGTGGTAATCGCAGGTAAACTTTTTTGACCTTCCAGGGTGCAAGACCCGCTTGCTCGCGGTGCTCGATATACCGGGTCGAATCAGCGGCATAGCGCACGGCTTGCAACACGGCATCTTTCACCAGAGTCGATGCTGCATCTTTTCCCCGAGGCTGATCAATGATTAAAACATCGGGCCTCCAGGTTCGTAGTTGTGCGACAAACCGACTTAAGGTAACAGAGGCCAAACGGCCTTCCGTATGTCGGTTCCATTCTTCAATCAAGCGATCGGCGTTCTGTTCGAGTTCGGGAATCTGAACGGGAAACCGCCAGTCCTGCTTTCCCATCGAACCGCCAACACTGGTGACGGATTCATTCAGGCGCAAATCCAGATCCTGATGTGGTTGACCATCGGGCCCCAAATCCCGGCGAACGGGCAGTACGACCAAACTACGATACCCCTGATCCCCCGCGTATTTGCTGAGCATGTTAAAAGAAATTTGCTGGGGCTGGGCGTGCACACACATCAGAGCCACACGGCGCGGGCTGGCATGATTAGAACGCCATGTAAGACCACCATCGTTTGTTGATAAAATTGTTCCGAGCGTCCCAACGGCACAGCCGTTTTGATCATCCACAAAATGAATCGCTGTCAGTGGCGCACTCTGGTTCGTCCATTGTTGCTGCCATGTTTTTCCTTTGTCAGCAGAATGCCAGATCACCGTCCCCGGATCGCCGACCACCCAGACCTGATTTCCCCGGACCTCGACAGCGCGAAAATCAACAAAATCTTTGAGCTGATCAGGCAAAGCGGTCTCGGGCATTTCCCAGACCAAACCCCGATTCTCACTTTTTCGCAGCAGCGCCCCATCACCGACCATCCAGCCGGCTGCCGTCATCGGGAGCTTCACATCATGAATGCCTCTTAAACCTTGAGGCGGAAACCGAGGTGGCAAAACCGCACCACCACCCACTAACGTCAATCGTCCCTGAGTTCCTGCGACGACTCCTGTATTCACATCAAAAAATGCTGCGGTACGATAACCGACCGATTCGTAACCAGTGACATCTTCCCAACTCTTACCGCCGTCCGTGGTCTTAAAGACCCCACTTGCATGTTGAATAGAAGTGTCGCCAACGACGACTCCTTCATTCATCCCGAAAAAACGAACATAGTGCAATCGCGGTAAGCGTTTCTGAACCAGTTCCTTCCAGGTTTTGCCACCATCCTTAGTAAATAGCAACACCCCCTGATTCAAATGTCCATAGGCGGCAGTGCCACCACCGGCGATCCAGCCAATCTGATTTGTGAGAAAACAGATATGCGTGAGAGGACATTGCACGGGACTGGTAACGAATTGCCAGGTTCGTCCACCATCTTCGGTTTTGCGAATGACTCCTCGATCGCCGACCGCCCAACCCGTTTTCGTTCCCAGAAACTGTACGGCATTCAAGTTGGCATCATCAAGCAGAGGCGAACCTGTGGACGGCGATCCTGTGTCAGCCAATAAGGACTGTGAACAGAAGAAAAGACTCGCAACGAACACAACTCCAATGAGAGTCGAGCGCATCTGAGTTTTGTTGTTCAATCGGGTAGAAAACGGCATCGGACATCCTTGTTCGAATAGATTCAACGCGATACAGATGACCCATCCTCAGTCCCAGACTGAGATTTGCTGGAATCAGCTATAAAAAGCGGTCGGTAGTTTACAAAAATGCAGATTTTACGGGAGGGGAAGTTTAAACCCATTGCAGGTCCATTTTCACAAAATCCCGGGTTTTTAACCCTCAGATTGCCATCCCCTTCCCTTGATGGGCATTCTGGGATTGTTATACTGGGAAATCCTCAACTTTGAGACCATTTTCGGCCATCTGTATAGGCCATCTGCTCTCACTTAAAACCAGGCCCAAGTGGCGGAATTGGCAGACGCGCTAGCTTGAGGGGCTAGTGGGGGTAATCCCCGTGGAGGTTCGAGTCCTCTCTTGGGCACTTGAAGTAGTAACGATTTACGGTAATTGAAATGATCTGGTTCTGAAAAACTCAGGCTAGTCATTTCTGAACACGGATTTTTATTGTAGTTCTAGGTAGAGATACCTGTCTTTTCAGGAGCCCGTTTTTCCGTAATTCGTAACAAAAATATTTTAGCTTTCGAGTTATGATGGTTGTGGGTCGCGGTAACGCCCCAAAAAATTTCGATGTAGTAAATTTTGGACCAACCATCGTAATGAGACTGGCGAGCAGCCCTGGTCTTTCGACTCAGGGCTGTTCGTTTTTTAGTCAGTGCCTGCCTACTCTTTTCTATCGGCTCCCTCTGTTTACTTCTGTAACAAACTACCACCTTCACAAAAGCGAACTGAAAAAATTGGTGATCGTGTTGACAAACTTTTTTGAGCCGTTATTATCGTCCCCGTCCATTTATTACTACATCACCACGCAAGTCTTGTTGGCTTGCTGACCACTGAAATGTGATTCGTCTCGCATTTTTGCCGTGGGTGGTGATCGAGAAACTTTTCGACCAACCGCCCAGCTCCTAATGATGTAGAGGAGTTTGGACCGGCAGAAGATGCGGGGTTTTTTATGCGCTGCTTCCCACTGATGCGCGTATATATCTGGCTGCCCTTGGTGAGACTCCACCTCTCACCAAGGGCAGTTTTGCGCGCCTCTCTTTTCTGCTTGCCCGATCATTTGAGCCCGGTTGGTTACAGCGATGACTAGCGACGGAGTGTGGCTAAGCGTTGGAGACTGATTCATCGCTGCAATTGCTTTTCGAAGAGGAGAAGCCGTGCAGCATTTTCAAGACGAAGAACTTTTCTGGTCTGTTTATCGGGACATGTATTTGCAGACATTGGAAACTCGAAACAGTTCCGATGTGCATTTTCACAATACACGACGCACACTGGACCGATTTACCAGATACTGTCACTGCGCCACAAAAAGATTAAGTGAGATCACTGACTACGACCTCGAAGAATATTTGCGGTTACGCAAAAAAGATACCTGGCGCGGGAAACCAATCAAAAACGTTTCTCTCAATAATGAAATTAAAATGCTCAACACCTGTTTTGCTAAAGCAGGCCCCAAAGAAGCACGCGGACCAGGTCGAGCGAATTATGGTTTCGTGGAACATCCCCCGTTTATCAACAAGCTGACGGAGGAAGAACCGGAACCACATGTCGTTACAAAAGAGCAGATTGAAAAATTCAGCATCGCTGCTTCGTTTGCCAAAACACCGAACATACCAGATTGTTCTCCCGCGCAATTCTGGAGGGCAGCATTACTTTTGGCAATCGTGACTGGTTTGAGGCGAAGCAGCTTGCTCAAAATCGAACGGCCTTCAGACGAAGTACTGATTGAGCAGCGAGAACTTTTGCTTCCTGCCTCAATTCATAAAACAAAAAATTATTTGCGGATCCCTCTAGGATCGTCCGAAGTGGTCGAATTTCTCTTACAACTTCCTACGGTTGAGGGAGAGCCCATTTTGCCCTGGAAAAATAGCCGTACCGGCGAGCCCCTGTCTTTGGGACATTTTTCCAATACGATGGCGCGTATCCAACGTGAGGCAGGGATTTCTGATGAAGATCGCATCGTAACCAAACATCTGCGTTCCACGGCGGGAACGATTATCTGTGAAGAGTTCAATGACGATACGGCCCGTAAACGTCTCGGCCATTCACCCACATCAAAAACGTTTGTCAAACATTACAAAGCCAAACGGATCTCTCAAAAAGACCGTGAAGCGAGTGAGGTACTCGGCAACTATGTTCTCCCACATGTTACCAAACCAAACTTATCTCTTTTTGGAGCATGAAATGAGATATCACGACGCGAAAGCCGTTCTGCTTTTTGTCACATGTATTAACCAGGTTAGCTCATCAATTTCCTGCATGTGGCCGCGTCGTGTTTCAACCAACGTAGGCACGTTGTCCCTAACTAACAGTCCGTCGATCGAGGATTCGGTCGGCGGGCGTGTTGCGTTTGTATGTTTCTTTTTCAAAGGAGAAGTCATGAAAACATTCAACGTTTTGCTCTGTCGGAAAACAGATCTTGAAAACGAAAAAATGTTTACAGAACTTGAAGATCTGAAAACAGTCGAAATCAAAGCCGTGAATCATGAAGCCGCTGTCATCATCGTTCATCAGGAACACAGTCCTGATGGCTGGGCGATTCTGACTTGTGAAGAACAGCATTTTGTCGAGGGCGCTCAAAAATTTGTGGTTACTGAATGAGGTCATGCGATGGCTGATTTACTCGCAATCGAATTTTACAGAAAAAAACGGGCAAAAGCTCTGAAAGCCGTTCAGGAATTCAACTCGCATCATCCCCCTGGTACGGAAGTCTTTTATTGGTCCGAGGGACGCGATCTCAACGCGGATCCGGACGGACTGAGTAACACGACATGGAAAGCGATCGCGTTTCTCGAAGTGGCGGCCGTCTTTGTTGAAGGCGAAAAATGGCCGGTCCCGCTCTCACGAATCGAAGTTGTTTGAAAATGATTTTTATCAACCATTTGAAAGGAGTCTCTCATGTTAGTTTTAAGTCGCAAACTGCAAGAAAAAATCAAAATTGGTGACGACATTTACATCCAAATATTAAAAACCGGACCGGGAGCCGTGCGGGTGGGAATCGAAGCGCCGGAAGATGTTCCCATCGTACGCGATGAACTGAATCATGAATCGACGGAAGAGGAACCGAAACCACAAGTCGCGTAATGTGAACAGGACGTTCAAAAATGACGGATCAAAAAGAACAAGGTTGCCTCAATTTTACACGAGGTAACAAGATTCATATTTTGAGAGAGATCGCGCCCTTGTTGCCCCATTATCGCATGACGCGCGTTCTCCGAGCCGTTGATGCATGGCAATGGAAAAACGCTCGCAACGAAAATTACTTCACATTCTCGTATCGCCAGATCGCCGAGTTTGAAGGAATGAGTGTCCCGACGGTCCGACGCGGTGTTGCCGATCTGATCAAATACGATCTCTTAATCAAACGCGAAGCCGTCACCAGTTACGGCCAGCAGCCCAATGCGTATAAGATCGCCTGGTCAATTCTTGATGCCGTTGTAAACGATGGTGAGCCGTTATTGCTCGATCCGGACGAAATCGCTGGCGACGAATCCGAAAATCCAGCTCCTGATCTGGACCAAAAATCGTCGCAAGTCCTTAAAGTAGGGGGTGATCAATTTGATCACCCCCCTGATCACGACGCCCCCCCAGAATCGACGCAAGTCGTTAAAGTAGGGGGTGATCATTCTGATCACCCCCCTGATCAAATTGATCAGGCCTCCTTATACCCATTAATTAATATTAATCCACCACCCTCCCATAAAGCGCTCGTCGCGATTTCGTCGGCGCGGGTGGCGGTGGAAAAAGAATTACGTTTGATGGGTGTGGGACTCGCGTCCAAAGCCATTGAAACGGCCCTGGGCCGTGGCTGTTCACTCGATGATGTGCTGCTGCTGATTGAATACGCGCGATCGAAGCCAGACGCGTATGGTCCCGGCGCGATCAAAAACCGGGTTTGTGAGGCCTTGCCCGGTGAAGATCCCTCACAAGGCTGGCCTCGGGAATCGGATGAATTTTTCAAACAGCAACGGCAGGCCGAAGCACAAAAGCAAGGCAGCCAGGCTTCACAGAAAACGGCAGAACGCGAGGCAAAACGAAAAGCGAATCAACACGCCCAGCAAGAATTGGAGCGTGAATACGGCCCCCAGCTGGACCGATTGAATCGAGACGAGCTCCTCGACTTTGTGAGAACTCATTGTAAACCGGTCATCGTCCGGGCACTGGCCCACAATCCGGACGTGTATCGCTCACCCGGTTTCTATCGCGTCGCATTGCTCGAGGCGCTTCGAGACCAGGCAACCGGAATGCCTGGTGAAGTTTAATCCGCGATCACTGACGGAATGGCGATCGCGGAATCCTTTTTCAACCGATACGAATTGGATTTTTTAATTTAGGAGAGTTCATGGCCACGTTAAACATCAAAAAGGAATATCCGGGAGAAATCAAAACCATTACATCTTCCGAAGGTGAAGTCTTTATCCAAGTCAAAGATCTCATTGCATTTTCCCGACATCTGGAAATCGAAAGTCAAAAGATGACTGAGGGATTTCAAAACGTTGAGTACAAACGGCAAGCCTACGTCTACCAACAGGTTCATTGCAAGTACGCATTAACGTTGGAAAAGATCGAAAGCGTTCAAAAACGTAAGTGGTCACAAAATAAAAAGAAACACGACCTAAATAATAGTTCCGGGTCTGTGTATAGGCCAACGCCATTCAAAGAAATGTTAATTCCAATTCTGGTACTTCTCTTTCTCTTGATCGCACTTGGAACTCTCGCTGATCTCATGTTTTCTTAGGACGCGAATCTCATGTCACAAGTTCAACTCGACTTTTTTAATACCCCAGACGAGCCTGCTTTGAATTCTGTTTATGTGGATCCGATGTTAGGCTGTGCCAGAAATCCAAACTGGAGATACAACGAGGCGTGCCACATGTTTGTGGATCCGGAAACGTCTCTCGATGTACTACATGATTTCGCAACTCGCATCGGATTGATGAGAGACTGGTTTCAAAATCAATCAACGATTCCTCACTACGATTTGACGAAGTCAAAACGTCAATTGGCGATTAAAAAGGGAGCCGTGAGTGTCGATCACCGATTTACGAATGCGAAACTCAAAGCCTGGCGTTTACCTGGGATTTCGTTTTCGATCACAACCGTTCAGACCCGGATGAAACGCAAAGACGTAACCCGTCGCCTCGGTTGGCACGATTTACAGCCAGACACGTTGCTGAAGGCCTGCGTGAAATGCATGGGACTGAAACGTGGGGAAAAACGGGAAGTCATTTGTGTGATCCGTGTTGTTTCTGTCTACAAGGAACCATTGAGCAAACTGGTTTTTGATCGTGATTATGGAAATCGGGAAGCGATGCGTGAAGGCTTTCCGGAAATGACCGGTGAAGAGTTTGTCGCCATGTTTTGTAAAAAGATGCGTGTCGTTCCCTCGACCAAAGTCACACGCATTGAATTTTCTTATGTTTGAATAAAAGGAGTAGTGATTCAATGTTTTTTAGTTCTAAAAAAATGGATGCTCCGGTTCCATTTGGGGTTCTAGACATCTCTCTAGTTTCAGAAGTTGATCGTCTGACGCTGGATGAAGGACTCGCCATTCTGGTGACTCCTAAAACTATGTCTCCCGATTCAATTGAAGATTTCAGTGAGTGGTTATTCGTCTATATGGAACGCAAAGAACGACAGAATCGTCGTGACTGTCGTCTGGTGATGAGGCAACGACGACGTCGAACAGTCAGACACGAAGGACTTGGAGATAAATTCTATATTCTCAATTATCCCATGTTTGATGGTCAGTCCATTCAGGAAAAGTTGGAAGAAAAACTTCGAATTCTTAAAGAGCAACGAACTTGTTTTGATGAAGCGATTGCGTTGACTGAAAAATTGATTCATGAAAAGGAGATCGCTGACAAAGTGAATTCTTCTCCTTTCATTTACAAATAATGTCTTGGAAAAGACTGTTTACCAGACAACATTTTAAACTCAGTTTAGAAAGGTTAAAGAGATGCAATTACTCCCACCAAAGGAAGGCACCTGCCCTGTATGTGCTGTCGATNAA